>DJWA01000016.1 GCA_002440905.1 Candidatus Roizmanbacteria bacterium UBA6242 | reverse complement strand
CTAATGTATCAGTCCAGGCCGGAAAAAACACTTTCTGATAAAATGCTGGATTTCTTGTCTCTTTTGATTCCTGACGAAGATGAAGCTATTAAACAAGAAGATCTTCGAGCCGTTTCCGAAAGACTCCGGAAGGCATCTCTTTGACCCCAAACATTCGCCCCCAAACAAGAACGCCTTCGTCCGTTGTTACCAAGTAAGCGTCTTGCTCAACCGCAAGGACGATAAGGTCAAGGTCCGTCAAGCTGTCCAAGAAGCCCGCCCTCGTGGCGTTCCTATATCTGTCCCTAAACTTCTTAACAACCGCGCCTATTTTAATCTCAAAGTCTTTTTTTGACATGTCTCCTGACCCTGCCATAAGTCTTGCGGCGTTTATTATCTCCTCTTCCCCAATAGTCAACCCCCGATAACTTCTTAGGCGAATATCTTCGATTAGTTTATAAAACACCGATGAGGAGAATGATGTTTTTGAACTGTCCGGGGACTTAACTGTTATTTGTGAGAGAAAATCTTTCAAGAAGACCTGCCCCTTATCTTCAAAAAAACTCAAAAATTCATCAACCGCCTTTGGTGGCATGTAAAATTCAGCCTTTTTGTTTTTTTTAAGCTCAACGATTTTTTTTGTCAACTCAATGACAACTTCTTCCGTCTTATTTCCAAGTCCAAGGCCTGCCTCCATATTGAAGAATATGTTTGTATCTAATATATATTTATCCATATTACTCTTGGATTCTAATAGGCATGATTATGTGAATAAAATTATCCTGCCCTTCGGATTTAAATAATGCTGGAGCGTCACCCCTTAGAAGCTCTATTATTATTTTTTTGGCTGAGCTATTACTTAAGAAGTCCGCCAAAAACTTATAGTTGAAGGCTATTTTTTGTGGTTCTCCCTCAACGACCGCGTCCTGCTTAACAATGTTGGCGCTGTCGTTTCCGGTTTTAGGCAACAAAACCACCCCCTCCTTTTCAACCTTCAGAATTATCACGCTTGAGAATTCCCTGGCGAAAATGGAAACGAGCTTAACGTTCCTCAAAAACTCCTCGCGATCAATTGTGACTGTCGTCTTCTTGTCGGTTGGGATCACCTTTTCAAAAGGCGGAAACTCCCCATCGATAAGTCGGGTATAAAGGTCGTGATTCCCTATATGAAAAGCCAAGATCTTCTCTTCAGGCGAATAGCTAAAGGAGACTTCGTCTTCGTCTATCAACTTGGCGACCTCCGACAAAAATGGCGCCGGCACGATCATCGACGGCAAAGACTCTTCCTTCTTTAGAGTCAACAGAGAGAGTCTGAACCCATCGGTTGAGACGAGCTTTAGGTCGTCTCCGGTTGAAACGAAGTCTATCCCCGTCAAGACTGGCCTGGTTTCGTCTGAACTTGCTGAAAAAACTATAGTTGACAGGTTTTTTTTAATTAAGGCTGCTTTTATCTTCTTTTTTTCGGTTGTGAGGGTGGGTGGAAAGGGGAACTCGCCAGACTCAAAAAGAGGAAACTCGCCCTTAACCCGACCTGACTCTATGGTTAATTTCTTATCGGCAATCTCTAGGTCTATCTTCGGCTCTGAAATAAGACTCAAGAATTCCGATATTTTCTTGGGTTCAACGACCATCTTAAACTCGTGCCTTCCTTCGTTCTTTATGACGGTGTGGTAATAATAATTAAGGTTGGTGGAGTAAAGGTCTATTATGTTTTCTCCTCCAACGAGACAGACTCCCTGAAGAACGCTTGAGGAAACGAGCCTTGAGGATGTAAATTTGGCAGCGAGGTTTAATTTCTCCAAAAAACTTTCCTTTAAAAGGCTTATCTTCATTTTTATTTAATAAATAAAGTAGTAATAGTGACTGTGTATAAGTGTATAAAAAGCCACGCGGGTTTTCAAGACAAAATAAAATCGAAAACTTGCCTGTGGATTAAGAGTGGACATCATGTTGATGACTCGAGGGTTTGGACTATTGAGTCAATCTCTTTTTTAAAATTTTGATCCCTCATCATCATTTGGGATATTTTGTGTTCGGCATGAAGGACGGTCGTGTGATCCTTTCGCCTCAATTGTTCGGCCGTGTCGACAAGCTTGAGTTTGAGCTCTCGACGTATAAGATACATGGCTACTTGGCGCGGCAAGACGACTGATTCGACCCTAGTCTCGCCCCGAATGTGGGAGGGCTTGACGTTGTAGTAGGTGCAAACGGCGCGAATTACATCCGACGGAGTCATTCTTTTTGAGCGGCTGTCTTGTTTCTGGACAAAAAAAGATTCGACGGTGTCGAGGTCGATTGTGTCTTTTACTCCCAAAATCTTTGCGTAAATGGAAAGAAGGACTCCTTCAAGCGCCCGCGAGTCTAGAACTCTCTCAGAAATAATCTTGGCTGCCTCGATATCCAGTCCAATATTTTTCTCTTTGGCCTTAATAAGAAGGATGGCGGTTCGAAGTTCAAAGTCCGGCTCCTGGACGTCGACCGTCAGACCTCCAGAGAAACGCGACCTCAACCTGTCTTCAAGGTTTTTTATGGCAGTTGGAGGCCTGTCGGAGGTTAATATTATTTGTCCTCCGGCCGACACTATGGAGTTAAACGTATGGAAAAACTCCTCCTGAACCGCCTCTTTACCCGCAATGAATTGGATGTCGTCGACGATAAGAAGGTTCAAATATCTGTATTTTCTTCTGAATTTGGCGGTAGTCCTCTCCCGGATCGACTCGATCATTTCATTGGTAAAGTTGTCTCCAGGGCAAAAATATACCTTTTTGCTTTTGTCGGCTTCAAGAATTTTTTTGGCAACCGCCTGGGCGAGGTGGGTTTTCCCAACACCAACTCCCCCGTAAAGGAAGAGCGGGTTATAGGCCGATCCGGGGTTATTGACAACAGCTTGGGAGGCGGCGTAGGCCACCTGGTTAGTGCCCGATACGGCGAAGTTATCAAAGCTATATTTGTGGTTTAGACCACACTTTGTATATAGGTCTTCAGGCGTAGGTTCGAAAGAGAGTAGGGGTGAGTCGAGTTTCTTCTTTTTGGGAGGCGCCAGTACAAAATCTATAGCTAGGTTTTTTTGAACGTAGCCGAATATCTCCCTTTCAACTTCGGCCTTTCTTTGTTCTAGGAATATTTTTGCCCCTTGATTTTCACAGGAAACAACAATTTTTTCATCAGTCAGGTCGAGGGGTTTTACGTGCTTAAGAATGGAGTATAGAACGGGAATTCGGACCTGTTCTTTTTCGAGCTTTGCTAAAAACTCGTTCCAGAAAGAGGATAAGACGGACATAAATTATATTTGTGGATAACTTGTCCACAAATAATAAACAATTCCACATCAAAAATCAAGGGATGTTTATTGGCTTTGAAGGACTCTTAAAAAATGAAGATTAAAGTTCGCCCAATCCTTCTTTTCTTTCGGCGACCTCTTTGATCATGTTGAGGAAGCGTTCGGTTGAGGATAGTCTCCTGTGACCGACCAGGCGGGCGATATATTCAACAGAAGTCCCGTTTTTCAATTGGTGGGCGATAAAAGTGTTTCTTAGATCGTTAACGGTTGCGTTCTCTATTCCTATTTCTCTGAAGCATCGGGAAATAATCTGCCTAATGTTTCTAATGAGAAGAGAGTTTCCGGTGCGGGTGACGAAAAGGTGGTCGTCTTTGGATTCAGATCGGGTTCCAACATAGTCGTCGACGGCTTTTTTGACAGCTTTATTCAGGGGAATGTCTCGACCTGGGGTCTTTCCATATGGTCTTATATATAATTTATCTTCCTTAACATCAGAAAGCCTGAGGTTGGCAAGCTCACCGATCTTAATCCCGGTTTGGAGCAAGATCTCAACCAAGGCGTAAGTTCTTGCGTCTTCCTTGGCAAAATCCCTCAGCGCCCTGTATTCAAGCTTGGTAAATATACGGGGCGGAGATTGTATATATTTAGGATGAGAGACGTCTAGTGATGGGTTTTGCTCAATAACACCCTCATTCTTAAGGTATCTAAAGAATGTTCTAATGGAATTAAGTTTGCGCGATGCTGATTTTTTGGTGTAGGAGTCCGCGATGAGCTTATTGATAAAGCCGTCAATTTGTTCTTTCTTGACCTCGCGCACGTCCTGAATATCAACAGAGGTCAAATATCCTGAGAATTGTTCAAGGTCTTTTTTATAGGCCACAATTGTAAATGTGGATTTCCCCTGTGAGGTGAGATATTTTATAAATCTCTCAACCAGGGATGGAAGTAAAACGTTATCCATAATGCCCTATAATATATCATATTAAGTTATTATTTTCAACCATTTAAATAAGAGAGGGGAATTGTGTGGTAATTAATCCCTTGCGAAATGAAGCCCCATTTGATATATTATTAAGTCTAGCCCGCAAGAAAGCGGGGCAAAGGAGAGAACCTACAGATGGCGAAAAAAATTGAAAAAACCACTACTAAAACAACTTCAGCAAACCCAATGGACGCCTTGCTTAAAAAACAAAGGCCCAGTCTGTTGAAAAAGGGTAAAGAAGTCGAGGCTAAAATCGTTTCTCTTTCGAAAAAAGGCATCGTTTTTGACGTCGGAGGCAAGGCCCATGCTATTTTAGGAGAGCTTGAAATTAAAGAAGTCTCAACATACCTACCTTACCTCAAGGTTGGAGACAAGATCCAAGCACGAGTCATCTCTGAAGAGTCTAAAAACGGTTTCCCGGTCGTATCTTTAAGAAAATTCTTTGAGAAGGGTAAGTGGGAGATATTGGCCGAAAAGAAGGAGAAGGAAGAGGAAATAGAAGTCTTCTGTGGCGATTACGGTAAAGGCGGTGTTTTTATAGACTTCATGGGTATTCGAGGTGTCATTCCTAAAATTCAGTTAACCGAACCTTTCATTTCAAGCCCGGAAAAGCTTACAGGACAGAAGATTAAAGTAAAAATACTTGAAGTTGACAAGGAAAAAAACCGATTGGTCGTTTCTCAAAAGGCCTCGGTTCTCAAGATTTCCCAGAAAGACCTAAAAAAGAAGTTTGATGCCATCAAAGACGGTGAGACATATAAGGCTAAGGTTCTCGGAGCTTCGGAGTTTGGAGTCTTCTGTGAGGTTGAGGGTGTTGAAGGTTTGATCCACATCTCGGAAATCTCTTGGGAGAAGATTTCATCGGCCGCATCTTATGTTACGGTTGGCGAAACGATTGACGTCTACGTTGTTGAGAAAAACCCAGTTGACTTAAAATTAAACCTATCCTTGAAGAGGTTGACTCCCGACCCCTGGAAGGACATTGAGGCGAAGTATCCTAAAGACAAGGAAGTTGATGGAGAGGTTGTTCGAAAGGAAAAATACGGATATTTTGTACGATTGGCGCCAGGAATAGAAGGTTTGATTCACGTCTCAAAACTTACAGGAAGCGAAGAGTTTAAGACCGGGCAAAAAATAAAGGCCTTCATCGAGCGTGTTAACGAAAAAGAAAGAAGAATGAGTCTGGTTCTCCCTCAAAAAGAAAAACCAGTCATGTATCGATAACTTTTAAATCTGAGTCTACTTATTCAATCAGTCCTTTTTCTTCCTCAGATGCGACAACTTTAAATCCAACATGTGAATGTCCGGCAAAGAACAACCCCTCTCCGACACCAGCTGAAAGCAGGAAGTGTTTTTCTCCTCCCGTCAAGAAAAATGTTTTAGCGATAAGTTCGACTGCGGCAGTTGATTGCTTTAGGATAATCTGAAGAGACGAGTTGGTGATGATGGCCTTCCCTTCTTCGGTTGCTAAAAAGTCTTCAACGTCCTGGGTGATTGTAGTTAGTCCAAGTTTGTATTTTCTTGCCCGCTTGGCAAAAGAGTGAAGGTAGGCTCCAGAGTCCTTTTGTTTAATCAGATACCAAGCTTCATCAACAATTAAGACGCGTCTTTTCGGGTCACGCCTGACCCGGTTCCAAATATAATCAAGAACGATATACATGGCAACCGGCCTCATGTTTTCTTCAAGGTCTCTGATTCCGAAAACCGTAAAGGGATTTTTGATGTCGAAATTAGACTTCTGGTTAAAAATTCCGGCGGCTGAACCCTGGACAAACTTTTCCAATCGATCGGCCAACTCCTTTGATTCTTGGGTTTCCATACCCAGAAATATTTTATATAGATCTTCAAGTAAGGGCGGTTCGTTTTTAAATGTCTCCGGGTCTTGAGTGATGCCCTTTTCTTTGTATGTTAAAACAAGGGCGCGGTCCAACAATGCGTCTTGGGACGGGGTTAGGTCACCCATAATGACGCGCATTAGAGAATGGAGGTCGAGAATCTTGTTTGACAATTCATCTGGTGTGGCGCCTTCAACAACGAGGTCAAACGGATTCATTTTGTATTGGGAGGTCCCTGAAAAAACCACAAACTCACCACCCATCGACTGGGTCAATTTTTCGTACTCGTTCTCAGGATCGATAATAATAACATCGGTTCCCATAGTGAGGAGTCTTAAGGTCTCAAGTTTCACCAAAAAGCTCTTTCCTCCTCCCGATTTACCCAGGATGACCGAGTTGGCGTTTTCCAAAGTAAACCTGTCAAATATAATAAGCGACCCGTCGTGTTCGTTTATTCCATAGAGAATTCCCTCATTGCGGGTAAGGGATGCAGTTGCGAAAGGAAAAGTGGTGGCTAAAGATGTCGTATCCATATTGCGCCAGACCGCAAGCCTGTCATAAAACAAGGGAAGAGTTGATTTGAAACCTTCTTCCATTTCAAGGGTTGCCTGACGGCCGACAATAAGAAGAGAGGATAGGACCGAGTCAACCTCCTTGGTTATTCTATTTAACTCTTCAAGAGATTCTGCGGGAATTGTTATATATAATCCAAACTGAAAGAACCTTTCCGCTCCTTTGGCAAGTTCCGCCTGAAGGGCAAGGGCGTCATCAAGGGCCACTTGGATTGTCGGGTCGACAACCCGTCCAGCCTTTATATCCCCTTCAATAGTCGCCTCCATTTCGGCAATCTTTCTTTTAAGATCTTCTAGGACATTTTTTGATTCGGTCGGATAAATATACATAGAAATATATAGGGGGTGGTCGAAGGTTATAAGGGAATAGAGCCAGTTTGCCGATACGTAACGGGGATAACCAACAACATAAAAAGTCCGGTAATAACGGTCGTCGATTTTGAGGTGATTAAAGTCGACCTCAATATACGAGGGGGCAACCAGATCCTTCACCGAAACTGTGCCTCGGGCGATTGTTTCGGCCATCTTGTTGCTTGTGGCCGATGAGGATGATTGGGAAGAGGGCGGTTTCAGTAAATCAAATATATTCATATTATTATCCCTGGGTCATAACCACATCGGTGTAACTTTCAACCGGAGCCATGCGGCGACCGGTCGAAGATGGGTTATACAAGTTATAAAACAACTCCGATAGCTCTTGGGAATAAAGTGCTGTCCCTTTAAGTCCGATCTTACTCAAAAGCCTCATTAAATTATCTCTTTTTGGGTAAAGGGAAGTCTTTGCTCGACTTATAACGTATTCTTTATTCAAAGATCCGGGTGAGGCGCCTGAGACTCCAAGTTCAAGTGGTGAAAAAGGAACAACGAAGAAGAATCTTTTTTCCAGTACTGTGTTTTTCTTGACGATATTTTTGATGAACTCTCGATACCCGCCGAGTCGCGTCTTCATTAGGTCGGTTGCCGTTTTGTTTATTTTGTCGTCAAGGTAATCTAAATAGGCAGAAACATCCATTCTTTTTGAAACAACCAGAATTTGTATAGGGAAGGAGAGAGAATTTAAGAGTCCGGCATATGAATATATCATCGAAGTTTGCTCTTCTGATGATAGGAGCCAGAAATTAACAGCAGATACCTCAACGACTGTCGATGCCGAAAAATCTTTCATTAAAACAACATCGTCTTTGATCTCCTCAATCTCTATAAAAGATTGTGTTGAAGCCTTAATTGGGGAAGTCGGTTTTTGGTTTGTCATATGAGCTCATTGGAAACAACTTCAAAAGGATGGGGATTGGAATCCGCTATCGTTACTTTCATTGTATCAAATAAGTATACCCCCTGAGGATCTTTCATCTCGAATAAATAGTCACCCTTAGGCAAGGGATTGAAGGTGGCGAAAACACCATTAACGTTTGTCTTAAGAATTCTCAACGGCGCGTCTTTTCCTTCATTCTTAACGTAAATAAGAATGCCGTAAAGAGGAGTTTGTTTGTGGTTTTTTATGATACCGGTGAAAAATGGTTTTTTGGGTATATTTGGTCGGGGTGGAGCTGCCTTCGGTGTTTCTTGGTCTTGGGAATGGGTGGCTTGGGGCTTTGGTTTATTCCCGGACAGAGCCGACAGGGAATTTGACATAAGGTTATTAATGGACTGCTTCTTGGGATTTACAGGTGTAGCGTTTTTTCCGCCGAGATAATTATTGAGTTTCTTCTGCGATTCGATATGAGACGTTACCTGATTGCCGGCAGCCGTCGGCATATTTTTTAAAAAGGCAGGAGGTGGGTTGTTTTTCTTAAATTTATATTGGGTTGGCGACATTAAGCGTTTGATAAGATTTCTTACCCAAACATCAAGAGGTCGATCGTTTACGGGCAAAAAGGCAAATGCTCCACCGGCCCCTACGGTAATAATCGCCAGCAGGATATTTAAGATCGGTATGGGAAAAATCAAATAAACAACAAAACCCATACCTACAAATACAATAAGGTAAATGAACTGCTTGATCGTCAGGAAACCGACGAGCTTGAATTCGAAAGAAGTTATTTGTCTTGGAATAGGATGCTGCTCCATAAATTTAGTATAACTTATTTGCAGTGCAAATCACCAGACGGTCCGATCATTTGAGAAGTCTTTTTACGTCTTTGTCTTCAAGTTGCGAGAAATCTTTGTAAAAGCGGGATATCGCCGACATTTGAGGATCCTGATGGTAAATAACCGCTTCGTCAAATCCGACGCTTGAAAAATCTGCAGGCGCAACCGGTACGGCGGCAACGATCTTCTCAGGGCTCAATGTTTTGACAAAAAGGGCGCCCGCCCTCATAGTGGCTCCGGTTGCGATACCATCGTCGACCAAAACAGCAACCCGCATTTTAATTTTTAAGAAGTTGGATTTTTTTATCTTAAACCGCCTTAAGTATGACTGGAATTTTTCCCGTGCCAAATTGATTCGGTTGACGATTACCGGACGGCTGAAGCTGAATGATCCGATAATATTTTTGTCCAAGAACACTTCGTCAAAACATAAAGCTCCGAGCGCCAGCTCCGGTTGGATGGGTGAAGAAATTTTTGCAACGGGTAATGAATAGTGGGGAGATTCCAAAATCTTAGCCACTTCATTACCCACGATGGCACCACCCCGAAGAAGAGAAAAGACAGCCGCCTTCTTGTACTTTCCCTTGAGCATTTGGCCGAGTTTTTTGCCGGCGTCAACTCTGTCTTTAAATATCACTATGATATTTTATCATTTAAGAATTTGATCCATCGACTTATCACTACTTTAATAAAGAAGTACAATTGGAGCTTATTTTTCTAGCAGATGCTATAATAGATAGGGTGATTTAGAGTATATGTAGGGCCTATAGTTTATCGGTAAAACGTGTCTATGGCATAGACAAGAGCGGGGTTCAATTCCCCGTAGGTCCACTTAGAAATCCGCCAAAGGTTTGCTTACGGATTTAGGGAGTCCTTGAAGATCTCTTAGGTCTACATATTGCATAATACTTGGTTCTTCAAAAGAATTTACCAAACTTTCGGACGAAGTTTTATCAAGGACGATTGAAATGCTTTCATCAAGATATGAGGCAGTAATAATACTATTGTCAGCGTCGTTTTCAGTTGATGATAATATCAACAAGATTCTGTCGGATATTTTCATATCGGCAACCAATTTCCTGACAAGCTCTTTCCAGATTGTGATTGATGACTTTTTCTCTGTGGGCTCCTCGCGAGGAGTTAGGACGTAGTGAATGTTTTTTTCATCGACCTCAATGAATCCATTGACCAATCTGACTGATTGGTTATCAAGCGTTGTGTCGGCAACATATTTGATATTTTCTTGGAAAGACTCGGTTGACCTTATTTGGTGGACGGTTCCATCCTTTGCCCTTATAGAAGTATAGAAGACCCTTTCTATCTGGTCTGATGGGTCAACCCTTCTTCTGCTTTTCAATCGGTCGGTTGTTAATATGAGGTCAGGTGATCCGCCCAATTGGGAAATATCTCTAAGTAGTCGGGGAGCGGCATTGTCAGAAATCTGTGGCCCAACTTCAAGTTGGTGTCTTACAAGGAGACGATGCCCAACCTTGCGGACTTCGGCAGACGGAAAAGCCTTCTGTAATGAGGCGACTTTTTGCTCTACTGACATAGTTGGTATTATATACGATTATGCTGTAAACACAATCTAAATGTTATTTATTAAGTTACCAATGACTGGTATAATTTTATTATGGAAAAACATAGAAAACTACAATTTATTGAAACACTAAAAAGCTCAAAACGGAAATTGACACTTTTTTTCAACGCGGTTGCCCATACGCTCATCTCAACCCTCAAATCTATCGGACGGCAAAAAGCCGGCCCTAACGATAGCGTCCACACAACAATGACCACTCACTTTAGGATCTTTAGGTGAAAATCATGTATTTTTCCGCGCCAATCCGGTTGCCACCTGCCTCATGCGATTATAAATTTTCTTGACCTCTATAGACGCTTCGCCGTTCATAATTTTTTTTACTTTCCTGAATATCGTGTGGGCAACTTTTTCGTTGGTTTCCGAATATTCCAAAAGCATTGGTTGGTATCTTATGGCCTCAGGAACGGCTCCAACCAGTATACCATCTTCTACCAAGAGGGCAATTTGAGCGAGTTTGACCAGTTCGTTATCACCCATATAAACACCTCGGTTGAGGTGCTTGCCTCGTAATCCCACATACCCAGGACGAAGACCGTATTCAAGCGCGATTCTCTCCATAGCGTCTGATTTCTTTTTAAGCCATTTTTGAAATTTGCTATTAGTCAGCATTTTTGACACGGTCAACGCTCTCAATAGCGGTCCGTTCATCTGGTTGGTGGTTATCTGGCTTAAAGCATGGGCACTGTCGGCGACCTCTCTGGGCATGATTGTGAACCCGAAGGGTTGACCATTACTTGAGCTTTTGGCGGTTGTCAGAATCAACAGTGGGTAATCTTTCAGGATAGTTCCAACATTTTCTCCCCAATAGCTTCCGGTTCGTCCCAATTGTTGGACGCAGTCGGCGATTATCGGTAAATGGTTTTTTTTCATAATTACAACAATTTTTTTTAATAGCTCGGCGTCAACCACAACAATCCCAAGATCTCCAACAATGTCTGGTTCAAGATACAGCCCAGCCGCTTCATTGTTGTCAATCTTTTTGTTAAGGATTCTCAAAAATTCCTCAGCCTGTTCCTTAACGGGTGCTGGCAAACATCGGTCTACCCAGAGATTTTTCCCGGCCTTTTTCTTCTGTTGTCCGTCGATTCCAAACCCGGTACCTTCCCGGGCAGATCCATATCCGCCAGCCCAAGTACCGTCGACCGCCAGAACTCGCCTCATCATGCCGTGGTTAGATTTTTTCTCGGCGTAAGAAACGACCGACTCAATGGCAATTGAGTCAACAACCGTTCCTGAAGTTTCTGAATGGACGGCAAGGCTTTGGTGGGCTTTTTTATTGGGATGGAGTCTTGCGAGTTGTTCCAAAGCAAATCCCTGTCTTAATCCAGGATGGTAGGCGGTACAAATATTGTCCTTGATACCAAGATGGCTTTCCACCCGGTCCATTTTGGCTAACCAGGGATTCTCCGCACCCAAGGCAACTGACGACGCTGAGTTGAGAACGTCGATGACGTGTCCGTCTCCATTTGTAAATCCGGCGAGTTTTTTCAAACCCGCAATCTGGCTTGAAAATACCAACCCATCTAAAACCCAAGCATTAGCCGCTGGCGGATAATGAGAAAGAACACTTTTTTTGTAAGCACCCATTTTTTTGTTGAAATAGGTGACACGTTTTCTATTTAGATTCTGTCCTTTCAAAGCCCGGTCGGCTATAAACAGGGAATTCGAAAGGCTTTTGAGAAACACCTTTTTCAATAGACGAAATTCCTGGTTTATTAATTTCTGGGATGCCTTTGACAAAGTTAATTCACCCCCGGAATATTTCTTTAATTGCCTCAAAGTTTCCGAAACTGCCCAATCTCCAACCTCCTCTAGCATTTTTATCTCTCTCTTTTGGTTATTTTTCATTTATATATATTGATAATTTATAAAACAGTCTCTTCAAATCTTTTTAGAAAATTATGGTATTGTGATAGTCCGTTTACTGGATTTTGAGGATCTATATATTCACCAATTGCGCTCCAATCCGTAAGCGCACCTTCAAGTTGAGCACGATGGGTAGAATCGGTCGCTCTTTGAATAATTTCATCTGGAATATCCGGCATCTCTTCATAAGATGCCCACTGTCCTAACTTTCGGTCAACACCAGGCATAAGATAATATGGCGGGACCTGTCGCGATATTTTCTTGAGCATTATATCTGCAACTCTCGATCCTCGTTGATCTTTCGGTTGGGCGTCGCGAATGAAACTTCTAGCAGCACCAAACTCGGTCTCCTTTTGATTGATGATATTAAAAGTAGTTGTGCTGGTATTTGGCGAAAAAGGATTTTTTATGTCATTAAAAAGTAACGGATGAATGGCGATGTATCTTAATACCTTTAACATGTATTCACTTGAATTTAGGTTTTCGACATGGGAAGCCGCAGAAGAAGCCAACTCGTAGATAATTCTCCTTAATGGTCTGGATATGCCAGCCATGTGGGCAATCTGTTCGGCAATCTGATCAACCTTCCTAACATAATCATCACTCCATTCGGGATCGTTTTCAAACACAATATTAGTATCTGGAGCGAACTCGGAGATGAAGGCATCGACTAACCGGTGGGTCATCTCCCGTACATTACTCAACCTCTCACGGGCTGTAGCGTCGCCGTCGTGATTGAGTGCAATTGCGGCATTAACTCCATTAAAGACCGTTAACTTAGGTGTTGGTAGACCATTTTTCTTGAATCTTCTGGCCATCGACAGAAGCGGCACTACATAAGCAAGAAATCTTGGAGATATTTCACCATTTCCGCCGTATCCAACCCGCATTTCCCATTCTTTAATTGATTCGGGATCTTTACAAGCCTGGATTATGGTGGCCGTAACAACGTCAGGATTATCAAAACCTCTCATTTCCTGCCCCTCGAAAAGAGACTTTGATATGCTCGATATCCGAGCAGGGTAATCAAATGGCAGCATTAGTGAAGAAGGCACCAACCCGTTTATGAGCCTAGCATCGTAAGGAGTTACAATTTGAACATCCTTTTTTGGTTGAGAGTTTTCAACAATACTTAAGGGGGTCGACCTCTGCATGGCCAAATCCCTATGATCAAAGACACCAACTTTTAACTGATTTAACGTTGGTCCCAAACGGTTCAAAATATTATCGCGTCCTATCCTGACCATCTGCAAGCTTGATGACGATTCGGTTGCCATATTTTCTCCTTAAACTAAAAAACCCGCCTTTCGGCGGGTTTGATTTAAAATTTTTAATTTTTAATCATTGCCCGCCCAGTTAAGGGTAAAAAGGACAATAATAAAGAGCGATTGATTGTTTTTTGTTCTCATATTCGGTTGCTTATATTCCATAAATTAAAAAACCCGCCTTTCGGCGGGGTCTTAATCTTTAAATATCAATTAAGCCTTCCGCCTGGACGGATTAATAAGGACAAAAAAGATTGATAAAGATTTGTTTACCATATTAGTAAGTTAACATTTTAGCAAAAAAATTATTCTATGCAAGGTCATTTTTTGATCTCAAACCCTTCGAGCACTTCTCTAGGCTCAATCCACATAACCTCAACATCGGTAACTCGTGACACAGGAGAACCTTTTTTAATAATCTCGATTATCGAGTTAACTTTTTCTTCGTCTCCCTGAATCTGCGCTTCGACCCCGGCTCCGGAACCAAAGATATCCGGCCTTTCGTGGTTATTCCTTACCCAACCGGTGACACCGATGACTTTGGCCTGAATTTTTGTCCAAGCTCTGAAGCCCACCCCGATGACGTCACCTTTTATATATAAATGAGCTTGTTTTAACATAGGATAATAATATCAAAAAATCGGGTCAATTTGCCTGACTCGATCCAAATATTCGGCGGCGGATTTTTCGTCACCTTTTTCAACATTCAGCAAATATAAACTGTATAAAATATCCCGTGAATAGGCATTTTTATCAAGAATCCGTTCAAAGTTTTTTATCTTTTGTTCAACGGCATTTTCTTCTTCATAAACGTCTTTAATAATGGACTCACCGTAAATTTTCTTATGCCTTTCCAGTTCGTTTTCAAATACAGGTAAACCTCTAATTTTTTTGAGGTATGCCGCGGCATTTTTTCTACCACCCTCAATAAGGTTGTAGTATGTTGGTGAGATTATTTGTGATGAAGCGATGTTGAAAATCAGGAAAATCGTCATAAAGAAGAAAAAAAAAGCCTTAATCTGGAAAGCGCTAATTTTATGGGTTTTCAAAAGTTTTTTTAACATAGGGGATTATGGGTCATTTCCGTATGGAATTATTATATACTTTTTATATACCCTTTAATATGGAGACGATCGATTATCAGATATTTTTAGACAGGTTGATTACGATACTATTGGCGGCAGTTGCCGCTATCGCCGCTGCTGGGTTGACCTTTGTTTTAATATACCTCATCGTCATCTATTTTCGCCTTAAAAAGAGAGAGGAAATCTCGCTCGAAATGCTTACCCTCGAAGTGAGGATGCCAAAAGACAATGAAATAAAAATAGACGCAGCCGAACAAATGTTTGCGTCATTCTCAAGTCTCAAAAAGTCCGGAATGTTTTCATTTCTTGAAGTTGATGACGTTATCTCCTTTGAGATAGTAGGAAAGCCCTCAGACATAAGATTCTATGTTTCGGCACCTGCCCGAATCATCGACTTAGTCGAAAAAACTATTTATGGATACTATCCAACCTGCGATATTAGACGCGTTGAGGAACCTAATATTTTTTCTGAGAATGGCAAGGTTGCTTTCGGTTCGGTTGTCACGAAAGATACTTCATATATGCCTGTCCGTTTATATAAGGACCTAGCAACCGACTCCTTGGCGTCATTGACGTCGGCTCTTTCCAAAATGAGCCAAGGTGAAGGTGCTATTATTCAGCTTTTAATTCGTCCAGCCGACGGCAAATGGAAGTCTGCCGGCAAGTCCTATGTGTCTTCCACCAAAAAAAATGAAGCCAATCCAGAAAAAGCCACTTTCAAGACCGATCCCAAAGTGCTGGAAAGGATTGATGATAAGTGTATGAAGCAGGGGTTTGAGACGACGATACGATTTGTAGTTTCCTCAACAACGCCGGATATGGCCAATGCTCACTTAAGAAACATCAAAACAGCTTTTGGCCAGTTCAATTCCGACCTCAACAGTTTTACAGGCTCAAAAACAATGTTTAAGGCGAGCTTCATGATAGACTTCATATACAAGTTTTTTCCTGTTATAAACATTCCGTATTACAAATCGGTTTCGATCCTGACGTCAGATGAATTGGCGACCATTTTTCATTTTCCCAATAAAACCGTCGAGACTCCCCATATTCAGTGGCTCAAGGCCAAAACTGCTCCGGTTTCATCTGAAGTGTCCTCAGATGAGGGTACCTTTATAGGAACCGGTTATTACCGAGGCGTTAAAAGGCCGGTAAGGATTGGTTATGAAGACAGAAGGCGCCACGTTTATATAATCGGGAAAACCGGTGTCGGTAAGTCGGTTCTTCTTCAAGACATGGCGATTCAGGATATTAAGGCGGGTCACGGTGTCTGTGTCATCGATCCCCACGGAGACCTTATCGACAACATCATCAAATATGTACCAGCCTCGCGGGCAGAAGACGTTATATATTTTGACCCGTCAGACTCCGAGCGCCCGATGGGTTTGAATCTTCTTGAGGCAAAGAATGAAGACCAAAAACATTTTATATCGACGTCAATCATCAATTTGATGTACAAGCTTTATGATCCCCAAAGAACCGGGATCATCGGGCCTCGGTTCGAACACGCCGTCAGAAACGCCATGTTGACGGTCATGAGTGATCCTGGTACAACTTTTGTTGAGATTGTCCGGGTTCTGACCGACCCCAAATACGTCCAAGAACTGTTGCCCAAAGTCCAAGATCCGATTGTAAGACGCTACTGGACTGACCAGATCGCCCAAACCTCGGACTTTCATAAATCAGAGGTCCTTGACTACATTGTTTCGAAATTCGGCCGTTTTGTTACCAACAAGACAATGCGCAATATCATTGGCCAGTCCCAGTCCGCTTTTGACTTCAGGAGGGTGATGGACGAAGGAAAGATCTTGCTCATTAACCTGTCAAAGGGAAAGCTAGGGGAAGAAAACTCGTCATTTCTAGGGTTGGTTCTAATTCCGAAGATTCTTGTTGCAGCAATGAGTCGACAGGAGATACCCGAAGAGAAGCGGCGCGATTTTTTCCTGTATGTAGACGAGTTCCAGAACTTCGCCACGCCGGATTTTGCTACCATATTGTCCGAGGCGAGAAAGTACCATCTCAATCTGACGGTTGCCAACCAGTTTATCGGACAGATGGATGAAGAGGTAAAAAACGCCGTTTTCGGAAACGTCGGTTCATTGATCTCATTCAGGGTCGGCGTCACTGACGCTTCGTATCTTCAAAGAGAGTATCAGCCGATTTTCGGAGAAACCGATCTTATCAACATAGAAAGATTTCATGCCTATATGAAAACTATCGTCGACAACGAGCCGGTTCCTCCTTTTTCGGTCGATATGACCAAGGACCTCAAAAAATTTAAAGCCGGGGCCAACGAAAAAGTGGCTGCCGCCATCATTCAATTGTCTAGATTAAAATTTGGACGCCCCCGTGAATTAGTTGAGGCAGAAGTAACACAACGCGCAAGACTTTAACCCCATATGCTGACGACTTACAAAACCAAATTGACAGAAAAAAAATTATTGGTTAATAATGTATACATTTTCTATTTTGATCTTGTTGAGCCTCAGGAATTGGATTTTATAGCCGGACAGTACCTAATGCTAAAAGTTCCAAAAGATACCGGATTTGTCTCTAGACTTTATTCAGTGGCTTCTTCCCCGAAAGCGAGAAGCAAACTCGAGTTGGTAGTTGAGATTATTCCCAATGGCTTGGGATCGACTTATCTTGATAATCTTTCGATCGGACAGGAGGTTCAATTTACTGGCCCTGGTGGCGTTTTTATTGTGAACAATTTGCTTAGAAAGAAAATATTCTTGGTGACCGGGACGGGTATTGCTCCGGTCAGGTCGATGCTTTTGGATGGGATGGATAACTACGAATTGTTTTGGGGATTAAAAACTTTTGAAGGGATATATTTATATGACGAAATCAAAGTATTCAACCCCAAAATCTGTCTATCTAGGGAAAAAACTCTTGACGTAGTCCCCGAGGCGGACAGAAAGTACTTTGATCTTGGACACGTTGATACTTGTTTTGAAAAACGATTCGGGAGCATGGGTGAAGACGAGCTTAACCAAATCGAGTTTTATTTATGTGGAGGGAGAAGCGTTGTCGAATCTTTAAGGGTGGGGTTATTGGCTAAGAATGTTGCGAAGGAAAATATTCACTTCGAGAAATTCTAAACCTATTGGCTTCTTTCAAAATATGCTTTTAATAAGTCCCGGGCGATTGGTCCCGCCACATCTGATCCTTGTCCACCCTCCTCAACCAGCACAGTCAATGCAATTTCTGGCTTTTCGTATGGAGCATAGACGGTTATCCAGGCGTGGGGCTTGCCCGATTCAGAATGAGACTCGGCGGTTCCAGTTTTGCAGGCCGTCACAATTGCCTCTTCTTTATTGTTTTTTTTAGCCTTAAAGTCAAAAAGTGGCCAACCGGTGCCACCGGTCGAACAGACCTGCCTCATTCCTTCATTTACCGAGTCTAAAGTTTTTTGGGAAACTGGGAGTTTTTTGCAGTTGGGGGAAGCGTCCTTCAAGAGTTTGGGTTGGCAAAGATATCCACCGTTGGCAAATACATTAGTCACAATCAGGGTTTGAATGGGTGTAGTTGAGACGTATCCTTGGCCGATTGATAAGTTATATGTGTCTCCGGTATACCAGCGATCTCCGATATTAGTTTCTTTCCAAAAAGGGTTAGGGATAACGCCAACTTCTTCATTTAAACCAATACCGGTTTTTTTACCATATCCTAATATTTCGGACCATTTTTTGATTTTATCCTCCCCAGTTTTTTCACCAGCCAGATAGAAATATATATCGTTTGATCTTTGGAGAGCTTTGACAAGATTAACCATTCCATCGGTTTTTCCGTGTTCCAAAAAGTACCAGTTGCCGAACTTGAGAGTGCCGGCGGTGACGACTCCCGTATCCTCGAATTCCGTTTTTTCGGTGACCGCTTTTTCTTCAAGAGCGGCCGTTGCAATTGCGAGTTTAAATATAGAACCGGGGGCATAAATGCCTTCGGTTGCCCGGTTAAAGAGAGGTTGTTCCTTGTCGTGAAGATATCTTTCGATGTTAATAGAATTCTGGTTTTCAAAATCTTGAATATTATATGATGGGGATGAGACGAGAGTTAATACTTCTCCGGTTGATGGATCGTTGGCGATAATGACCCCTTTTTTTCCCTGAAGAAGTTCAACGGCTTTTTTTTGTAGATCAAGGTCAAAAGCGAGAGCGATATCTCGTCCGGGGGTTGGAGGAATGACGTTTAAGGTTTTCAGAAATTTTCCCAGGGCATCAACCTCTATGAGTTTTTTACCAGCTACACCCCGGAGATCACATTCAAAGATTTTTTCAACCCCTTTCTTGCCTATCTTGTCACCGGCCTTAAGTTTGTAAAGACAATTATCGTCAACAATGTCTTTGGGGTCAGCCATTTGACGGTATCCGACAAGGTGGGCGATTGCTTCGGGCTCGAAATAGATTCTTTTTGAGTCGATCCTCTGGTTTGTCTCATCGACATTCGGAGCCTCACTTTTGGCAACTATAAACCCTTTCCGGTCTGTTATTTTTCCGCGGGGCGCCTCAATGACAATCTCCCTTATTCGGTTTTCATCTGAAAGGTTTCTGAAATACTCACCTTTGACGACCGTAAGTTGGAATAGTCTTAAACCGAGGACAATAAAAAATGCGGCTATTACAAACAGAAAGATAAAAAATAAAGCCTCGGGCGGTCTTCCCTCGCTGTTTCCGAACCTGATATTTTGAGACCTAGCTTTCTCGAAAATAGGGATCTTGTTCATGAAATAAAATACCCTTGGGCAAAAAATGCCAATAAAACTATATGGAAAACTACAAAAATAAGGGCAAGAATTATTTTAATCGATTGGTTCTTAATTTCCGTAAGATAAATGAAAAAGGAAATGGACATTAGCGAATAGCGGGGGATTGAGGATAAAGTCCCGGTTAACGTCGGGAGAAGGATGTTGGATATCGAAAACAAATTTAAGCCCAAGCGATCAAAGTCTACAATTTCTAGCTTGAATTTTTTTTTAAACTTTACGTGCTTAAAGAAATCCAGCGCCAATATGGCGAGCACGAAGTTGAAAAAGATAAATTCAATTACTGAAACAAAATATCTAAAATCCCAGTTGGCGGTAATAAATATTTTGAAATATCTCCAGTAAACTTGGGGAAGAAGGATTAAATGGTCGGATCGGTTAGCTCCGAAAGCCGGTTGAGAGGATAAAAAGTAAAAAGGATCACCGGTTGTCTTTAAAAGGTATAAAGAATAAACAGACAGACCTATTATTGGAGCCAAGAATGCTATAAATGCCCCTCTCGATCTGTCCTTAAACCACCAGTTAATAAACATAGGGATTACTAAAAATACCCCGATAAGTCTTGTCAGTGAAGCAAAAAAGGCAAATACGACGGATGCCAAATAGTTTTTTCTTTTTAGAAAATAAATGGACGCCAAAAAAAGCAAAAAGAATAGTCCCTCGTTATAGACGGCCCCAAAGAAAAAAGCCGTTGGGAATGAGAAGATAAGCAGTATCAACCAGTAATCTTTTTTCGATCCGTAAAGCTTGTCTATTATTATCAAACCTAACAAAAAGAATCCATTGGATATGATAAGTCCGGCGACCAGTCCGTTGCCGAAAACAGGCGTTAAATACCGTATAAGAAGAGGGTAGAGCGGGAAGAAAGCTTGCTCATATTGAACGTAACCGTTTTTTGCGATCAATAAATAATGGATGCCATCGAAATTGCCAAGTGCGCTTATCCAGTAAGGCATCCTGAATTTGTCCAATTGGTCCTTATATGGAAAGAACCCCAAAAAAGGTATGATCCTGGGTGTTAAAGAGATGAAAAACAATCCCAAAGCTTTAAAAATCGCAAATATTAAAAATATTATGCCGGTTCTTTTATTCATAACCTTTTTTTTGGATATCAAAAAACTTCCGGTAAAGACCTTTTGAATTGAATAATTCCTGGTGACTACCTTCCTCAACAAGCTTGCCCTTGTCTAATACGTAAATCTTGTCAGCCATCCTCACGGTTGAAAAACGGTGGGAGATAAAAATTAAATTCCTTTTCTTATAGAGGGATTTTAAGTTGTTGAAAATATCGTATTCCGCCTGGGGATCAATGTTTGAAGTTGGTTCATCAAGAATTAGGAGTGGAGCATTCCTATAAAGAGCGCGGGCGATTGCTACCTTCTGCCATTGACCGATTGAAATCTCCTCGCCGTCCTCAAACCAGCTACCCAACACCTGTTCAACGCCTTTTTTAATCTTTAGAACATCATCTCCTTGGGCTTGTTTCAAAAATTCTTTGACGCTTTTTTTGCTTGAGACCGATCCGAACTGGATATTCTCCTTTAGGGTCAGATTGTATTTAGCAAAATCTTGGAAAAGGACGCTTAGCTGTTTATACCAGTCGTTGGTGTTTAAGGTTCTCAGGTCTTTGCCGTCTACCAAGATTTTACCTTCAGTCGGGTCGTAGAATCTAAGAAGTAGTTTAATTAGGGTGGTCTTACCGGCACCGTTGTGTCCAACGATGGCAATATCTTCGCCTTTTTTAATCGTCAGGTTGATATTGTTCAATACTAGACTATCGGAACCAGGGTAGGAAAAAGAGACGCCCGAAAACCTTATTTCCCTAGGTCCTTTTAATATTCGGCCGGCCATTTTCTTTTCTTTAATCTTGTTCTCTAGTCCTTGGAGATTGAAATAATCTTCGACATAAAGGTTGTTTTCGTAAATGACACCGAAGTTGACCAAGAGATTAGAAATCTGGCCAACAAAGGTATAAAGGGTGTTCAAAAAAAAAGTAAAATCTCCAAGCGAATGTTTTTTTGCGAATACTCCGCCGGTAAAATCCTTGACGGCAAAAAATATAATAACGGGCAAAACAAGGGAAACCCCAGACGATATAAGCGCCTGCCTGATTATGGGCTTTTTATATCTATCAACAATCTCGTCCTGAAGCTTTTTGGCTTTGTTCAAGAAATAATCTTTAAGACCGTACATCTTAATTTCAGAAAGTGTCGGGAATTCGGTAAAAAGATACCGTAGGTACCATAAATAGTTAATCTTGTCCGACTGGGAGGAATAGATAGACCATTGAATGTTGCCGAATTTCGCTCTAATGAAATAAAGGGGGGCGGCGAAAATGAAAAGCAGGATAAAGTATCCATAACCAAACTGATAAGCAATCGCGAAGGACATCAATATGGCTGCTATATTGTAAATAATATAGTTGACCATCTGCAGGTTGGCATGTATCCGCCAGGTAAAGGTATCGGACACTTTAGCTATGAGGTTGCGGACCGTCCCGTCCTCTAGATTGGCAAAGTCAAGCATTGCCAACTTTTCCATAAATCGGCGGGCAAGCACGTTCTGGAATTTCGCCCGAAGAAGAAATTCAAAATAAAAGGCGTTCAGCGTCGAGGTAACAAATCGGCTCAGGTATTCGACCAGAAGGTATCCGATAATAACCAGAAAAAGAATACTTGAAGGGCTTGTCGCTATGTCGGCAAATACCTGGTCGATCATAAGTTTGTAGAAGAAATAGACAAGAAACAAAAGAATAACCGATATAAACGAAGTAAGGAAATATCCGGCGAAAAGGACCTTGTCTTCCTCCCAGGCCATTTTCAAAATTAAATAGAGGTTTTTGAGGATATTTTTGAAGCGGATCATAGCCCAATTATATCACCTTGTATCAATCTAAATAACTTGCATTGGAGATCGTTTATGATATACTATAGGGCATATGGCAGAAAGAAAAGAGCCTGGAGTCTGGAACTCACTTAAAAAAGGAGCCGTCATCGGGGCGGTCGCCTTGTTGGGTATTGAAGGAGCCCTTTTACTTGGTATTCCCGCCTTGCTTATAAACACAATTCTTAGTGTTGCTGCAACCGGAGCTTTATGGGGAGGTTTGATAGGTGGCGCTATCGGGCTTGTTCGCGAAGCGGGTAGATTCCTTACCGCCGAGCCAAAGAAAGCCTAAAATTATATAAGAAGAAATACCAGGCCGGCAATCACTCCCATAATTCCAATAAACTTTCTTATAGAAAACTCGTCTTTAAAAATGAGGGTCGCAAAGACAGTCAGGACCGATATCGAACTGGCATTTATGGCATTTACGTATCCGATATTCGGGGCTTTGTCCAAAGCTACGAGCATAAAATAATTAAAAGCCGCAAAGAACACTCCGATAAATATCATCAATACAAAAGTCGAGAGCGTAAAGTTCTTTATCTTGGTTTTTCTGGCAAATATTTCCCCCAAAGCATATGCGGTTATAAAGACTGAAAGGTAAACGAGCCTTTGGGGAACGGTTACGCCAATTGTGAGCATATATTTTGATCCGATTGACAGAATTCCCCATCCAAAAAATGCTATGAAAGCCAGAGGTAACCACGTTGAGCTGTAAAGCTTATGAGGTTTTGCCTTACCGACCATTATGAGAATCGAGAATCCGACGATCAATAAAATCGCAATAATAGACTTAACTGTTAGGGGTGATTTGAAAAGAAATACGGCAACCAATGTCGTGAACACAACGTAGCTTTTGGAGATCATTAAGCTGTAACCCGGATTGGGTGCGTATTTGATGCTGTTAAAAGAGGCAACATTTGGGAGATAGCTACCGAAAATAGATAACAAGAATACGATCAGTAAGCCCTGGCTACTAATCGCCAAACCCGTCCCTTCCACATAAGCCACCAGAAGATATAGAACGATAGCCACGGAAGACGATGACAAATTAATGAATTCCGTCGGAAGCCTAATAAGAGACGCCTTTCGGGCTAAAAGGTAAAAGATTACAGAAGTCACAAACATTAACAGGCTCGCGGTTATCCAATCCATATTTTGTCAATTATATATCATTGGTTATCCTAGGAATGAGTATAGGTCTACATGAATAAACCAACATTGGGTAATGGGCGAGTGCAATCGATCACCTCTTCTGATAAAATTGCCTTACCAGACGGGGCGTAGCTTAGATGGCTAAAGCGTCAGGCTGGGGGTCTGAAGACCGTGGGTTCAAGTCCCGCCGCCCCGACTTTTTGCTACACTTAAAAATATGAAGCAAGAAAAAGACTTCGTATTAAGCTTGTTTGTTGTTTTTCCGATCCTTGCGGCCGCATTCTCCATGATTACTAACACCAATTTTCTAATGTCGGTAATTCTGTTTCTGGTTATTCCTTCGGTTGTGCTGTCGGCCCTCAAACCTGGATCGATCATAAAGTCCGCTTTATTTTCGGTTGTTTCGATCCCCGCCCTCCTAACTATCGACTACATATCCCTTTCCATGGGGCAACGAATCATACCCGACACGATCTTTCCATTTAAATTCTTAGGTACAGTGCCGGTTGAGGACACGATTTGGGTGTATTTCATGTGCTATGAAGTGATCATGTTTTATGAATACTTCTTTGATTCCCAAAAACCGAAGGAATATTTCAGAAAAAAGTTTATTCCGCTTCTGACGGTTTCATTTATCGTTCCAACACTCTATTTCATAATTGGCTTTATCTATCCGGCGATTTTTAAGATTAGGTATTTTTACGCCGTGTGGGGCACGTTTCTTTTGATTGTTCCGTTATTCCTGTTTCTCATAAACCACCAGAAGCTATTGGGCAAGTTTGTCATCACCGGATTTTATTTTTTCTATCTTGCTCTCTGTTATGAGTTGACAGCCTTGGCCAAAGGATGGTGGTATTTTCCCCGTAGCTCGGAATTTATCGGTTGGATAGACATAGGTAAGCTATTGTTCCCTTTGGAAGAGTTTGTTTTCTGGTTGATGCTCTTTGCCATGGGATTTTTGTCGTGGTATGAATATTTTGACGACGATTTAAGATGATTATATATTTATATATATGAAATTATGAAATTTTTAAATATAAAGGTCGAAAAACCTGAAGAAATTAATTTTATTCTGGCACAATCTCATTTTATAAAGACGGTCGAGGACTGCTACGAAACGCTGGTCGAAGCTGTTCCGGGTATCAAGTTTGGTTTAGCTTTTTGTGAAGCCTCGGGACCCAAAAAAATACGGACCGCCGGGACCGATGAGGACATGGTCAAGTTAGCGACCGTCAATGCAAAAAAAGTCGGAGCCGGTCATTCGCTTTTCATTTTTCTTAAAGACTCCTATCCCATAAACGTTCTCAATCGCATAAAACATCTTTCGGAGGTTGTTCATATATTTTGTGCGACTGCCAATTCGACGGAAGTAGTTGTTGCTGAATCCGATCAAGGAAGAGGAATTATGGGCGTTATTGACGGAGGATCCCCGAATGGAGTCGAGGACGAAAAGGAAATTCGAGAGAGAAAGGAATTCCTTAGAAAGATTGGATACAAAACCTCATTTTGAATTGTTTGTATAAAACCTTCTCAGAATAAATCGTTTTTCTTGATAACCCTCCTAAAATATTAATACTTGAAAAAACTTGGCTAGGTTAATAATTGTCTTTAGATCGTCAATATAATATAATGGGCCTCTTATGACTACTGAAGCCAACGGTTCATACAGGCCCCCCAAAAGAGAGATAATAGAATCGACCAGGCTTTTATTTTCCAAAGGCAACTACCCGTATAAGGAACAATTGAAAGTCCTTAAGAAATCGTCAAGGGCAAACAAAATAGCCGGTTTGGTTGAGATTCTTCAAGGTCACCATCGGGATTCTCTAACACATACTTTTGAAGACGCCTTGATGGCCGTAACATTTGCCCAGGATGTATTTCGAGACATGTTGACTGGGGCAAGTTACGTTTTGCCGGAGTCCCGAGCGGTGTATTTGTCTAAAATCGTCAATGTATTTGAAGGAAGCCTAGTCCACGATATCGGCAAAACAGGCGTTGACAAAAGACTTTTAAATACAAAAGACAAGTCAGCGCTCACAGAGGATGAAAGACACAGAATAAGACTGCATGGTACCTTGGGAGGTGTTATCTTGCATGAATTGAGTCTCTATGATCTTGAGTATTTCAGTTATGAACACAATCTGGGGAGCGGCAGAAGCGGTACTTGGAAGCCCGAAGAACTTAATTCCAGACACGAGCTGACGGAGATAGTGGCTCTAGCCGATTTGATTGGCGGTCTTCTTGATCCACGACGCCCATACCACAGACCTGTCACAAAGGAACATTTATTATGGCTTATTAACACCAAAGGGAACCAAGGGGTATATTCCAGAAAACTTATAAAGTCATTTAAGGCGAAAATTGCCACGCAGGACATGTACCCTCCCTTTAGTCGGGAAGATTATGAAAAAAATGATCTTTTTATGACTTTGATGCGCGTATACGGAATAATGGATGTCTTTGAAAGGACAATTTCGGAAGACCAATTGACAAGAAGAGGACTTGATATTAGAATTAAAAAATCATGAAATCATTTTTTGTCAATCAACAACAGCAAGTTGCCCTTTAAGGGGAGGCTTGTGTTGTCCTGATAATTACACTCGCCTCCGGGCGAGTTTTTTAATAGAATAGACTATGACGAAAATCTCAAAAGATACGGTTAAACACATGTCGCATCTGGCCAAAATTCCAGTAACTAATAAGGAAGAGGAGAATTTTGCTGAGGGGTTCAGTAAGACGCTGGAAGTTGTAGATAAGCTTTTTGACGTGAACGTAGATAAGGTCGAACCAACTCATCAGGTGACAGGACTTGAAAACGTTCTTCGCGAAGACAAGGTTATCGAAGAGAATATGATCTCCCAAGAAGACGCCCTGAGTAATGCCAAAAATAAACACGAAGGATTCTTTGTAGTTGACCAAATATTGGTCGAGGACTAATAAAAATGAAAACAAACGAACTGACTCTTAAAAGATCCCTGGAGCTATTGAAAAAAAAGGAAATCTCCTTGGAAGATATCTACACGGACACATTCTCCGCGATCAACAACGGCAAAAAATTAAATGTATATCTGACTTTGGATAAGAAAGCGCTTGATGAGGCAAAGGAACAAGCAGATAAACCATTTATGGGAACCCCCTTTGCTATAAAGGATAACTTTCTAACTAAAGATATAGAGACGACCGCCTCGTCCAATGTCCTTAAGGGATTTATCCCGCCCTATGAATCAACCGTAACAAAAAAGATAAAGGAAAACGGTGGAGTCACCATAGGTAAAACAAATATGGATGCTTGGGCTCATGGATCATCGACGGAGACTTCAGATTTTGGACCCACCCTCAACCCGAGAAACCCTGATTATCTCCCAGGAGGTTCGTCGGGTGGTTCGGCAGCGGCGATTGCCGC
>DJWA01000011.1 GCA_002440905.1 Candidatus Roizmanbacteria bacterium UBA6242 | reverse complement strand
AGGCGTTTCGGTGGGTGTGACCGGCGGGGTCTCAACAGCGGGTGCTGAGCTATCCATTCCCGGTGCTGTTGTCTCAGGTTGGGGTGCGACAGCTGGCTCAGCAGGCTTAGATTCGGTTGTTGTTGCATCGGGTTGCGCAAATCCTAAAGCGGTATTGAACTCCTCAACCGTGAATCCTTTAAGAACTGCAACCGTTCCATCGTCCTTTTCGATCTTCGTAACAGGCGTCCCGGCAAAATTGTTACCAATTGCCATCATATCGGTCAAGAATTGTTTGTTTGTGTCAATATTTTTTTCCTCAAAAGGCAAGCTGTGTGAAGTGAGATATTCTTTCTCCTGTTTGGAAAATTGACAGTTGGTTGTCGTATAAAGTGTAATTTTCATGATCTAGTTTGATTATGAAGAAAAATATATAGTTTGTCAACCCCTGTTTGTGATATATTGTTAGGATGAGGAAAATATTAGTACTTCTTGTCCTGATAGGGATTGTGCTTGTTCTGATGACTCCGGTTTCAGAGAAACAAACTCCGATTGAAAACCAGAAACAAACGGTATCTACTGTTCCAACGGTAACGACTAAAAGAGAGCCAGGTGAAGTGTCTAAGGCTATTTTCGTTCCCGATTGGAATTTGTCGGAAGAGTCGATCCTTCATAACGGTTATGACCGGTGGATATATTTTGGGGGAAAGGAAAAGCTCTCCTTATTTGTTAATTCGCTTCAGGACAAGAACCTCTGGATGACCATTAAGGTTGATACCATTGAAGAGCTTGAAGATGTCAACCTTCAAGACTACGATCTTGCTAAGATAAGCGGAATCGTATTGGATTTGGAAATTAACGGGATTGCGACAGAAAAGTTTAAAAACCAGATTAACAAGGGTGTGGAAAAAGTGTATACCAACGCCAAAGCCAATAGTCTTCAAATTGCCTTAGCTGTTTACGGGGATCTATTCTATCGCAAACGTCCGTACGATTTGGAAACCTTAAATAGTTTTTCCGACGAGGTGATGGTTATGGCCTATGACTTTCACAAAAGCTATGGCGAACCGGGGGAAAACTACCCTTACGAAGATTTTAAAAAAATGGTAGATGAATACTCAAAAGTGGTTCCGGCAGAAAAGCTTACGATTGTATTTGGAATGTACGGATATGACTGGACATTAAAAGACGGGAAACCGTTAAAACCTGCCCAATCCTTAAGTCTCTACCAAATTAAGTCGAGATTTCTTAAAAAGATCTGCTTAGAGGACAACTGTGAAGTTAAAATAAACGAAAATACCAAGGAAAAGAACGTAAGTTATATGGGTGAGGACGGTTACGAGCACGTGGTTTACTTTGAGGATGAGGAGTCGGTAGATATGAAAACTGAATATTTAAAACAAAAAGGGATCGAGTCTACGGCTTTTTGGGCTTGGGGGAATTTTTGAATACGCCCAATTCCTTTAGTTTCCACATAAAAAGTGCCCCCTTGTTCCTGGCGTTTGAGTCAATAACATAGCGCAGAGCTTCTTCAAGTAACGGTCGTGGAGTATTTTTTGCCAGTTTTATATACAGGCTTTTCCTACGCTCGTCCATGAGTTTTTGCGATAGATAAACACCGAAGGACTGGTATTCACGGCTGACGTATTTGTCCTCCAAGGGGTTAAATCTGTTCAGGATGTCTTTGATCGACTGCATTGCCATTTTCGTTTATTAACTTTTGATAAAGATCGATATATTTTCGGGCGCTTGCAAACCATGAAAAATCCTTGGCCATGGCGCGTTCAATCATCAGGTCATGTTTCTTTTTATTGTTTCTCCAGACGTCTACCGCCTTCATAAGGCATTTTTCAAGTTCGTACGAGGTATATTTCTTGAAAAGATAACCGTCCTCGTTGTCGCTTATTGAGTCCTTAAGGCCTCCCGTTGACCGCGCAACCGGTACGGATCCGTATCTCATGGCGATCATCTGTATCAAGCCACAGGGCTCGAATTTCGAAGGTATAATCAGAAAGTCCGAACCGGCATAGATTTGGGTTGCCAACCTTTTATCAAATTCAAAAGAGCAGTAGATGCTTTTGGGGTAAAAACTATACAACCAATTAAATCTTTCCTCCCAGTCTTTTTCGCCGGCTCCCAGGAAGACAAACTGAAATTTTGTCAGGTCGATCCGCCTCAACATTTTGTGAATGATCTCTAGTCCTTTTTGTCCTCCGTCTAGTCGGCCGATGAATCCGATAAGTGGTTTCTTGTCGGTAACTTCAAATCCAAGTTTGTCCTGCAAAAATGCCTTGTTCAGTCTTTTACCTTCAAGATAAGAATAGACTTTATTTTCCTTAGTGAGGTTGGCCTTAAGGCCGTAATGGTATATGAGGCTCTTATCACTTTCGGGGTTACGGCTGTCGTAGTCAATGCCATTCAGGATCCCATAAAGCTTATCTTTCATCTCCCTCAACATCTCGTCAAATCCAGCCCCGTATTCTTCGGTCAGAATCTCTTTGGCGTATGTCGGGGAAACGGCGTTTATATAGTCCGCATGAACTAATCCCTCAAGAAGGAAGTTTACCCTTTTTCTCTTTATTTCCCATTCTAAAAGCCGGCACTTTTCCGGGTGAATGTCCATATTCTCAACAGTTTCGATATCCGATTCACCCTTATGTTGCAAGTTGTGTATAGTGAGTATTGTTTTTATTTTCAGGTTATTATGCTTTACGAGAAGAGGAACGAAACCGGTGTGGTGGTCGTTACAGTGAATAATCTCAGGAATCCAATCCAGGTGGTTATTCTTGACAGTGTCAATTATCGCCAAATCGAAAAAGGCAAAGGTTTCCTTGGAAGGGATGCTTAGGTACTCATCATTTTCCAAAAGATAAACCGGCACTTTTGATTTAACAAAGGATATTTTATATATGTTAACTTTCTCATCTTTTCCGGCGTATTTAACGACTATTTGTTTGACGAGCTTTCTTCTTTGACCTTGAAGTTTTAGGGCTTTGTAGAAAGGTAAAATTACCCTTATATCTATTCCTAAAGCGAAAAGAGCCTTGGGAAGTGAACGAGCCACATCACCAAGACCGCCTACCTGAAAGAATGGTGCCAGTTCCCAGACAGCAAAAAGTACTCGCATGGATAATTATATCAAGATCGTTCCATCAAAGGAACGAACTTTTCCTTGATAATTGTTTTTAAATCGAATCTTGTCCGACTGTGGTAATTCATTTTTACTCGTCGGCTATTGTCAAGAAAATCCTTTACAAAAGCGGCCGCCTGTTGTGCCGTTACGGTCTTGTAATCTAGGTATTTGATAAAATCTCCACCTACCTCCCGGAAAACCTTGAGGTCGGAGACGAATATCGGCGTTTTTGATAGAGAGGCTTCCAAAAGTGGCAGGCCAAAGTTTTCGCTCTTGGACATAAAAAAAATAATATCGGCTATTTGATACAAGTCGTGAACTTCGGTACGAACCAAGGCTCGTGTTAGAAAATCGTTAAAAAATAGAACGTTTTCCTTTATTCCCAGGTTTTCAGCCTTTTTCTTTAGAGAGTCAAGGTAATCCTCTGTCGAATGATGCTTTGACGGTTTTCCGGTAATGACGTATTTTACTTTCGGGTAATGGGTTTTTAATTCGGCAATTATATCGATACAGTATTCGAGGTTTTTCCGGTCCATAATGTTGACGGGGGATAGGATCAATGGAAAACGGTTATTTAGGTCATATTTTTCGACTACTTCCCATATGAAGTCGTCAATCTCTAGAAATCTTTTTATATCTATCCCGTCGGGAATCACGGTAGTGTTTTCGGGTTTGAG
>DJWA01000006.1:14938-17578 GCA_002440905.1 Candidatus Roizmanbacteria bacterium UBA6242 | reverse complement strand
AGGGGTTTGTGGATTATATGCGACATGCGTGCTAAAATTTACTCTATAAATATATGGGTAAACACGAAAGAGCAGATATAGAATTAGTCGAAAAAAGTGTAGCAAATATGTTAATGAATAAGCCCTCCCTAGTTAGTAATAATCATAAATGGTATAAGCACGTATTAGCATTTGTTAATTACATAAAACTAAATTACCCCAACTATCGGGATGTTAAACCAATTGGTAATAAGTATGAGAAATTATTAGGAGATCTAAAAATTGTAATGAATGACAATGTTGAGCACATAATTGAACTTAAAACAAGTGAAACGAAAAAGGGCAAAGGCACTTTGGCAAATATATCTCAAAATGCTTTAACTAAATATAATCTAGTTAATTCACATAAAGGTATTAAACTTCTAAGTTGGAGCGAATTTCGTATCGAAAACAATTTCAGTGAACACGTAAATACACTTTTAAATCAGTATGTTGGCATAAAGGGAAAAAATACTGAGGAGAAAGGCTATTTTATAAAAAAAAGAATCAAAGAAAATGACATAAAAGCCAATTTGGTAAAGAATAAAATAATGGCATTGGCAAGAAAAAATAAACTTGAATACTTAGACTATATAAGTAAATTTAAATTAAATCAAAATAATATAAAAAAATTTGTATTTTGTATGTTAAATGGTATTCATACAGAAAAAGCAATCAAAGATTTTTTTGATAATACCGATGTGTCTCAAATAAAAAATATCACAAATAGATTGGTCACCTTATATTCGAACGAAGTAGGTGGCAAGGTAAAAGTAACAAATCAAAAAAATAATACAAAAGAATTATTTGATGAAAACATCGTATACGAGATAGAATTTATCGATAAATCAGTAAACGTTTCCTTGTATATAAAAGCCATTGATATAAAAAATAATATTAGTAAAAAAATAATAAGTTTTATATTACATTGGAAAAATTGCTTTCAGGGTATAAAAACTCCTTGTATAAATATTTTCAGGACGGGTGAGGTCTAGTTTTTTATATCTATGGGAAATAAATTCTCTAATTCATTTTTAGATATTTGAGTATTACCTGTTAAATATTGGAGAAGTATTGTTTTTTCTCTAGAATTAAGTTGCTTAACAATTTCATTTAGACTAACGTTTTTATTGTTATTTAATTCAAGATCTAATTGACCTACAGGTGGGTAAATAACATTAACATGGTTCTCAGCAATAAACTTAGTACCCTTGTTAATTAAAGTTGCCTTCAATTGACCGCTACCCACAGAGCCTATAATTCTATTAACAACAATTGCTGGACCTATGTCATATTTATTAAAAAAGACATATTGCTTCCTTCCTTTTATTGGTATTTTGAGTCCGTCTGGTGTAATGTTTTTCGACCAAATAAGCAATACTCCTTTGTCTGAATCATGCGTAAGAAGGTTTTTGTTTTGATTCCATACGAGTCTTCCAGTTTTTACTGTGTATTTTAATTCTTTTAATGTTTTTTTACCTTTAAAAGCTCTTTCTAATTGACTAGGTTTTTCAGAAAAAATAGTAATTCCATTTTTTCTAAAAATATAATTACCCTTATTCTTGGTTTTTTTTAAAATTATTAACATAACAGTCTGTTGTGCCTTATTAAATAATTTTGGGCTTCTTAAAACAGATAGATATTCTATATTTGAATGCTTAATAATATATTCCCTTAATTTGTGAAAATATGCTCCATTATTCATCGAAGGCGGTACCACAAAAGCTAATAATCCTTTATCTTTTAATAAATCCAAGCCTAATTTTATAAATAGATTAAATATATTAATTCTCCCATTTATTACTTCCCTATATCTATTCTTAATTCCATCGTAAGGTTTAAATTCAAAATAAGGTGGATTGCCTATGACAATGTCATATTTCTCATCAGTTGTTGAAGTTAAAGAATCTTTTAAAATAATAGTTGCCTTGGGCGAAATTCTTTTACATATACTAATTAATTTTTCATCGACATCCCAACCATATAAATCTGCGTTTTTAAAAAATTTTTCGGAAGATAATAAAAACTCACCGGTTCCGCAAGCTGGATCTAAAATCTTTATTCTCTTAGTATTTTTCGGTAACATTTTTATAAGTTCCTCTCTGATAGTTTTTGGGGTGAAATACTGACCTAAAGATTTTCGACGTTGTAAGCTAGATTCCTTAATATAGTCTAATGTAAGTTTTTCAAACTCTTTTGATAAATCGACTTTTAACATATTCTAATTTTATAGAATTATATTAATAATACTCTCTTACAATATAATATAGGTGAACGATAGTTCATTTGTCAAATCGATATTTCTATAGGATTTTAATAAGTAAGCAATTTAACTTAATTAAGGAAAATAATTAAGTTATTCATATGTATGCCTAGCATGTTGATATAATCCAAACCCCATAGTAGAATAGCCTCAATGAGAATAGAATCCATAAACAGGCGCGTCCACAAGCTCCGAGACGAGCTATTGGGTCACTCTAAGGAATATAGTTTGAACAAGTTGGATCTGTCCTTGAACCTTTTAAAGCCATTCCTTTCAAAAGGGCAAAGGGTCAGGTTTAATCATCTGATGAATTCCCGTCGCTACGATCCTGACGGGGACTTAAATAAGTGGCCAAACCC
>DJWA01000006.1:0-14931 GCA_002440905.1 Candidatus Roizmanbacteria bacterium UBA6242 | reverse complement strand
CAAAGGAGGCCGGAAAGTCGTTGTCCTGGCACCGGCTTCAAATTCAGGAGCCGCCGAGACCATAATGCAAAACGAACTTGGAGAGGGTTACAAATTCATACCCGGGGATTTATCTAGGGTCAAGCCGTACGACAAATCGATGAGGCATTACAGGATGGACGCGTCCTACCTCCCTTTTGCCGACGGATTTTGTGATGTGGTTTTAGATACGTTGGGAGCGATGCACTACGAAGCCATAGAAAAATGGGGTGCCAGGAAACTGGTAACAAAATTATTTGAAGAATATCGCCGGGTGTTGGGTGATAACGGTATGGTAATTATTGACATGGTCACTCTGGAGAATATAAAAAAGGCTCTGTCGGTAAGGGGAAACGTTGAGGGATTTACCCATGAAGATATTGGTTGGCGTAACTTCAAATTCCGGATCTACAGAAAAATAGCGGAAAAGGAAATTATAGGAGCATGAAAACCTCATATCTTTTTCAAGCGAGTCCTATACAATTACGTAATTTATTGTAGTTTAAGACACCGGTAATTGGTATAATTGGATTGCCATAATGCCTAATAAGACAGTCGGGTATTTCATAGACTTCGTAAAAAAGACCCATAGGCTAAAACCTAAGGAGGCAAATATTTTGGTGCTCCGTTTAAAACGAAAAAAACTCCGGACAATCGGTCGCAAATACAAAGTCTCCTACGAAAGGATAAGGCAGATAGAAAAAGAATCTCTTTTGAAGTTGGATAAGAAATCCTACCAAGAGAAATTATTTGAAGAGTAAAAATGCTTTTTATTCCTTCAACAGTGTGCGGGCTTTATTTATGGCAGCTGTAATCATTTCCTCTTGGGAGTAAAAAAGAGGAATCGATACGCCTTCCATCTCTCGGCCAGGAACTGGTTCTTTGTGGTTGATCATTTTTTTAATCCATTCTTCATCCGACCCCAAGTATTCCCAACCACCCCTGACGGTTATTAAATAGAGAAGTAGACTATCGTTTGCGAACTTGACCATCCAGTCACCGGAATTGACCAAAAAATCCTTTGGAAAATGACCGTCAGATAAAAGATAGATAAGGGCGTTGCCGATCAGAAGCTCTTCCGACTGTTTGAGGATTGCCCTGACCTCGGGCAGTTTGTAATACTGGCTAATAATATATTCGGGTGACTTGTCCGGAAATCTCAATTGGAGGCGCTCAAATTTATTTACGATGTCCCTATTCCTTTTTAGGGCGGCCGTGTTTACTTCTTTCATTTTTCGGCTGAAATCGACAGAATATCTAAAGTAAGGGAATCTCATATTCAATGATAAATCTTCATGGACATCCGCCCGTAATTCACCGTAATCATCGACAAACGGCATCGAGAAAGATGAGTATTCGTGTCCGTCAATTTTAACCGGTTCAAAAAGAGTAAAAGGCTTTAGAAACTTGTACTTTCTTTTTGCCTTATCGGTTAACCTCCGGTCGGCGGCATCACTTAGATCTTTGAGGTTGCTGAAATCCCTTTCAGCTTCGTTACCGACTTTGGAATCATTGGAATTTCGACCAACAAGCATGGCAAAATGGCCTTTACCCTCCGAAGTCTTGGCCTGACACAAAATGATGTAGGCTTTGCGACCCATTTGGATAGGAAGAATATTTAATTCTTCAACTAGGGCGTTTTTACCCGGGAATAGGGAATCTATCGTTAAGCTTAATCCTTGTTCTTGGGAAAAGGAAGTCGTAACGACCTCGATTAAATTGTCGGGTTTCAGAATATTTGGTGCGTCTTCAAGCACTTTTGGGGCGGTATATTTAAAAAGTGGGGAAATCGTCGGGTGGGCTAATACATTATAAGGAATAGGTCCGTTCTTGGTCTGTATTTGTCCGCTTTCGCCTGACTTGCTAGATACCTGGACCAGATTTTCTGCTTGTGCCATTGAGCGTATTATATGATAATGACGCTCTAAATTCAAACATTATATGGGTAAAAGTAGGCTAGTTACGTTTCACGAAAACACAGGCCAAGTATGTTGAAACCGGAACAGCGGCGATTATACCGATTGATCCGACAAGAGTTCTCACGATTTCGGTCGCGATTATCTCCTGGTTGGCGACAAGCCCGATTGACGTTTGGGTATTGTAGAAAAGGAGTATTAAGGGAAACGACGCGCCAACGTAAACAAGTACAAGGGTGTTGACAAGGGATGCGACATGGTCGCGACCGACCGCCATGGCGTGATCGAACAGTTCTTTAAATGTAAGACGGGGATTGGATTTATGGAGGCTTTCAACAATTGACGCCTGTGAGATTGTTATGTCGTCCATAATTGCCAGGAATCCTATAAGGATACCCGCCAACAACAAGTTCTTAATATCTATGTGAGTCGTCCCGGTGGTTGAGGAGAGAAAGACCGCCTCCTCGGTAGTCATCCCGGTAAGTTTCGTCAGCTCGGTGAATACATAAGAAAGCCCTCCGGCAAAAACCAGGGTAATGAACGACGAGATGACGGCAACATTTGTCTTTCGGTTCACTCCATGGGCCAGATAGAATGTCGCCGGCAAAATGATAAGCGAGGAGAAAACCGCCATCAAAAAGGGATCATTGCCGGCAAAAATATTGGGGATCATGAAGGCCGCAATCACATAAAAGGATATCGCCATACCGATCAAAGACGTTACCCCCTGCCATCTGGAGACGACAATCGTGAAGAGGACAAAGATCGCAAACAACAGAAGCATCATCGGTTTGCGATCAACATCCGAGATATATACGCCGGTTGTGCCACCTGGGGTTTTAGACACGGTGACAACGACTTTGTCTCCTGTTTTGTACTTCAACTGGAAAGGCGCTCTTATGATATTATCTATAACGGTAAATTCCTTGTCCTTCATGGAGCCGGTCAACAGTTTTACCCTGACGTTTCTGACCGGGGTTTTGGTTTGGGGGTTAATCTCCTTGGTCTCGACAATCTTTAAGACTCGGGCTTCTTCAATTGTATTGAGCGGTTCCTCGGCAAAGGAAAGAGTGGTAAAAAAGAAAAAAGCTACAAACGCAATGAGCGACATTAATATTTTTTTGATCATATGATGGAATTATTATATCCCTTTCCATAATTAAAGTTGAAACAATTTCAAACCAGCCACATTTCAGTTATTTTTAAGTTAAGGTAATATAATAAGGTCATGAGAATACTGGTTGTTGAAGACGAGCACAGGATTGCCAATTCCATAAAAAAAGGTTTTGAACAGGAAGGATATGCGGTCGATGTCGCTTATGACGGGGAGGCGGGCTATGATCTGGCCGCAACCGAAGAATACGACATCATGGTCCTTGACCTGATGCTTCCATTAATGGACGGGATCGCGATGACCAAAGAACTCCGTAAAAACAAAATCCACACCCCCATACTGATTCTAACCGCCAAGGGGCAAATCCAAGACAAGGTCAAGGGGTTGGATTCGGGAGCCGATGACTATCTCGTCAAACCGTTTTCATTTGAGGAGCTTTTGGCCCGGGTCAGGGCGCTTTCGAGGCGGCCCAAAAATTCGCTCGACACGGTCCTTTCGGTGAATGGTTTGACTCTTGACCCAAAAACATATGAGGTGAAGAGGGACGGGAAAGATTTAAAAATCTCCAGCAAGGAGTTTTCGCTACTCGAATATATGATGAGGAATCCAGGCAAGATTCTGTCAAAGGACCAGATCATCTCCCATGTCTGGAACTACGACGCCGACATTCTCCCCAATACGGTTGAAGTTTATATCAAGAGCTTGAGAAGTAAAATAGACGATCCATTTCAAAACAAAAAACCCCTCATTACAACCGTTCGGGGTTTCGGATATAAAATAGGATAATATGTTTGACCGCGCCCGATTCAAATTAACAGCCTGGTATCTGCTTATCATCATGTCGGTAAGCTTTTTTTTCAGCACCGTCATCTACCGTGGGTTAATTGCTGAGGTTGACAGGATTAGCCAGGTCGAGAGATTTCAGGTCCAGTCGGGGCCTTTCGAATACAAAGTATACCGCCCGGCTTATCTAGATCAGGAAATCGTTGATGAGATTAAAAAGAGGATTGCGATGACTCTTTTTGCTATAAACGGGATTATATTGGTTTTCTCCGGCGGTCTTGGATATATTCTTGCCGGCAAAACCCTCGAGCCCATAGCCGAGATGATCGACGAACAAAACCGGTTTATCTCCGATGCCTCGCATGAATTGAGGACGCCTTTGACGTCTCTGAAAACGGCTATTGAGGTCGGGATGAGGGACAGAAGAATGGACCTGAAATCAGCAAAAAGCCTGATTGCTGACAACCTGTCGGAGATAAACAAACTCCAATCTCTGTCTGAAGGGTTGCTTCAGCTTACCCAGTACAAAAATGGCAGCAATAATATCAAATTTGAAAGATTATCTCTTAAAAGAATAGTTTCGGAGGCGGTCAAGAAAATGTCGGTTATCGCCCGGGAGAAGAATATAGAAATCGTTAATATTATTAAAGACTTTAAGGTTGAAGGTAATGAATACAGTCTGATCGACCTTTTGGTTATCCTTTTGGACAACGCCGTCAAATACAGCTCTCAAGATAGCCAGATAGTAATTGATGCCACAAAGTCCAAAAAAACGGTGACCTTGAAGATCAGCGATCAAGGAATAGGAATTGCTAAAAAGGATCTACCCCATGTTTTTGATAGGTTTTACAGGGCCGAGAGCGCTCGAAGCCGTAAGGGTTCGGGCGGGTACGGGTTGGGGTTGTCGATTGCCAAGAAAATCGTCGATACCCACGGCGGCACAATTGAAATTGATAGCGAATTAAAAAAGGGAACTACCGTTAATATTTCCTTACCCGTCTTCAGCTGATAGAAGCTTTTAGATATGAATAAATATTTTTCAATTACAAATTATTTAGTTTTATGAAGTACTTAATTTTTATTTTCGCCGTTATAATTTTATCGTTCGCCGGGTCGCGGCTTTTAAATCAGAAAAACAATAATCCCGGTAATAATTTTCTCACCGACCAGACAGACTTTGCTGAAAATCAGGGCGGAGTGGAGTCGGAATTGGATGCCTTAACGATTGCCGCCTTGAGAAAAGGCGATTATCCAGGTTCGGACATTGTAATTGAACAGACGCTTTCCCCGGGATCAAATTACCAGAGGTACATTGTTTCGTATAAATCCGAGGGCCTCAAGATCTATGCTTTGTTAACGGTTCCAAATGGGGAAAAACCCGAAACCGGTTGGCCGGTTATTATCTTCAATCACGGGTATATACCTCCAGCAGAATACCGGACGACCGAGCGATATATTGCCTATACCGATGCCTTCTCAAGAAACGGATACGTTCTTTTGCGTCCCGACTACAGGGGCCATGGTTCATCCGAAGGTCAGCCGTCGGGAGCGTACGGATCAAATAACTATACGATAGACGTTCTCAATGCGGTTGCCTCTATGAAAAAATACAAGGATATCGACCCCAATAGAATCGGTATGTGGGGCCATTCGATGGGAGGGCATATAACCTTAAGGAACATGGTCGTTGATAAAGAAATAAAAGCCGGCGTTATTTGGGCCGGGGTCGTGGCGTCTTATCCTGATTTAATAAATAACTGGAGACGCGGAACCTTCACACCCCCAACCTCAATTCCAACACGAGCTCTAGGGTGGAGAAACCAACTTACGGAAAAGTACGGGACGCCGGAGGAGAATCCGGAATTCTGGGGTTCCATATCCGCCAATTCGTTTCTTAAGGATTTGGGAGGACCGATTCAACTCCATCACGGGACAGCTGATAGTTCGGTCCCTGTTAGGTTTTCGCAAACTTTAAAAGAGCAACTCGATAAGGTGGGTAATACGAGAAGCGAACTTTATGTCTATGATGGCGATGACCATAATATCGAAGCCAACTTCAATATAGCCGCGCAAAGATCTGTCGAGTTCTTTGACAAGTACGTAAAAGGAAGCGATAACAAATGAGAAAGCAGTGTAATTAAAGTTATTATTGTCTTCATTGTTATGGTAGCGGTTATATGATCTTTTTAAGATTGAGATAGTTCAACATGAATAAGTAAAAGTTACTTAAACTAGCATTCTTTTTGTAAGAGTTATAGAATTAAGATAATTAACATTTAATTATAAATTCTTGAATAACACATGAAAAATACATTTGCCGTAAGTGTTGTTGTCCTGGCGGTTGTTGCCGGGTTAGTTTACATGTCAATGAATAGAAAGACACCCGTTAATACTGCGACTGGAGGAGTCAATCAGGAAGCCAACGTCAAAGATGACACGATGAATACAGATACTTCAATAGAGAGCGGTTCGATGGAAGAAAAGGTGGTTGTTGTTGAAGCGAGTAATTTCAAGTTTAACATTGACACGATTATCGTCAAGAAGGGTGAAAAGACAAAGTTAGTCTTTAAGAACTTGGAGGGTATGCACGATTTTCGAGTCGACGAGCTTGGGATTAAAACGAAAATCCTTGAAGATGCGGGTGAGGAGACTATCGAATTCACAGCCGACGAGGTTGGAACTTTCGAATTCTACTGCTCGGTAGGAGAGCATAGAAGTATGGGGATGATCGGAACTTTAGTCGTTGAGGAATAAAGCTTAAGGTTTAATCGGGCTTTTTTTCCGCTTCAAGAAAAGGAGATAGATCATTCCGATATAAAGGGCCATAATTCCCAGTCTAGCAAGGCTGAATTTCTGATCAATTCCGGTAAAGCTCGCGATGAAATGACCGACCAGGGTGCTTTTGGCTGGCAGAAAGTTTAAGGGAATCGCAACAATTCTGTCGAGGTGGATATTAAATCCGTGTTCTAGAAGTTCGGTTATCCCATTCTGGACTAGGGCGGCTCCCAAAAGAATTATCATGTATTCCGTAGCCTTAAAAACCTTCCTTATCGAAAACCTGACGTACGCCATAAAAGTTCCTATACCAAAAACCGTAGCGATCGCAAATCCTGCCATAAGGCCGATGAAGTTCTGCATGAACGCCGAGAAAAGAGCGGTTGACGCTGTAAATAAGGCGATCTCAAATCCTTCGCGCACAACTAGAAATACAATTGTCATGAAAAGCGAGACGTCAAAAACGTTTTCCTGAAGTTTTTTGTGGGCATTAATAAGGGTGCCGGCGTGGCTGCGATGGATCATACCGTGAAGAGAAAACATGACGTAAGCCAGGAAGAAGCCCGAGAAAATCATCAGATAACTTTCAAGAAGTTCGGCATTTTTCTCGGTTAGAACCCCGCGTGCCTGATCCCCAAATGCGTACGTAGCTGCGGCCATAAAAAGCGAAAGGATAATGCCGACAATTGCTGCAATTGATATCTCAAACTCTTTTTTAAGAGCAAGTTTTTTGGATATCCCCAGGAAGACGCCGACAATTAGAAAGGCTTCCAGAAATTCTCTGAAAGAAATAAGACCGGTTGTCAGCATATATTTAACTAACACTAAATGTGTATTAGAAATAAATTATAACCCTGTATCTAAGGGAATGCAACTTGACGAAATATTATTCTGTTGAATATTATGTTTAATATCTTTAATATTAAATCTAATCTATTTTAGGTTAAAAATTAATAAATTTAATATAAAAATATGGATAATAATCCAAAATCTTTACGCAACTTCCTGGAAATTCCCTACGATGAACTTGAAAGACTGAATCTAGAGGCCAAAAGAAAAAGACTTTCGCGCACTCCCGAGGCCCAACTCAAACAGTTTTATCTCGCCTATCTTAAGAAGGAGAAATTACTTAAAGCGATAACAATCGGTTTTTCAGATCTTGAAGGCCGCTTTCATATGCTCGATTACGACAAGAAATTTTTTCTTTCCTCATACGATAATTTGACATTTGATGGTTCATCAATCAGGGGTTTTGCTCGACAGGCCGAATCGGATCTCAGGCTCAAAGTTGATTGGGGAGCTTTCTGGTGGTTACCTTCTGACGTTTTTGGACCTGGAAAAGTATTGATAATGGGCGAGGTTTATGACAGGGACAATAAGCCATATGTGATGGATACAAGAGGTTTGCTTAAATCGTATGCCAATAAACTATATAAGGAAAAAGGATATACGGTGGCGGCTGCCAACGAGGTTGAAGGGTTTCTTCTTGAAGGCGAGGATGCCGAAAAAAACTTCAACGAGAGAATCGGATTTAAGGTCGCCTCTCATGGAGGATACTATCATTCGCTCCCGAACGACGTACTAAAGATATTTATAGACAGGACCGCTGAAGCTCAAAGAGCGATGGCGTTTGAAAATGAAAAGGACCACCCCGAAGTCGCTCCATCGCAGTTTGAGCTTAACTATACTTATTCGGAAGTTTTAAACGCTGCCGACCAGATCCAAATCTATAAGTTGGTTGCCCGGCAGATTGCCCGCAATATGGGTATGACGGCCACTTTTTTACCAAAACCGATCGTCGGCATCAACGGAAGCGGGATGCACACCAATATATCGATATCAAAAAATGGCCGCAACCTTTTTTATGACAAAAAAAATCAAGCAGGCCTTTCGAAGTTAGGGTGGGATTTTATAACGAGAATTCTCGGAAACGCCAATGACATATGTTTAATCTTGAATTCGAGCGTCAACAGCTATCGTCGGCTCGACCCGCATTTTGAGGCCCCTAACGAAATAAAGGTCTCGGAAGTTGATAGGGGAGCCATGGTCAGAATCCCGCTTTTCAACGAGAAATCCGCCCGGATAGAGGTTAGAAGCGTCGGGCCCGACGCCAATCCATACCTTGTCATGTATTCTCTTATCAAAACCGGGTTTGAGGGGGAAGTTAGAAAGGAAGATAAGGACAAAAGGCCAAGAGTGAGATACCTACCTGGGAATATGGCGTCAGCAATCACTCAGTTTAGAAACAGCGAGTCCAATAGTCGGTTATTCGGGGAAGACTTGAAGAAGAAGTACTTGGAATTGAAGCAAACGGCCGCTAATAGAAGTCCACAGGAACTTGGGACCAAGGTCAAAAATGGGGAGGTCCTCTATCACCACGAAGTCTATAATCAAATGCTCTGGAACGATTTCTGAAATATAATGCCCTCTTGTAACGACGTGAGATACCATAAGAGGGCATGGGAGTTAATAGATAGATAGGATATTTTTAATGGCGTCGACAATCCCGTTGATGACGCTTTTGTTATCTGGGTTTGTAATGGTTTCAACCTGCGTCTTTTTCATGTCGTCACTTTCGGCTTCCGGATTTTTTCCGAGTTTGGAAATGTCTTTTGCCATCATAATGTTGTTTTTTATCTCGCCCTTGACGGTAACAAAGTTACCGACATCAATAAGTCCATTGCTTTTGAATCGATCCATATTTTCGCTCGTTACGGCAACCAGTTCTCCGCGGACTATAAAGCTTGAGTCGTTGACAGATGTGATTGTTCCCTGGATCTCAAAAGAATTATTTGTTTCGGTCTTTTGGCCGACCAAAACCGGGTTGGGTCTTTGGGCGGAAACCGTAGAAACTAAAAGCATCAACGCAAACACAAAAATTAGAATGTACTTCATATGAGATTAATACTAATGGGGGATTATATTAAAACAATCAGGAAGAAGTAAGAAAATAGTAAGCCTTTTTAGGCTTTAATTGAGTAGCCGAAACCGCGTATGGAATGAATAAGTTTCTTTTTCTGTCGGTAGTCGATCTTGCGTCTCAGGTAACCGATATAAACGTCAACTACCCGGGACTCGATGTCCGGGGAATAGAGCCAGACTTTATTAAGAATTGCTTCTCTTGATAATACTCTTCCGGTATTTGACATAAGGTAGTGGAGAAGTTCAAACTCTTTGGGAGTAAGGTTTATGAGTTTGCCACCACGCTTAACTTCTTTGGTATCGTTGTTTAGTTCAAGATCGGCGACCTTGAGTTTAAACCGACCATCGCCCATGGCGTTGAAGCGGGCTTTGATCCTAGCCAGTAGCTCTTCGATAATGAAAGGCTTGGGGACGTAGTTATCGGCACCAAGATTGAAGCCGGTCACGATGTCGGAGCTTGTTGACTTGGCCGAAAGAATGATTACAGGTATAGTGGGATATCCCTTTTTGATTTCCTGAAGAACGCTCTCACCGGAAATTTTCGGAAGCCCGAGATCAAGGATTACCAGATCGGGAGTTTTCTCTTCAACTAAAGCGAGAGCTTCGGCGCCGTCTGAGGCGACCTCAACCACATAGTTATTTTCCGTTAAAGATTTTTTGAGTGACTCTCTTATGTCCTTCTCATCTTCAACGACGAGAATTGTTTTAAGCATTTCTAGTACAAAACTTGTACAAGTTAATTATAATACAATAGGTAACAATTAGATTGTAGTGGAGTAGTGTAAAAATATTGTAAGAAATGGCTATGGAAAAGGATCCTACAAGGACAGGTAAAAATCTTGACGAACTATATAAATTCTCCGAAAAATATAAGCCTCTATGGATTTTTAGGAAAATCGGTATGGGCGACGTTGATCTTGAAAAATTAAAAATGGTGATTTTTACCTACATCGTGCCTATTTTCTTCGGAGCGGTCAACTTTGCATTGAGTCTTGGACTTGGAAATGCCGTTGATCGGAGTCTACTTTATTTGACTTATGTAACTATAGGTTCGGTGAGCGCTTGGTTCGGAGGTGTTGCCGGTGGAGTTATTACCGTTTCTGCAACGATTGTTGGCAATCTATTTATAAGCCAATACGTAACAGGTGATGGAATAAGTGCCTCGCTCCTATTCCGATCGGGGATGCTTCTAATAACAACCGTTCTCTTGAGCTTGATGTTTTCCTGGGCCAGAAACCGGGATGAAACCCTTTATTTGAAAGAAAAGGAAAGGATCTATGCCCGAACCTTCCATGAGATATATGAAGAGTACACGAAGGCACTAAACGAGATTAAGGCGCGCGACCAGTTTTTGACAATCGCTTCCCACGAACTCAAGACGCCTCTGACCTCAATGCTTCTTAAACTAAATAACATGCTCAACAGCGTCAAAAATGTTTCTTTGGCCCATTTTTCCGTTTCGGAACTGATGAAAGTTCTGCAAAACGCCCAGGACCAAATCAGGTGGCTATCGACAATGATCAACGACCTTTTGAATGTGTCCCTAATGACAACAGGTAAGATGAGTCTCGATTATCAGAAAATGGATCTTGTGAAAACGACAGAAAACGTCAAGGAAAGTTTTTCAGAATGGTTGAAGAAAGAAAAATACGCAGTCAAAATTGAATCCGAGGGTGAAGTTATTGGTGAATGGGATAAAACCAGGATCGAACAGGCGGTTACCAATTTATTCTCAAACGCGATAAAGTATGGAAAAAATAAACCGATCAACATCAAGATAACAAACAGAGGAAAGACCGCCAAATTCATAATTAAAGACCACGGGATAGGCATATCACGCGAAGACCAGCGGATTCTTTTCAGACCGTTTGAAAGACCGAAAGCGGTCCAGGGATATAAGAAAGGGTTGGGTGTCGGACTCTACCTTACCCGGATGATCGCCAAATCACACGGCGGCGACGTCAGGGTTGAGAGTATCCCTAACTTCGGGACGACCTTTACGATGGAACTTCCGGTAAACAGAAAAAACCCATAACTTATTGTGTTTCTATTACTTCAATCTAACGGTCTGTTAATAATCGTAAAATAAATTAACGACTCACGTATGTTAAACGGATTGGTCCAAGGTCATAAAAAAAGAACCGATTGACTAAAGCTCCTTGACCGAAACCTTGAGAATCCGCTCAATACTGACGGGGGAAGAATTTTCCCCGGTATTGGGATTGACCGATACTTCAGCGGTTGCCAGGGTATCGACAACCTCGATTCCTTCAACAACCCGTCCGAAGATGATGTAATTTTTTGGCAGGGGATAATCTTTATGCATGATGAAAAACTGGCTACCGTTGGTATCGGGTCCGGCGTTGGCCATCGCTACCGTTCCTCTTGTATACTCACCTTCAAACGGTTCATCGGCAAACCGGTATCCCGGCCCTCCGGTCCCGTCGCCCTTGGGGTCGCCGCCTTGGATCATAAAGTTTTCAATGACTCGATGGAATGATGTGTCGTTATAAAATCCTCTTTTTGCCAAAGAGACGAAGTTACTGACCGTGACGGGTGTTTTGTCGGCAAAAAGTTCGATCACTATTGTTCCTTCGGTTGTTTCCATAACCGCTTGATATTTCTTGTTTTTATCAACGAGTTTAAAGGGTAACTTGTTTGCAGAAGCGCTGTCTTTCTTCATAGTGTTTTTTGTTCTGTTTGTGTATACAAAATATCCAATTGTTAATAGGCCGACTATCGTAACAAAGATTAAAAACTTCTTGATCATAATCTATTTATTATTCATTAATTCCTTGACTTTTTCAACTATTTCATCAAGCTTGACATTAGATTTAATCAGATAATAGGTCGGCTGGGTATTTGTGACCTCGTGGATGATTTTATCGTTCGCGTCAAGATTGGTTAAGATTATAACCCGGACGTTCTTGCCATATTCACCGCTTTTACGCAAGTTTTTGAGCATCATCATTCCGTCGAGCTTGGGCATTAGTAAATCCAAGATGATCAATTCGGGCGATTTATTTAAAGCAAGCTCGAGTCCCTCTTCGCCGTTTTCCGCTTCCAAAACGGTGAAGTTTTCCTTGAGGAACCGGTCTTTAAGAACATTCCTTAATCCAGCTTCATCCTCAACTACCATCAAGACTTTTTTTTCGTTTTCCATATTTATACATCAACTTTTAATTTTTAATGAAACCTTAAAACGGGTCAGATTGCCTTCAGATTCAAACCATATTTTTCCTTTCATTCTGTCAAGAATCGATTTAATTATATAAAGACCCAGGCCATTACCTTGGATATCCAAAAGTTTGGCTTTTTCCGCCCGGAAAAACTTGGAAAATATTTTATCCCTATCCTCCTTATCTATCCCGATTCCACTATTGATAACTGAAAGTATGAGATTATCCTTATCATTCACCTTAACTATAACTCTTATTGTAGTTCCCGGGTGACTGTACTTGATGGCATTGGTTAATAGATTTTGGACAATTATTCTGTAAAGGTTCGGGTCGGTCATCCCAAAAATTTCATTTTTTTGGAATTCACGGGTTATCGTCAAATTATTTTTTATCGTGTCGGGGTTTATTTCTTTGATGACTTCGGAAATCACCTTAATGAGGTCAGTTTTTTCGGGTTTCATTGTAAAAGTGCCAAGCTCGATCCGCGAAACGTGAAGGAGCGCATCCACGAGTTGGATCATCCGGTGGTTTGCCAATATAATCTCACCAAGATAAATTGCTTTTTTTTCCGGAGAAAGTTCCTTATCGGAGAGCAGTAATTCCGAATGCCAACCAATACTTGTCAACGGCGAGCGAAGTTGATGGGCGGCAATTGAAACGAATTCGGTCTTAGCGCGATTAATCTCAAGATCTCGGGTAATATCGCGGAATACCTCGATTGTTCCAATAATCTTCCGGTTCACAACTATTGGAGTAATGACAGCGGCAATCGGGAATTTTGTTTTATTTTTTCGGATGTAATAATGGTTTTGAATGTTGACGGTTTTGCCAGTTTTCATAACGCGTAAAAGGGCTCTTTTTTCCGGCTTTATAGGTGTCCCAACTTCATCGGTAACATTGATATAATCAATCATTTTCTTGCCTTTCAGTTCTTCCAGTTTCCAGCCTATCAATTTTTCGGCTACCTGGTTCATAAGGGTAATAACTCCGTCCTTGTCGGTGACGATTAGGCCTTCTCCGATGCTGTCAAGAATAACGTCGTCCTTCTTTTTTTCTACTTCAATTATTTCTTCATAGCGTTTCCGGTCGGTAATATCAGTGGCTACCCCCAGAATTTGTTTGGGCTTGTTGGTTAGGATAAGCGGGATTTTTATTGTTTGATACCATCTGGTTTCTCCGGATTTGGTATTGGTCACAGGTTCCTCGACGATAAGTTTGGGTTTTTCGCTAGTCATAACTTCGCGATCGTCTTTGAGAAAATGTTCGACTTCTTCTTTATTGGGATTGAAATCGGAATCCGATTTGCCCAGTAGTTTATCAGGGGTGGTGCCGTATACCGCGGCTACTGCCTTATTGGCAAGCGTGAACCTGCCATCCCAATCTTTGGCAAATAAAAGGTGGGGCTCGGTGTCAATTATCTTTCTAAGAAACGATCTTTGTTCCGCCAATTCGGTCGTCAGGTTTTTGATCCGTGTAATATCTTCTTCGGCGGCTATAAAACCAACCAGTTTCCGTTCTTTGTTAAAAATTGGGGAGATATTAAGAAGAGCGTAGTAAATTTCTCCGTTTTTCCTAACGTTTTTNNTAATATTCTTTGCCCATCTGACCACCCCATAGTCTTGGCGTTTTACCAATCATTTCCTCTTTCTTGAAACCGGTTACTATTTCAGCACCCCGGTTGGCATAAATGATTATGCCCTCAGTATCTGTGAAAATAATGTGGTTGGTGGCGTTTTCCAGGGCAAGCTTGAAGGTTTCGATATCGTTAAAGTAGTCCATAAAAAAAGTATATAACAAACTTACAGTTAAATAGTAATAGATAGGTAAATATTGTAGGCATAAACCCCCAAAGCGATATGATTTTTGTGGCGTTTATTGAATATAATGATTATGTAATGAAAACAAAATTCTTATATATCGGCATAATCTTTTTTCTTCTAGTCCAAGTAGTTATAGTCGTCATTTATCAAAAAAATACTGAAGACATAGAAAGCAACTTTACCAGTGAGAGAAAAACAATTAGTTACGTACCGATAGGCGATTCATATACGATAGGTCTTGGTGTTAAGGAAGATGAACGTTGGCCAAACGTACTTGTTAGGCACCTTAACGAAAAGGGGGTGTCGGTTATCATTGCCGATAATCCCTCGGTATCAGGGTATACGGTCAGGAACGCCATAGATTACGAACTGCCTACGGTTGAAAAGATCAAGCCAGATTTTGT
>DJWA01000010.1 GCA_002440905.1 Candidatus Roizmanbacteria bacterium UBA6242 | reverse complement strand
GGATCTGACGAGGAGGCAACCATATAGACAGGGGTCTTCCCGTCAAGGCTGACCGAAAGACCCTTCCAATCCTCGCGATGGAAATGGGGGATAAAAAGGTAAGCCATAGAAAAACCGACAAACCCTATTAAAAGTAATGCCTTATACGCGTTTCTTTTGGAGTCCTTCGGCAGGGCGAGGATTATCGCCATAAGGGGGATAAGATAGATGAACCGGAAGTACTGCAAAAGCGGGGAGAATAATGAAAAGATAAGACCTAAGACGAGCGGTGAGACAAGCAGGAATGCCCACATGCGGTTTTCTTTTCTCAATGCAGATCTTAAACCGAAAAGCACGATCAAAGTCCAGGCTCCCGATACGGCGTAGTAGACGGCTTTGGGATAAAAGTCTATCCGACCGATTGCGAACTTCATCGGAATGAGAAGCAGGTTTTTAAGATTGACAGTCCCGAGGACTGATGACCAGTTGGCAACATTTGAGAGGGCGATCTTGGAACCCTTAAATTGGGCCAGAGTCAACGGCGAAAGTAAAGCGGCATAGCACAGGAACATAAGCGAAGATGCGACAAGGCCCCGGTACTCCTTTTTATACAACAAATAGAGAAACATCGGAGTGATGAGGAATATCGAACCGTAGAAAGTGTAAAAAGACAGGATCAGAAATACGTTGAAGAAAATCAGGTGGGCGACGTTTTTGGTCGAAAGCTTTTTAAGGTAAAAAAGGGCACCCGTCAAAAGAAAAACGGCCATCATATACATTCTCGCTTCCTGGGAATAGTAAACAACCAATGGATTAAAAAGGAAAAAGGCAGCGGCCCATACTCCGGCCATAAGATAAATGAGGTAGCCCGTGGCCAGGCTAAATATGACCGAGGGCATTCTTAGGGCAATCTCGGACGCCCCAAAAATTCCGGTCCAAAACTTCATGAATACGTAGTACAAGGGCGGGTGGAAATCCGAGAGCGAGAACTTTGAGATTATACCGAAATAATCGTACTGGGTCACGACCCTGGCGGTCGTTGCCTCGTCAAGCCATAAAGATTGGTCAAGGGCGATAAACCTCACACCGAGGGCAAGTACAAATACCGCCAAAACGTGAATCTTTTTCATCGGGATTTTTCAAACAAATAGTAAAACGTATCCTTGACTTTGGTTTTCCCAACAAGTCTTTTCTCCCCAAACTCACTCATTTCCCAATTCTTTGCATTCTGCCAGTCAACATCCCCCAGTTCCGAAACCAGCAGAAGAAATCCTGAACTATTATACGAGTATTCGTCATCAACGAGGTAACCGTTTTTGGTTAAAAGATAACGGTATTCGTAACCCGGAGCCGAAAGATGGGTCTTGTTCACCAACAGGGTGTTTGTACCCGTTTGGGGCAGGACTATTTTTTCACGGGCCAGATTGAAATTGTTTTCAACCTGTCCGAGGTTTCTGGCCTTTGCGTAAAACCTTAACGGAAAGAAAGCCAGATTGACGGCAATGAGGATGGTAATAAATATTTTTGAGTTTCTTACATCCTTGATGAAAAAGACGGCCGTTAGCTGTAAGAAAAGAAGGGTCGGAAAAAAATAATGGGAGATGTCCCTCCCGAATATTAGATGAAAAACACTTATTATAATTACCGCCGCAAACCATCCCTTCTTTTCTACTTTCTTTTTGTTGTAATATGCTGCTGCGATTATGGTAAAAAGACCTAGGGCGGTTATCGGGATCCAGGGGTGGGAGAGTTCATTAAGATAAATCATGTGGGGGATAGAACCTATGGACTTAAGGTAGTCTCCCGACAAAAACTCCGCCTGTTTAGGACCAAAGAAGCTCGTCAAAATGACAAAACCGTGCTTCAGTTCAAAAAGTACGACGGGAATGAAGGTCGTAAGGAACCCCGTAAAGAAAAGTATTACCGACAAGATTATGTATTTGATAAACCTGTCTCTAACAAATATTTCCTTGACAAAAAACGGGATTAAGACCGCCAATATGCTGACCGGGTGGTAGTTGACGATGACTCCACCCAATATTCCCAAGAAGAACGTTACCCAGGTGCCTCTATTTTTGGCGACAAAGAAAGCTGTGAAATATACCAGGTAAAACGCCAAATAGGTAAAGGCGTTTCCCGGTGATCGGGCAGCCAGGATAATGTAGGCGGTGGTTGCTATCCATATAACCGAAAGAAAAGAATAGAGACGACCGTAGGTTTTATACATGAGCATGAATACTGCCAAGAGGGCGGCGATAAAAAGTAGCCCGTTGGCGTAAACGACTGCTTTATATGAATTAAAGACCATCAGAACCGGGGCAAAGGCATAAAAATGATAGGGCGCCAGTCTTAACCCCGAGAAACTGAACTGGGGACCAACGAGCGTTAACTTACCTTGGGTGATCTTTTCGGTCATCCATAAATCTCGCCCGAAGTCCGAATCGTAGTTGTATTCCGGGGGCATTCTGAAAGAGGTAGTGGCTTTAAAGAAAAAAAGAATTAGGGAAATGAATAATATCAGGAAGATATATTTCTTCATAATTACTTGAAATAGGGGATACCCCACCAGTCTATGGGGTCGACAAACCGATGACCCTTGTTGAGTTTAGCGATCAAATCCATTTCACTTGGAGTCAGTTCAAAATTAAAAACATCAAGGTTGGCTTTTATCCTGTCGTGGTTAACGCTTTTGGGGATAGTCACTATGCCTCTTTGATTCAACCATCCAACCAGTATCTGGGCCGGGGTCATATTATGCGCCACGGCGATTTTGGCTATCTCCGGATTGTTTATGGGCTTATCCTTTTCCTTACCCTGGGAACCGAATGGCGAATAGGCGGTAACGGCAATTCCCATCTTATGACAAAACTCCACCAGTTCGGTTTGGGAATTGTAGGGATGGACTTCTATCTGGTTCATGACCGGCTTAATCTTAGAATACGCCAAAAGGTCAACGATCATCGGAATGGTATAGTTGGCAACCCCTAAGGATTTGACGAGTCCTTTCTCGACAAGCTTTTCCATTGCCCGCCAGGTATCAATCAACGGAACCGGCACGGTTTTGACCAGGCCATCTTCACCCATCGGTTCGATATCCCCGCCGTGTGGGAAGGCGATTCCCCAGTGAACAAGATAAAGATCAAGGTATTCAAGCTGAAGATCGGCAAGAGTCATCCGGCAGGCCTTCTCAACCAGAGCCGGATCATGTTCGGTATTCCAGAGCTTGCTGGTTACAAACACTTCCTCCCTTTTTACCTTATTTCCCTCAAATATTTTCTTGAAAGCGTTGCCTATTTCCTTTTCGTTCCCGTAAACGGCCGCGCAGTCGACATGACGGTAGTCAGCATCAGTGACCGCATAATATACGGCGTCGCCGACTTTGTTTTTATCTGACTTCCAAGTACCAAGGCCAATAGAAGGAATGACCTGACCGTTATTCAAGACAATGCTTTTATTCATGATGGTTCTTACATTATATAACACGCGATTGGCCTTGAAAACAACAACTCCAAAGTATTGTATATTGCTATACTTTTAAATAATTATGAAAACATACAATAACGGCCAAAAGATGTCGGAGAAAAAAGGCGATACTTACACGCATTTTTTCAAATCGGGTAATGTCAGGGCCCGCGGTAAACAGGTGGGCGGCGTTATGGAGGGGAAGTGGATCTTCAATCGCGGGACTGGCGAACTTTGGCAAATAGGTCATTTCAAGAACGGAAAGAAACACGGCCGATGGGTGAGATATGACAGGAAAGGCAAACCCGAATACGACGAAGTATTTGAAGATGGTAAACTCAAAAAGAAAAAGTAACTATATGTCACCAGTCTTTAACCCTTCACCTCCTTTCTTCATAAGATCCAATAATTTTGTCGTGGTTCTCCAATTACGAATCGTCATGAATCTATAGACTGGAGTACCAATGATTTTCCCGAGCCGGCTTTTTGTAAGGCGTGAACTCAGCCTTTGGGAATAGATCACACCGTTACCCGGCCAAATTTTATCGACTCCTTCCCGGGGGTCAAACACGGGCATTGCCTTAGCGATATCTATATTCATCAGAAAAATTACATCGCTATGATATTTTTCGGGCTCCTCACCAAAACCTTTGGGTTTGCGGTCGATGATGTTTTTAAGCTGGCTTCCGGTCAATACTAAAACTTTTATTATTTTGGTATCAAGCTTGAAACATTTGGGCAAAATCCCTTCAATCCGGGTTTTAATTTCATGGGGCTTTTTGTCGGACTCCAGAATTACATTACCGCTGGCAATATATGTCAAAACATTTGAAAAACCGTCATCTTCCAGACATTTCTTCAAGCTCAACATCGGTATTCTATTTTTTCCGCCGACATTGATGCCGCGCAATAACACAAGATAGCTATTCATAATTTCATAATATAATCATTTCTACTAAAATCATTTTCTTACATTTTTCTTGCACAATTTTCCATATATACTATTACAATTTTAATATAAGTTAATAATCTTAACTTACTTAGTATCACATTATAAATTGAACTTATAGAAAGGACATAAATATGGCTAAGTACGTAGATGGTTTTGTCTTAGTGGTCCCAAAGGACAAGACCGAAGAATACAAAAATATGGCGACTGAAGGGCGCGATATGTGGATGAGAAATGGCGCACTCGATTATTACGAATGTAAGGGTGACGACATGAAAACTCAGGAAATGGAAGGCAACAAAGCACTTAGTTTCGTAGAGTTGGCACAAGCCAAGCCTGACGAGACCGTTTGGTTTTCGTTTATAGTTTTCAAATCAAAAGAACACCGCGATGAGGTGAACGCTAAAGTTATGGAAGAAATGAAAAACAGTGAAGACAAATACAAAGATAAGGTTATGCCGTTTGACATGAAACGCATGGCCTACGGAGGATTCTCGGTCGAAGTTGGAGGCTAACTAAAAAAAATTCTATGAGCGGGATACGGGAGTCGAACCCGTCCTATCTGATTGGAAATCAGATGTTCTACCGATGAACTAATCCCGCTAAGTAAAATATTATATCACTTATCCCAGCCTTGGGGGTGGTTTTTGTACCACTCAACAAGCGATTTGACGGAATCCTCAATCGTTCGCTTTGGTTCCCAGCCCAATACCTCCCTCGCTCTCTTTATATCCGCTACTTTTTTGGCGTCGTCGCCCTGTCTGGTATTAGCTTTTTCAACAGGGATTTCCTTACCCGTGATTTTCTTTACCTGCTGAACGACCTCAAGAACCGAATTGCCGGTTCCCGTGCCCAAGTTAATAATATCGCTGTTGCCGGTCTTCTTTATGTATTCGTACGCCTTAAGATGGGCCTCGTTCAAATCAACGACATTGACGTAATCTCTTATTGGCGTTTTATCGGGGGTGTCAACTTCGGGGCAAGTAAGGTAGAACTTTTCAATTCCGAGCGCCCCTCTAACGGCGTTTTGCACTAGAAGGCTCGACGGTTTCTTAGAGTCGCCGACTGTCCCGTCATCTGAGGCTCCGCAGACATTGAAGTAACGGAGGATCATATAGTTGAATTTTCTGAGTTTGCCGTACCATTGGATGACTTCCTCAGCCATTTTCTTAGACGCTCCGTAGGGAGTTGTTGGGTTAAGAGGGTGTTTTTCGTTTATAGGGTAATATATCGCCTCTCCATAGACGGCACAGGTTGAAGAGAAAATAATGTTCTTGACGTCGTGTTTATCCATTGCGCTTAACAGGTTGGCGGTTGCGGCGACGTTGTTGGAGAAGTATTTGCCGGGATTCTTCATCGATTCATCAACTATGCATGAGGCGGCATAATGAATAACCGCCTGTATGCCTTTTTCCTTTTCGAAAACTTTGGAGACATCACCGGTGAGGTCGACATCGTAAAAGCCGAACTTCCCGGGGTAATTTTTCTTCAAATATTCCAAAGGTTTTTTGTAGCCTGTGGCAAAGTTATCAACAGCCACAACCTCGTAACCCTTGTCAAGAAAAAGTTTGGCCGAAACCGACCCGATGTACCCGCCGGCACCGGTTATTAGAATTTTATCCATATATATATTTTATCATGAGAACTTCTCAAGACGGTTAAGGACGTGCCTCAAGGGGGCGCTTCGTTTTTTTATAAAAAGGTATAGCGGGTGATAGTTCATCCTCCCTTCGGCGTAATAGATTCCGCCCATGACAAGGATTGTCCCTATAAGATAATAGATCGTCGGCAACTCGCCCAATAGGGGAGCGGCAATCATGACGGCGACGATCGGATCAATGTAGGTGAAAAGACCGACCTCCTGGGCTTTGATTTTGGATACGCCGTAATAGAAAAGGAAGTAGGCGGCGGCCGAAGAGAAAAATATCCCGAATATAATCCCGACCCAACCGTTCAGGTTCAGCATCGACCAGTCCCAGGTTTGAAGCTCCTTGGGAACAAACGGCAAAAAGGTTAGGGACGACAAAAGGAATGTAATTGCTGACGCTTGGATATATGAAACTTTCCTTAAGATATTCCGCCCGATGATTGTTGACATGACCCATCCCAACATGGCGATGAATATGAAAAAGTTCCCTTCGATTTCACCCAAGACCCATTCCTTGCCGTCCATAAGAATGGGCGAGAATATGATGATAAGTACTCCAAGGAAAGCAACGAGCATCCCGGATAAGACTTTGAGTTTGGGTTTTTCCTTCAGGAACATGATCGATAGGATGTATACGAAGATCGGACCGGAGGAGGCGATGACCGGCGCATTAATGCTTTCGGTCCTTTGGATGCCCATGAAGAAAAAGGCTATGTTTATAGTGATCCCGAAAAAGCCAACCAGAAAAACCAGCACCCATTCCTTTAAGGTCAGCTCCTTCCAGACTTTATTGGCCCAAGGAACAAATATGAGTCCTGCAAAAAGNNAAGATAGGCGCGGCGCCACCCCATATAACATTGGCGATGATGAGCGCGAGAATCGGGTTCATTATATTATTCCTTTTTTTTGTTTATATAAACAACCAGCTCGCCGATGATCCCGGTCATTGTGACCTGGATACCGATTATGATCAACAATACCCCAAGCCAAAGCAGGGGCCGGTTGACCAAAAGAACCTGGAAGAACAGCCTTTCGACCGTCAAATATAATGATACCGCAAAACCGGCAAAAAAAAGTGCTCCTCCGATAGGGCCAAAAAAATGCAGGGGCCTTTCGGCGAATTTGTATATAAAATAGGCTGTCATGGTGTCAAAAATCCCGACCATTAGTTTTCCGGGTCCGAATTTGCTTTTGCCGTGGAGCCGGGGATTGTTGGTGACCGGAAGCTCCGTCACCTTGTATCCGGCGTAAAAGACGCCCAAGGGGAAAAACCTAAAATTGTTTCCGTAGAAAACAAATCCGCTAAGGACCTTGCGTCTGAAAACTTTGAATCCACAGTTTATGTCGGAATACGGGGATTCTAGAAATGTTTTCAAAAGCTTTTCGGCAAAAAACGAGTACGATCCAAGAATTAGATTCTCGCTGTGGCGGGGAGTCCTTATGCCGTTGACTAGGTCGAACCCTTGATCCAATTTCTCAAGCATTTTGGACAGGTCCTTGGGATCGTTCTGCAGGTCGGCATCCATGAATACGATTATGTCTCCCTTTGAGGCGTCAAGACCGGTTTTCAAGGCTTGGCCTTTACCAAACCTTTTCCTGTGCCGTACCATCTTAACTTCAGCGCTTTCCTTTATAAGGAGACTCCCTCCGTCATTTGAGCCGTCATCGACCAACACGATCTCAAAGGTCTTTTTGAGCCCCTTGAATTCACGGGTCAACTTGTCCAATAGGACCGGTAGGTTTTTCTTCTCGTTGTAGAAAGGAATTATGACTGAGATCATATTGTTTTTAGAAATCGGTGTCATTGACCTTTGACGACTTGCGGTTTGCCTCTTTGGTGTAGACCTCAATGTCGTGGTCGTCGGTTGCCACCTGGAAATAATCTTTATTTTCCCTGAGATTGACATAGAACTTGACGGTCAGGTCGCCTGACGCCAAATCCCTAATCTCTCCACGGTCTATGATAACATAATCATAGCCTTGATAGCTTCCCAATTTAGATTTCATTACGTCCTCCTCGGTCTGTCCCATCTGCGAGTAAGCGCTGTCGAAAAGGAAGTTGTGGTAGTATTTTCTGTTTGTAAAAAATGGCGCCAACCTTGGTGTCGTTGAAAGCCGAATATCCTCGTCTTTGAGTTTCTCCCTTAAGATCCTTAAGGTATTTTTCTTTATTGGGTCGATCTCTTTGTAGCCGACGGGGTTTTTGACCAAAGCTGCAGGTACGGGATTGTATCTATAGAACGAAACTACGTTGGCGATAATAAAAACAACAAATACCGCCGTCTTGACGGTATTGTTCTTTACCAACTTCTCGAAGTTCCGGTAGCCGAGGATCAGTCCGTAAAAAAGCGTCGGCACGATTAGGGAACTGTAGTGGAAGTAGTAACCCCTCATGTTGGCGTTGATGCTCAAGATGTTTATGGCCCATTCCGGAAGAGAGATCATAAATGTCAGGGGCGAAAACAGAGCAAAAAATAGGGGATTGACCAGCCTCATGAAGTAATCGATTGCGTCCGTTGAAAAGACCTTTCTTAAAGTTACCAGCGGGTGGGTCAAGATATTTACGAAAATCTTTGAGGGGCTGTCTCCGAATTCTTCAAAATACCTTAGAGCAAAGTGGTCCTGTTGGCGAAAGTAGGGGATAGTGACATAAACGGTTGCGACAAAAAACATCAGACCCAAGGCGGCGGTCATTAACCCCATTTTGATTTCTTTTTTGACGAAGACAAGATATATACCAAGCATCATAACTACCATCCCAACGTGCTCTTTCGTAAGTAGCGCCAGCAAAAGGAAAAGAAAATATGGCAGCTTCTTTTTTGACTCCATAAAATAAAAGGCGAAAAGGAGAAAGGTCGTTGAAAGGACAACCGCGTGGAAATCGAAAAGGACGGCTCTTTGGACCTGAAAGTACAAAAGGTAAAGGACGGCCATCAACAGGCTTATCGATTTTTTCTTTAGGATCTTAATCGACAAAAGATAAACCGCCAATGCGCCAAGCCCGAGTACAACCGCCTGACCTATCAGGAGTATTGTCGGGTCCCGCCACAAAAGATAGAAAGGAGCAAATGCCGCAAGAATGGGATCGAAGTGGATCGCCAGCCTGTTGACGTTTTCCCCCAACTGCTGGTTGGTCATCTCAAGAAAACGCCCTCTTGACGTATTGTCGACAACCTGGTTCATAATCCCAAGGTCGTAATAATAGGAGTGTAGGGTATTGTACCGCTTGTGGCTTAAATAGGAGAATACGACGATGAATATCGTAATTGAAATTGCCAACAAAACTTCAATTCTATACTTTTTTATAAATCCTACAATGTTTAAACGTTTCATTATTTGTTGCCCGAATGGAACTTCTCATGGATTTCCTTAAGCCTAACATTTGTGACATGGGTGTAGATCTGGGTCGTTGAAATATTCTTGTGCCCGAGCATCTCCTGGACCGATCTTAAGTCGGCGCCATGGGAGAGAAGGTCGGTGGCATATGAATGCCTTAGTACATGTGGTCCTATTCTAAATAAAATTCCTGCCTTCTTGCGGTGCTTGTCAAGCATCCGTTCAATCGACCTTACGGAAAGACGAAGCTTCTCCGGTGTCAAATCCGACCCGGCCGTTGGTCCTGAGTACCTGATAAACAGAGGTTGGAAGGCGTCGTTTCTCGTACCCATGTATTTTTGGAGCCACTCCTTGGCTCGTTTTGACAAAAAGACGACTCTGGCCTTGCCACCCTTCCCGATAATACCAAATTCTCCTGATTGAAGATTGATCTGCTCACGGTTTAAGGCCGTAAGCTCAGAAACACGCAGACCGGTCGAGAATAAAACCTCAAGAATTGCCCGGTCGCGGATACCGATCTTATCCTTAATGTCGATTATCTTAAAAAGCCGTTCGAGCTCTTCTGGCGATAAAAACTTGATGTTTCGATCACGACTTTTACCCAATTCTATCATTTCAGGGGACAGTACCGCCATCTTCTGTTTAATGAGGTAGCGGAGGAAGCTCCGGAGTGCTACCAGGAAGTAGTTTTGAGTTTGGCGCTTCAGGACACCCTTAAACGGATTCTTATATTCGTGACTTATGAATAATCTGAAGTTTCTGACGGTATTGTCATCTATTTTTTCAACTTCGAAATCCTTGTCCTTAGAGAAGGCGGTGAGCCAGGACTTGAAGAAGTTAAGATAGTACCCGTACATACGGACGGTCTTAAGGGAGAGGTTTCGATCAAGTTCGCAGTACTCCAGGAATCGCAGGATAGCCTCATTAACTGTCATAGACTTATATTAAACGACATCTCGGCATAAATCAACCATGAGCTCGAAGTGCATCGGGTCAATCTTTGATCCAAAGACCGACTTATACCTTCCGCCCCATCTGAAACCGTATGACTCAAAGGCATCAATAATTTCGCGAGGCATATCGTACTCGTCACAGCCATTGCAGTTCTCTTCCCAGTTGATATCAACGGCAATCCCGAAAGCATGAGCCGATAAAACACAGCCTTCAGCACATAGGTCAAACCGGTCAACGGAGGAGGCATTAACGTTACACCTAAAAACGTAGGCGCCGATCGTATTTATCTTATAATCATTGAAATTCTTTAGCTTGTTGGCGACTGCCTGGAAATACGGATAGGCATCCTTATGGACGGTTATCGATTTGCCCATAATTGAGACCGAGGTTAAGTTGCGGTCAACGTATGCTTTGGCGTTGGCGTAGCAAGCGCCGCCGGTACCTCCGCCTCCATATACTTCAATAAACTTTTCGGAATTGTAACACTTGTACGCCAACCTCGGATTATAATACGGCTGGTCAAGCGGGTTTGTAATTAATAGGGGATCGTTCTTGGGTTTTTCTGTCGGGACAGGGGTGGGGGTTGCTTTTGGGGCCTTGGTCGGTTTATTAGTCGGAGCCAGAGTTGAAGTCGCCTTGGGGACGCCGGTTAGTACCGGTTTTGTCGGTTCAGGTTCCGGAATATCTGTAGGCGTTGGGGGTTCAAGAGTAGGAAGGGGAATAGTCGGAAGAGGTGTTAATTCTTGGACGGGAATGGGGGTGATTGCCGAATCATCAAATTCAAAAGTCATACCAGAACTATCTAAGACCTGATCGTAATCTATTTTATTCGATGACAGCTTGTAGGTAAGGGTGTTTCTGAGAATGACCGCTTCGTCCCTTAAGTTCTGCGCCATCCTTTTCACTTTCAATGCGTTGACTTTAGGAACACCCTTGAAGAAAAACAGGTTGGTGACGGTTAAAGTCAAAAGAAGCGAAAGAACAATCCCGAGAATAATCTTTTTGGCCATTAGATAAATTATATCCGAGAAATGGTGAAGGTATTCCTGACTTTGATTTCGGCAATAATCTTGTCAACAATTTCTTTATAACTGTAGACCGGCAACTCGAGTGTTTTAAGCTTAAACAGGTCATCCTTTGTAACCGGTAGATTATCCTTCTTGTCTACAGGATAGACGGTTACCCCGAAAGGAGTGAGGATATCGTGGGCAACGTCAAATCTCGATTTGAGCTCCTGAGCCGCAACCGGTATCAACTTCTTGTACATATTCTTTTCTATACAACCATCAATCACTTCCGAAAGATGGCCTACCCAGGTGACCTGAAACTTCCATGAGGTGTCGTACTCCGCCTTAACATGGTCGTCGAGATTCCTTAAAAGTCTGTTGAAGGGACGGTCGTTTGTAGTATTGGGACTGAACCCGACAATATATGACGGCCTGAGAATGATCCAACCGGCTTTGGTTTTCTTGGCGATGTTTTCCGACTGGAGTTTGCTTCTTCCATAAACGTTGCCGACGTTCATGGCGGCAAATGAGGATATATATACAAGTTTGGCGTTTATGGCATCGGCTGCTTCAACGATGTATCCCGTACTGGTAACATTCAAAAGCTCGGCCGCTTCCGGGTTGGCCTCGCACCATCTGGCATTGGCGTTGTTTGCTGAGTGAACAATTAAGTCGGGTTTGACTTCAGATATCAACTCCGAGACTTTTTGCCTGTCGGTAATATCCAAATGATGAAGCTTTTCGGAGAGCCTATTGTTGGCGTAAGTGCCGACGACCTCGTATTTTTTTTGAAGGTCAAAATATATCCGGGCTCCGACATAACTACTGGCTCCGAGTACCAAGATTTTCATTAAGAATGATTATAACAAATTAATCAACCTCCGACTATTTGCCGATGTATTTGAATCTTGGGATAGTCTTACCGGCGACCTTTACTTTTTCGACAAACATTTTGGCTGGTCTTACCCAGAGAGAGAAATCGCCGAATTCTACGGATTTGTATAATGCCTTGTACACAACCACCTCCTCAAGGGTCTCGCTATGGAGCGCGACTCCAACTACTTCGTAGTATTTACCCTTGTAATGTCGATATTTTCCTTTTTTAATTTCTTTCATAGTTGTCATGGTTATCTCCAGTCTATAGGTTCAAGACCATTGTCTGTTAAGTATTTGTTACATAGAGAGAAATGGTGATTGCCAAAAAATAACGTCGCTGAAAAGGGTGAGGGGTGGGCCGAGGTCAGAACCAGGTTTTTCTCCCGGTCAATAACTTGACCTTTGTTCTGGGCATATTTTCCCCAAAGGAGGTAGACGACATTTTTCCTTTTTTCGTTTAAGGCCGCAATCACAGCGTCGGTGAACTTCTCCCAGCCTAACCCGGCGTGGGAAGCAGGGGATCCGGCGGCAACCGTCAGGACGCTATTGATCATAAGCACTCCTTGGCTGGCCCAGCGCGAAAGATCGCCGGACATTAAAGGCTCAACTCCCAAATCATTCTTAATCTCCTTAAAAATGTTTTTCAAAGAAGGGGGAAGGGTTATTCCGTCCTCAACCGCAAAACACAAGCCATTAGCCTGACCC
>DJWA01000013.1 GCA_002440905.1 Candidatus Roizmanbacteria bacterium UBA6242 | reverse complement strand
GCGTCACGGGCTCCAACCACAAACGACATTAGAGTACCGACGTTGCCAAAGATCGCCCGTCTTATGTCCTCATCAAGCTGCTCTATATACTGGTTGGCCAAGGTGAGAGAAAGACGGTACTTGCGGGCCTCGGATAATATCTTTATGAACGAGTGGGTTGCGAAGTTCTGAAACTCGTCAACATAAAGGAAAAAGTCTTTTCGGTCGTGTTCCTTGATGAAACTCCGGTTCATGGCCGCCAACTGAAGCTGGGTAATGAGCATCGCACCAAGTAAGGCGGTGTTGTCCTCACCGAGTTTTCCTTGGGAAAGGTTGAGGATTAATATCTTGCCGTCGTTCATTATATTCTCAAGGTCTATACTTGATTTGGTTTTCCCGATAATATTCCTGATCATCTTCGAGGTAACAAACTGTCCGACCTTATTTTGGATAGGGGATATCGCCTCGGCTTTAAGGCGGTCCGGCATTTTGGCGTATTCCTTCTCCCAGAAATCCTTAAGGACAGGATCTTTAAGTTGAGAAACAACTTTCTTGCGGTATTCGGCGTTGGCCAAAAGGGCCAGGATGTCGACAAGCGTTGCCCCTGGGGCTTCAAGAAGAGTCAAAATGACGTTTCTTAGGATATATTCGAGTCTTGGTCCCCAGCTGTCTTTGTAGAGTTTGTAGAAAATGGAGACGATTCCCGAGGCGACCAGGTCTTTCTGCTGCTTGTTTTGGATTTCAAGAACATTCAAGGAGAACGGACGCTCGGTGTCAAAGGGTTCAAGGTAAACGACGTCGTTCATACGCCTTTTGGGTATGTAGTCGAGGATCGCTTCGGACAGATCTCCGTGGGGGTCGATGATTCCGACGCCCCGGTCTTTTCTTATGTCGTCTATTGCCATATTGGCAATGAGAGTCGACTTACCTACACCTGTTTTACCGATTATGTATACGTGTTTCCTTCGGTCTTCGGTCTTGATTCCGAAAATTGTATCCTTGTTCTTGAATTCGGTCTTGGCGAAGAAGTTGACGCCTTTTTTTGCCTCATCAGTAAGTCCGTCAACGACCGGTAGATTCTCTGGAGGTTCACCAAGTAAGGTCTTACCCCAGGCGATGTTTTTGATTCCGGCCAAAAGATATCCGGGCGGGTGCCAAAGGGTGGCCAGTTCCTGGGCGTTTAGAACCTGGTACTGGCGCTCAAAGTAAGAAATCTTTCTCTCTTTGACTCTTTTCAAGAATTGTTCGCCAAAAAATATTTTTTTCTTGAAGACATACTGGTTTCCTTCGCCCAAAGAGAAAGAACCGAAGGTGCCCGCCAATTGGGTCAAATATGGATAAGGGTCAACTCCTGTCTCGTTTGTTCCGGCCAATAGTCTGATGACGGCCTTACCTCCCTGGAAGGAAGCCTTTTTCATAATGAGCATCCTTTGCGGGTTCTGACCGTATTTGGCGGCCGCCTCGTCATATGACAGTTTGTGGGCTGCCGAAACCGCCTGGTCTGACCACGGAAAGTAAGCCGGGGTTATGGCCACCTGAATTGCCATCTTGACTTGGGAAGGTTGTTTGGACATAAAGCCGATAAGCGATGACAATGGGTCAACATCCCTGAAGTCAAAATAGGTCTTGGTTGGGAGATATGTATACGAATTGAGGGCGACTTCGCCATAGGAGAGTCTTTTGGACTTCATGATCATATCCATGGGGTCTGAAGTCTTTTTGGCCGATGATGTTGGGAACGAAGAGGAGATAAGGCTGTTTACGAAGGTCTCGGTAGTTGAAGGGACGGTGACGTAAAAGTAAAGCGTTTGGCTCAAAAGATAGATTTCGAAAGCGTAAGTTTTCGGGTGGACTAAGAGTCTTCTTAAGAAAGGAATGTAAGGATAGGGGAGGAGGGATGCGAATATCTGGGTTGCTGCCTCAATCGGCGTTTCGTCATCCTTGGGATTTCTTATTTGAAGATGGGTAAGGGTATTCATAAGTTATTTCTTAATGCTAAGTATACGCAAAGCCAGACCGCCAAGCAATATAAAACCAGCATACTCAAGTAACTGCGGCCAAAAAATAATAAATGGTTTAGACAAAGGGTTTGAATCCTGAGGAATAATCCAGCCATTAGCCCAGTTATTGACCAAAACGTGTTCGAGTTTTTTTCCATCAAGAAATGCCACCCACCCTTTACTATATGATTCGGATAAATAAAACAAAGTAGGGTCTTCGATCTGTTGAGCAGACTCTAATCTTATTGTCTTTAACCAGCGATAGGGAAGATAGCCCACCTCTATGTTTTCAATAGTATTGACGGATTCAGACAATCCTGAAGATTCGTTTCTAAAATGTAACCCATATCCTGAATAGATATATGAAGTTGTTGGAGGAATAATTATATTTTTTTCTGGATTAACTCCATTAAGTTTGGTATCGATGACGGTGCTTTTTTGATTAGGATTATCGATCAAAAGTTTAAGCGGCATACCCGAAAGATTAGTCGTTGCAGCGCTTATTATAATACCTGTCTGTTGTGGTATTTTGTCCAAAAACAGATTGGCACAGCCTGCCGAAAATTTTGATGACAGTGTGATTATTCCGTTTTCCTCATTAGAAACCGAAAGACCGGTTCTTATGTCTTCGGGACAAGGGTTAGTTACCTCAAGATCATCATACTCTGATGGCATTTCAAAATATTCCATATTAAAGCTGATGTCCCCGTTTATAAGAGTCTCAGATGGAAGATCTATGATAACATCGACCGGAGGTTCAATTTCCATTTTAGCGGTATTTATTACGCCTGAGGCATTAATAAACGTCAAATCATTATCGAGCGTTGAATACAGTAAAATCCTATTTATTTCGATCGGATTGATAATCTGATCATTTATTTGGACCGATCTCAAATTGGAACCCGTTTCTAAGGTTAAGGGTTTGAAAAACTCTACCTGATATTTTTCGCCGTCTATTGTTATCCAGGCTTCGGGTGGTGATACGATTAATTCCGAATCTTTTACCTGGGCGAGCGCCGGCACATAGAATTCGCTCTTTAATATACTTCCTGTATTAAGAATATAATTACCATCGTTAAAACCCGTAATTTTGTTTTTGGGCTCTATGGTCAGGTATTCTGGAGTTTTATAAACATAGTATTCCAAATCAAGTTGAGTTTTGTTCGAGAATAATGAGGGAAAGAGATAGGAACTGTTCCAATTATCTTCACTATAATAATACGGTCCAAAATCCACCTTTGCTTGGTCCAAAAACTCGTTATTAAATCGGCTTCCAATAGGGGTCACCACCTTCTTCATTTCAATCGGTGACACGCTTCGATTGAGCCTAAAAACGGTAATACCGGCAAAGGTTGTCTTTTCAGCATTAGGGAATATTTGTTCAACCATAAAGACAAGCTTTTCATACTGTTGAGTTTTATTAGATGTTGACACCGCGTCATCTATTAGGATGAACTGGATATCGTATTTTTCAACAACATTCATAAAAAGTTGCTGATCACCCAGTTGAAGGGCATAGAACAATTCATTAAAGTACTGTTCGTTATAATTGCTCCAAGGATCAAATGGTCGCTCCATCATCGGTTGCTCAATTCCGTACCAAAGAAATCCCGAACCTCGATATCCCCATTTATAAAAAGGCCAGTTCCAGAAAGTCGGTTGGGGCAGAGTCATAACCCTTCCATTTTTGTTTTCATTTTTGAAATATTCAATAACTTCAGAATATTGACTTGGTATTTTTATTTTCTCCGCCTTATAAAAGAAATTTCCTGAAAAGGCAGGCAAAGCAGTAAGTAAAATAATCAAGGTTAACGATAGGGTCATGATTCGTTTTAAACGCTCAATATGTAGATATTTGTTAAGCAAATATTCAAAACCCAGGATCAATAGAATCGAGTACGCAAACGCATATACGGTGAAAAACTTTGTAAACGGGAACCGGAATGCTTCACCAAACAATGGTACGGCATTTCTTAGAAAATCATTGACGACTGACATGGGTGGGGTAGTAACGGCAAGCATGGTCAAACTAACAGCAAACACCATCGTCAAATAACCGCTTTCACCCATTTTTTTAACTTTGATAGCCTGAAAAATGATTGAAAGTAGTCCGACAATCACTAATACAACCCCAATGGTTTTGAGAAAAAATACAATGGGTTGATTCGTGTAATCATTCCACGGCTTCATTATGTTAACAAGTCTCTCATCTAAGTCATTTTCGGCTATATCTACCATAAACCCCTTCATATATAAGACATCGACTAAATTTCCCCGTTTCCGGTTTTTTTCAAATATTTCATCGGACGAGATTTGATTTATCTTGGCGTTCTTTATGATATTGCCTTGCGTTGCAGCTCCGTGAATAAAAGGGAAAAGCCAAAACGAGTTAGTTGTCAATACGATAGCCAAGATAATCAAGATTTCTTTGATCCTTTTTTTCCCGTTTATTAGAATCTCATTTAAAATCAGCGAGAAAATAACTATTAGGTAAGCAATGAAGACGGTGGGGACGAACCCTTGGGGGGTCGCTAAAATGCTGGCAAGAAAAAACAGGGAAATATTCTTTTTACTCCTATGCTCCAGTAAATTGGTTGCAGTCAGGACAAGCCATGGAATGGAGGAAAAATGGATAGAGAAGACTTCAAGGGGTGCAAAAAACATCTGGACTACGGCAAAATTAAACATATATAAAAGACCTGCGGCGAGCGATAGCTCTTCGGTTTTCCTCATCTTCCTCATAAGTAGATATATGCCGATTCCACCTAGCATATGGACGAAAATATGAAAGAAATATCTCAAGACATTCTGCGGAAGTATAAGAGATAGAATCCAGATAAACAAGGTGTGAACAGTATTGGCAGCATGGGCCATCCCGTCCTCAACTCCAAGCCCCCGGTAACCTTGCCAAACAGCGTGCAAGTTTCGCCATAAATTCGCCTTCAGATTGAGCTCAGGCATAACGTTATCCCAACCAACCAAATAAGTTCCCGGCTTATAGTTTGTAATGAATAAGACAATGGATACAAGGATTATGACGGAAATATATATTAGTTCTCTTTTTTTCATATTATTTTTTTAGCCGCAATATCTCTTTTTTACCGTCGTCATATAATTTTTCCCATCGGTCTGTATCCGAGAGCAATACTTCAATATATGGCCGCGCCCTGAAGCAGTTATCTTCATTCAGGAATAAATCGTGATTAACGACTACAGTCCTAATATCATATTCGATTAATGTTTTTATAATCCTATCCTTTTTGTTTAATGCGTTTGCCATATCGAAGTCGCGTGGGGCATATTGGGGTTCGTAATAGCAGGTGTATTCTTCCATATATTTGGTCAATATTTGCGACTCGGCAGTATTACCGGACCATTGTACGTATCCGTTAACCATAGGCTTATCGGAATAAACAGAATACATGTCATAATATTGCCCGTTCCACCAATCGACATATAGGGGCAGGTGCAATACGGCCCTCGATGTCGTTTTTTTGAGCGCATCGTTGAAGCTTTTATCGTAAAGGGAAGGGCTAAGTTGAAAGTTCAGAGGAAGACGCTCTAATATCAGAACGGCAGCAATTAGAACCAAAATTTTCTTGTTCTTTATCCTTGAAAGATATATTAAAACGAGTGCTGTAAAAGCAATCATGCTTATTGCGGCAAATCGACCAGGCTCAATGATTCCCCGATAGGGGAAAAAGGGGAAAAGATATTGATATGGCCATAGGTTTTTCAAAAAATCCTGCTGTCCTAGGGAAAGAATAATAAATATTATAAAAACAGTAAAAAAGAAATATTCCTTTTTTCCGAACTTAAGCCTGGTTAACGCTAAAGCAAAGAGCACCATTTCCGCATAACCGATAAAAGATACGTATTCGATCCATTCTTTTGTGTTATTGGCGATAGTTGAAGAGAGGGTTCTCAAATACGAGTTGGGGAAAATAAAATTGACGATTGGGACAGACGAAATTTCCGCAACTGGCATCTGGACTTCATTTTTCAAAAGAGCAATTAATTTTTGTCCGTGGAAAAAACCAAACATTGTTATTACGGCAAAAAGGCTGACAAATAGATAAACTCTTTTTTGCCAAAGGATATGGAAAAATCCCTTAACTTCATTTTTAAAGAAAATATATGCAAGAAGTACTATAAAAGGGGAGCCGCCGATAAGGATCAGTGGGAACTGAAGAGATGAGAAGGGGATTAATATTGAGGCGAGCGAGAAAAGGATAAAGCTTTTTTTGCTTCCGTGCTCCTTATATACCTGATAGATTGAAGTAAAGAAAAAAAGAAATGAAGGGATCAGAAATAAGTTTATGTGTCCACCTAATCTGGCGATCGAACTGAAAGCCAAGCCATAGATTATTGCGCCAATAAAAGCTACGATTGGCGAAAAGAATATGGAAAACGAAAAATAGGTCAACCCGAGAGACAGGACAATAAAAGCCAATACCGATAGGTTGTAAACGAGAATGGGGTTTGATGCGAATTGATAGAACGCCAGGCCGAAAATTATCAAAAGCGAGGAATCGTAAATATTCTGGAACTCGATTCCATAGGGGTATCTCCAAAAATTGGTCCAACCGAACGGAAAATTACCTTCAAAAAACAGTTTTTTAGCAATATATTGGAATCCGATAAATTGATAACCGTCACCCATGTCTCCGATCATTTTCGATTGAAGGGAAAGAATTGCCGGGAACGTGATGACAATAGCTAGTAAGATAAAGGAGAGAATAATTGGAAGATGCTTTTTAACCATAATTCGATTATACATTTTAATGCAAAGCGGGAATGACCTTGAGTTTTCTCATGAATTTCCTTATGGTAAGGAGAGACTTCTCAAACTTTTTCAAGAGGGCTTTTTTTACCATTTTCATGGTGATGATATTTTTACTCATTAGATACAGTTGAAGGCTAATTTTTTGTGGCAACAGTACACCAATTAGCAAATAGGCGATGTTGGACAAAATAGCGCGGTTGGTTAAGGGATAATGATACTTGGATAAGACCAATATTTTTATCTTCAGGTTATTGATAAGACCCGATCTTATATTCTTAAGCGAACTGTTTTTACCATATATACGATACTTAAGAAGCTTGTCGGGCAAATTGGCAAAATTATATCCTTTACACTGTAGGGTAAAGAAAGTGTAATAGTCATTACCCAGCGGGTATTTAATTTTATAGAAATTTTCATCTTTCTTGAGTTTGTTGCGGAACATGATTGTGGGGTGGATGATCGGGTTGAAATATATATATTCCTGGAAAATTTCATAAGAGCTTAAAGGTTCATTTTTCTCACCCACGATTTTTCCACGCTCATTTATTACATGGGCATTACTTCCGACAAGAAATATGTTCTTGGATTTCTCCAAAAATTCAACCTGCTTTTCGAGCCTTTTTGGATAAGCGATATCATCGGCATCCATTTTGGCAATGTATTTACCTCTGGCTTTCTTAATTCCAAGATTGGCACAAGAATCACCACCTCGGTTAAGATTGTTATCAAGGTTGATTAGCCTTATTTTTTTAGGATAACGTCTCACATATTTTTTTATAATCTTGAGGGAATCATCGGTCGAGGCGTCGTTTACAATGATCAGTTCGATGTTTTTATATGTCTGTTTTAATATGCTTTCTATCGATTCCACAAGAAAACCACCGGCATTATAAACCGGCATAACAACGGAAACCAACGGATTTTTTTTCTTCATTTTTTTCATATCCTTCGATCTCAGCTCAAACTTATTTGAACTGATAAGGAAGGACATAAGGGGGTATATAGAGATTTTTTGATCGCGGGAAGCGATGAGCGCATAAATGCGATCAAAATCTGTTAATAACCACAGTATGTCCTGGAGGACCTCGAGATAAATATCTCTTATTCATTGGATATCCTCCATTGGGTACAGGTACTAAGGGACCACAACCAACTTGTGAACGGGCAACGTTGTCGTACCGAGACTGGTAGTGCATGGGGCATCGAGAACTTCGACCAATCCGGTTAACTGCGGGACATTCGCGAGAGTCAGCGTATAGTCGCCTGACGTTTCATCGCAGTATTGACAACCGGGGTCAGAGATTACTCCAGCATAGGACCAGCTTGCGCCGTCGAATTGAGCCGTGAACGTGGTCGTCGCCTTGAAAAGCAGATTGCCTTCAACACCAGCACTCGCACCTTCGAGAGAAAGATTCAGATGGTAAGTCTGACCTTGCACGAAAGTGTATTCGTTGAAAGCGCTGCCTGGGGCAACGGGTTGCGCGACGGGGCATGAGTCGGCTGTGTCGGTCGGGAAGGGCACGAGAATGGGAGCAACGGGGGTGAACGTGGTTGTCGTATTATTCGGGTCGATGGCGAAGGTCCATTCGGTTCCAGAGCAGACATACACGAATCCGGGGGGAGGGGCGATCAGTTCGCTAAGCTTCTTGCCTCCGCATTCCGGGTCATTGGTATTGTTCGTCTGTTCTTCGACTACCAACTTGGTTTCTTCTTTCCATCCTTCGCTTGTGCAAACGTAACCAGAACCTTCTGCAGGGATTGCCAGCGCAGTCAGCGGGACACCGTCACATTCGACAGTTTCCAAAGGCGCAGCGACAAAGCCAGCCAGGATTGATGCCTGATCATAGCTTTTCCCATTCCAGGTGAAGGTGGTGGTCTTGTCAGCTTCTACGGCTTCTGACATAGAGGGTTCGTCTGCTTTCGCATCGAACAAGCCGGTTGCGGGGAGTGCCCAGAAATAGAGCGCAGAACCGAGGACAACTCCCGCGACGATCGCGATGACGACAGACAGGACGACACTCCATCCGACAACTTTCCAGAGGAGATAGAACAGTCCCGCAGCGATCGCGAGTCCAATTAACACACTTGTGAGTAACATGGCTTTATATCCTTTCTTAGGGGCCATTACTTAGTTCGGATTTTAATCCGGCGATTGCGATAGGCTTGGTATTCTGCACGATATTCTGTGCTTTTCCGCTACAGAAGATTGCTCCTCTGGCTAATTACTACCGTTTGGTAGTTTGAAGGCATAGCGGCCTTAAACTCAAGTTATCCGGTGGATCTATCTCCTTTCTCATCATGTTATTTCACTACGGTGTTGGTGTTTGCGTGGCAAACTGCATAAAAATCATATAGTCGCCGAGACCGTAGTTTTCCTGTGCCGGACCGATGCTTACATCTTTAAGATCAGGATCGAACTGATAGAACACTAGCTCGTCCAGATGTAAACCGCACGCCGATTCCCTTGTAGTCTTGAAATCGCACGAGAACCTGTAGGAGGTGGCGAAGGAACGCCCGAGAACTTTAATCTCCTTATTGGTTTTCTCGCCTTTGACTGACTGGCCTTGACCGTTGATTGACACTTCGAAACACTCATTGTTAGAGTAGTAGACAGCTTTGCCGTCTTCCACTGTAATGAGCACGTAGACGCCATTGGTATAGCCACAAGTTCGAAGTGAAATTGTCGGTGTGCCTGTTTCGGTGGGTGGCGTAGGTGTCCTGGTCGGTATCGCGGTGGATGTTCTTGTTGGCGCGTGTGTTGGCGGTAAGGCTTCTTCCGTCGGAACTGGTACAGTAGTCGCCATGGCAGGTGATGCGCTTAAGGGATTGAAGCTAATCGCTCCCATAATACTTGCGCCTATAACCATGAACGCTGCTAGAACCAGCCCTGAAGCTAATCCACCAATATAGATCCAAAATCCTTTTTTCATTTAGTACCTCACTTTTCTTGTTTTTTTCCTTTCTCAAAAGCATTACTGCTTCTTCGTTTACCTCTCTAACCCCCATGGTTAGGCTTTTGGATTGAGCCTAGATTTTTTGTTAGGTTTTCTCCTAAATTCAATTGTTGGCATCACCTCCTTTCAATT
>DJWA01000022.1 GCA_002440905.1 Candidatus Roizmanbacteria bacterium UBA6242 | reverse complement strand
TTCTCCTCATCGGTGTTTTATAAACTAATCGAAGATATTCGCCTAAGAAGTTATCGGGGGTTGACTATTGGGGAAGAGGAGATAATAAACGCCGCAAGACTTATGGCAGGGTCAGGAGACATGTCAAAAAAAGACTTTGAGATTAAAATAGGCGCGGTTGTTAAGAAGTTTAGGGATAGATATAGGAACGCCACGAGGGCGGGCTTCTTGGATAGCTTGACGGACCTTGACCTTATTGTCCTTGCGGTTGAGCAAGATGCTTACTTGGTAACAACGGACGAAGGTGTTCTTGTTTGGGGGCGAATGTTCGGGGTTAAAGAGATGCCTTCCGGAGTCTTTCGGAAACGGCTCGAAGATCTTCTTGTTTAATAGCTTCATCTTCGTCAGGAATCAAAAGAGACAAGAAATCCAGCATTTTATCAGAAAGTGTTTTTTCCGGCCTGGACTGATACATTAGGTGTAGAGATAATATGGATTTGAGTTTCTCTTTGGCGTCGTTATCTGGAACGACCATATAGGCGTGGTAATGATAGGGAGCCCTTGAGACAATTGTTAGAGTGTTGAATCCAAACCTTTTTCCAAAGTAAAAATGAGATAGGGCCTCCCACCTTAAAGTGACGCCAGCAGCTTCAACTCCAAAGGTTGTTACCTTGTTCTCCACCTCTGGGGGTGGGGTTATGGTTAGGACATAAAACAAAAAAACCAAAGACCACACGGGAATAAGAAGGATTCTGTCGCCGAAAAAAAAGAAGATTGCCGATAGAAGAAAGGCAACGGACAAGTAGAATCTCAAAATCATCCCCGACCTTTTTTTATAGGGTCTTAAAGGTGCTTTCCAATTAAAAATAGTTTGGGGGTTCTCATCCATACTATCATTGTCGTTTTTTTTGGGACAAAAATCAAGTCCAGCTTGAAATCTGGCGCTTTTTTGATATAATAAATACTATATGGATAGTTTTAACAAGATTATCTCGTTTGTTTTGGGGCTAGTCGTTGTTATTGTTTTCTTTGCCGTTGTCACCGGCCGCATCAACTTTAAGGGCGGTCTTCCTCGCTTAACAAAGGCCACGGTCACCCCAACCCAATCCCCAACACCCACTCCAAGCTCGGGATCAGGATCACGCGTTGTCATAAGCCCAACATCAACAATGGGTCGTTATGAGCAACAGGCTCAAAAATCAAAAACCACTCAGATTCCCGCAACAGGACTTCCAACGTTGTTTATTCCCTCACTTTTGGCAGGGGCACTATCTGGAGCGTTTTTGAGAAAAGCCGGAAAGAAATAAATGGTTAAGGGGTAGCGTTATCTCCGAACCCCGGAATCTTCAACACCTGTCCCGCTATAAGATTGACAAGCATTATTGACGTTAGGGAAAAGATTAACCCGGCAATTGCTCCATATATGACCCTTCTACCGTAGTTCAATTTCTCGGGCTCGTTTTGAGAGGTTAAAATAACAAACGCTCCGTATATTAGATACAAAAATGCGACGCCTCCGACAACCGAAAAGATTATTTTCAAGAGCGCCTGAACAACATTGCCGGCGCCTCCTTCTTGAAAAGTTCCAGCTCCGGTCGTTAGACACCCCAAAAACGTATATTGGCGACCCGCCGCAGGCGCTATCGGTAGATTTGTTGCGGGGTCTACTTTTAGAGTGTCCATGGTTTCGGGATTAGGGTTGGAGTTTGGATAAAGACATCTCTGACATTCTGACCAGTTTCCTGGAGGGTTATTTGGTGGGCAGTATCCACAAAGATCGCAAGCAGCGTATCTAGGTTCCGCAGCGGGTGGATTTTGGGCTGACACCTGTGAAAGCACCCCGAAAAACATCAAAAAAACAAAAAGGACTATCAAGACTTTCTTCATAAAAAAAGTATAGCACAAGCGTTTTTCCTCGGAGTTGTCGAGAAATCTTAAAAGGTTATAATTAGAATATGAAGAGGTTTTTTTCAATTATTTTTATCTGTGTAATTTTTCTTCTAATAGTCACACCTCTATTTGTTTGGGGTCAAGAAATCGGTCAAATGTCCGAGGAGCAGGTAAAAAAAGCTCTGGAAGAATCAAATAAACAACTATTAGACAATACCTACAACGAGCAGGCAATGACAAAAAGGCTCAACGACATTAAAGGGAGGGTTACCACCCTAGGACAGGAAATTGTTGTAAAGGAAAAGGAGGTTGAAAAAGGAGAAGAGGCTTTGGACTATCAAAACAATCTTCTTAACCAAAGAGTTAATTCATACTACAAAAACAGCAAAAAAACCCCATACAATTTGATGGCGGTGCTTTTTTCAGGTAATCTTTCAGATTCGCTGCGCGACTTCTTTTATCAGGAATCTATCGTCGACAGGGATAAAGACACGATTATAAAAGTCGTGATGTATATAAAAAACCTTGAAGAAATAAAAATCCAGTTAACCCAGGAAAAAAACTTACTTTCCTCTCTTCAGGTTGAAGTGGATAGGCAACTTGCGGTAGTCCAGGGAGAAATTTCAAAAATCAGACAACGGATAGCCCAATTATCAGCCAGACAACAACAATTAATAGCGCAAAAACAAGCGGCCCTCAATATTCCTCGATCGGCAGGTACGTCAGTTCGCGGCTGCTCAGACGACAGGAATATTGATCCCGGATTCAGTCCTAGGCTGGCGTTTTTTACGTTTGGGGCTCCACATAGAAACGGACTTAATCAGTATGGGGCGTGGGGGCGGGCAAAAGCCGGTCAAAATGAAGAACAGATTCTTAGTGAGTATTATCCGAACATGAGTTTAAAAAAAGACTACGACCAGGGTGTTCAGATTAGAACAACAACGGGGTGGAGTGGATCGATAGAAGACTACGTAAAGAGAATTTATGAAGTTCCCGATTCCTGGGTTGACAACAACCTCGCCGTGTTAAAAGCGCAGGCGGTTGCGGCGAGATCCTACGCCTTAAAGGTTACAGATAACGGAGCAAAAGAAATATGCACTTCGGAACAATGTCAAGTTTTTAAAAACGATCCTAAAGGTGGAAACTGGGAGCAGGCGGTTGAAGCCACTAAGGGGTGGGTAATGATGGATGGAGGGGGTCCTGGGTTTACGCAATACGCATCTACACATGGAGGCTTTATTCTTAACCTTGGTAAGTTTGACGGAAACGGAGGACATGGAAGTTTTTCTGAAGTTCAAGCAAACGCGTATGACAAAGAATCCCCTTGGTTTTATTGTGACTGGGGCGCCAGAAGTCAGTACTCAAATACGGCCTGGCTGAGGCCTTCGGAGGTTGCGGACATAGTAAATGTGATTTTGTTGGCAAGAAAAAATCCGTCGGCCGGAGAGCACCTGTACCAAACAGATAAACCCCATCCGGACGGAGGTGAAACTTGGGACCAGGAAAGGGTCAAAAGAGAGCTTGGGTCAGAAGCTTTTAGTAATGTGACCGACGTTTCGGTTAGTTCGGATTTCAATTCTGGGAAAACAACATCAATAAGCGTATCCGGTGACGGTAAATCAACCTCTTTTGGGGCAGACGAATTTAAGAACTGGTTTAATTTGAGGGCGCCCGCCAACATTCAGATAGTCGGTCCACTCTTTAACGTAGAAAAAAGATAATTACTTCTTGGCTTTTGGAGACATTCTAAGTTTCTTAAACCATCCCTTACGGTATAGAATGGCGATCACTCCGTAAACAGCAATATCCAGCCAGTTGTCATCAATAGTTTCATTCGCCGGCGTCTTATTGTTTGCAAGAAGATTTTTGAGTCGGTTTATCTTGTCACTCACCCTAAAAAGGACTCCCATCTCCCCAGTATCCAAAATATTACCCTTACCGTAGTCTTTATGTTTTTGAATAAAAATTTTAAGGAGTTCTTTAGTAACTATTTCAAACGATTCGTCCAGGTATTTTGGCTCTTTCATTATGAGAATATATTGTATATTGTCAACCATCGTAATATCAAGTATTATTAATTTAACATGAAGAAATTTTTAAGTTTTTTAATTGTCCTCTTTACGTTTTTGACGTTTTCCGCCGTACCGGCCAACGCCCTAACCTTTGATCTTTTGGCACCAACGGGAGAATTAACCCGCGGTCAACCGGTTCAGTTTACGGTCAACGTAGACACCGAAGGCGCTTCTTTGGCGTCTACTCAGATTGGAATGACATACGAAACCGAGTACCTGGAATACGTTTCTGTAGCCCCAGGCTCGACTTTTACAACGGTCTCGGCCGATGTTCAAGGTGATGGGAAAATCGTTTTTACCGGGACGAAAGACGGTGGATATTCGGGTTCGGGAACATTTGCTGTGGTTACCTTCAATCTTATCGCAACTGAGGCGGGTTCAACCGAGTTATGCGCTCTTTTTAACCCGGCAGTCACTCCAACCCCGGCTCCGAATGCCACAGCCACTCCAGTGCCGCCAACAGCGCTTCCGACAACCGGATTTTTTGACCGGACCGCCAAAGGTGCGTTTTTGGGCGTCGCATTCTTTGCCTTGTCTGCGGCCGGATTTTTCGTTTTCAAGAAGATATAAGATATGAAAAAGGTTTTTCTGTCAATATTTTTGACCCTTACCCTATTTTTTTTCATAGGTAATTTTTCTTATGTTGCGGCCCAGGCAGCACCCACAACCGACCCTTACGCCGTTACCCCTCCCCTTTGTGGATGTCCACCGGACTTAAACAAAATTTACGAGGCAAAAGGTGGCGGAGAGAAATGCGTCACCGACATAGCGGCATTTCAAGCAAATCCGACAACCAACCATTTGTGGGTTGAGGACCCCGAAGTGACCGCTCAGGGAAAAGCCAACGACCGAGCACGCCAATTCATTTATTGGGTCATGACCCATAGCGCCATCGATAACCACCCCGTCCTATACAGGATCTGGGGGACAACACGAAACATCGCCTATTTTTTAACAATTCTTTCAGCCGCCCTTTTTGGATTGACAATTATCATCGGACAAAGGACTAACTTCGCAACCGGTGTCAAGATCTGGCCATCGATCACGAAAGTGCTTTTGGGGCTTCTTTATATATCTTTTTCGGCGACTGTTGTCGTCACCGTTGTTCAACTGTCGGGTATTTTTATGAAGTTTTTTGTCGAGAATTTGGGAGGCGCAGATCTGTTTAATATATATTTCTCGGGTGTAAGTCAAGAATCCAATTATTTGAATTTTGTCGGCTGCCGTGATCTCAATATCCGTGTACAGGAGGCGGTTAGGACAGAAATGTGGATCTTGAAAGCGACAAACTTTAGCTACTATCTTATGGGAGGCGCTCTTCTTTTGAGGACGATCATATTGTGGTTCTTGCTTTTTGCAGCACCATTTTTGGCAATTCTTTTGTATTTTGGCGTTGCCAAAAACACCGGACTCATATGGGTTGGGGTATTTTTCCAGTGGGTGTTTTACGGACCGCTATTGGCCCTTTTCTTAGGGTCGATGGCGACCATCTGGAAAAACGGGATTCCTTTCCTTTTTGATTTTTCCCGCACCGATACCGCTGCCGGTTACATTTATCCGACAGCGATAAATATTCTTTACGGTGGCCCGGCACAACAGCTTTCAGCTTCAAATAATGGCAACTATGTCGACACTTTTGTCGAATATATAATCACCCTCATAATGCTCTGGGCAGTCACGATTTTCCCATGGTTCCTCCTGAGGACTTTCCGCGATTATTGTTGCGACGGGATAAGCGCTATCAAAAACATGATGTTGTCGAGTATGAATAACTTTAAACCCGGCCCCACTCCACCCTCACCGGTTGCCCCGGCCCAGTCCCAGACTTTCGGATCTGCGTTGGATATGAAGACGTCACGTGAAACAACAACAGAGGTTCACCGCAAAATCGAGACGATTGAGGAGATAAAAAAAGCGCGAACAGAAGAGATAGTCCAATCCCTTGACCTTAAGGCATCAAATATCACGCAGATTGCTAATTTCGAGACCAATAAGACAACTAACCAAAACGTTACCAAAAACATAAACTATCTTAAAAATCCGACCCAGGCGCAGACCGCCAACGACAGACTGAAGTATATGAATATTAGAAGTGAGATCTCGACTCGTGCCCAAAAAGCCGATCCGGTTGCTCGCTCGGTCATGAGTAGCTTCCTCTTTTCAAGACCTCAACAAGTTGAGCAAAGGCGTTCGATCATAAGTTCCTTACCGAAAGCGGTCTCAATGACAAGTGTCGTTTCGGTCAAAGTTAAACTTCCGCAAACTAAGGTCGAATCGGTCTCCTCTTCGGTCTTTGATTACGGAGCAACCAACAAGGATTTGGCTACGGCCATCGCCGCCAAAACCCAAGTATCGGTCGACAAGGTCCAGGAAGTGTTGACGCTTCTTAACCAAAACATTAAGGAGCCCCCAAACAAGGTAGCCGCCAAAATAACAGAACAGTCTAAAATAGACAAAGACAAGGTTTCTCAAGTTATTAAAGAGTTTTCAAACGCGGTTGCAACTGACGATAAGGTGGCAACCGAAATCGCCAAGAAACAAAACCTTGATGCCGCAGACGTCAAGAAGGTTGTTGCTGTTCAAATGCCGATAATGGCAGAACCGGAAAAACACATTGATGCAGTCGCACCGACATCACCTTTGGTCTCGATTGAAGAGTATGAACAGGTTAAGAAAATGTGGGTCGACCACTACGAAAACGGGGAGATACCGGTTGCCGAAAACATAATGAGTCGGGAGGCTTGGGTTGAACAGGACATTGTCCTTATAACCAATACCCTAAACAAACTCTTGTCAGAAGACCAACTTCTGAAAGAACAAGCATTGGACGAAGTTGGGTTTATTCTCCCAATATTCCTTGTTAATTCCCTGTCGGGAGAACAACTGGTCACCTATCTTAAAGCTAAGGTTGAGGCCGCCAAACATGTCCAGGAGCTTAAGGCAAAAGAAAAAGAGATAACCGAAAAACTTAAAGCCCAAGGCGATAAAGTCGAGGTTAATCTACCAAAGAAAAAAGAAGCCGCCAAAACCATGACCATGTCCCAAGAGCTTGACGAACCTGTACCTTCTAAACAATAAGAAGGTCTTTGGTAAATTTGGTTAGTGCCACGGCGCCATTCTTGGTTATTCTAGCTGTATCCTCAACCCTCATTCCCCACTTACCCTCAAGATAAAACCCGGGTTCAACTGTAATTATCTGGTCAGGTTCGACTTTATCTTCGGACAAAAATGACATTTTAGGATACTCGTGGATTTCGAGTCCAACCCCATGTCCCGTTGAATGGGAATAGTCGTTTAACCCTTTACTTCTCATTTCTTTCCGACAGAAGGAATCGGTCTTTTTAAGATCAGATCCGACTTTTAGGTGTTTTAGGGTTTTTATTTGAGATTCAAGAAGATAGTTGTATTGATTAGCAATTTCAGTCCTAGGATTTCCAGCAAATACCATTCGGGTCATGTCCGAAAGATAATCGTTGTGTTTGGCCCCAAAGTCAACAAGTATTAGAGATCCTTTTTCGATCATTTTGTCGTTCCCGGATCGGGTGTCGTAATGTGGGATAGATGAGTTTTCGTCTACGGCAACAATCGGATAAAAAGCCAAGTCATAACCCTTTTTTTTAAGCCAAAATTCTATCTTGAAGGCAATCTCCTTCTCAGTATTGCCGATCGTAATTTCCTTAATGACATCCGTCATACATTGATCAGATATCTTGCAAGTGGTTTCAATTTTTCTAATCTCTTCTTCATCTTTAATACCCCTTTGATTCATGACTAATCCTTGAGTCGGCACGAGTGCGGTCTTTTCCAGATACTTCCGGAAGCTTTGATGTTCGTTGAATTTTAGATCCTCAGCCTCAAACCCTAGGGTTTTGATATTTTTGGCCTCCACAATTTCCTGTAAGTGTTTAATGAGTCGCTTTTCGGGGGTGATAAAAGATATGTTATGGACGGCGCTTGCGTAGCGATAATCGGTAAAAAGGTATTCGGCATTTTCTGTGATCAACAGCCAGGCCTCCCTTTCGTTGTCAACCAAGGTCTTGAAACCAGAAAGGTATAGAATGTTGTAGTAGTTTGAAACCAGCAATGCGTTAAGACCCTTTTCCTTAAGGGTATTTCTTAAAGTTTTTATTCTTTCATCCAACATAACTAATAATTATATCTAATAATCTAATAAGGACATTTGGATGGTTTGGGAGTTACTTATTTTTTCTTACTGTTTTTTAAGAAAAAAATAGTTTCATCCTTTACTTGTCGACGCCTTAAATAGATAAGCAAGAAAATGGCAGCATTTGCTAAAAGCAAATAGACAAGGTAAAGGCTGGTAATAAGTGTGTATTTGTCAAGCGCCATTATCGCCAAGAGGAATTTGACGGTATTTAAAAGATAGAAGCTTCCGGTTTCCTGATAAGGGTTGTTGTAGGTCTTCCTTATTGTCGGGAAGGTCGCCAACAAATCGGTTGCGGTTATTATTATCACCGACCAGAAAGGCGACTTTGTTACAAGCCAAAAGAAAAGGGCAACCAATGCTCCCGCCATCGCCAACCAGTCGACAGGCTTCACGTCTCTAGTACCTTTTTTGAGCGAAAGTATGGTTATAAAGAAACAAGCAAGCGTTGTGAATCCAAGCACTAAAGCGCCCGATCCGGCACCCCCCGCAACCTGTCCGAAAAAAGCAATTCCGGTCAGGGTTGACCAGACGAACCAGGAAAAAATGTGGGGCCGAGTCTTTCCATTAAGGACATCCCTAACGTAGGGGATATAGGCCGTAAGAGAAATTAAAGTTGCTGTCAAAACGTAAATCGATTTTAACTCCATTGGCTTATTATACATAAGGCTTTCTGATAGAATAGTTTGAAACAACACACGATCTATGAAACTTACAGAAAAACAAAAAGGCGTTGCCGCCTTGATACTTCTTGCTCTTTTTTTTGCTTCGATGGGAATATTTGCCCGCTATATGCAGACGAGCTTTACTCTTCTTCAACAGGTTTACCTTAGGATAACAGCCGCCCTTCTTTTGACCCTCGTCATCTTTCGTAAAAATATCAATCCGAGTAAATTATTTAAAATACCCAACAAAGACTGGTTAATACTATTTTTAAGATCTTTGACAATGTATGTTTTTGGTGTATCGCTTTTTACCTATGGAATCATTAACGCCAAATATAGCAATGTTTCATTCATTAGCGCTCTGCCCCTTACGGCAGTATTCGGATTTATACTTTTGAAGGAAAAATTTACTATCAAAAAAATCCTTTACGTGCTCCTGGCTTTTTTGGGTGTGGTTTTTATATCAGTTCCTGATTTCAGAAACGTCCTTTTGTGGGGGCATGGTGAGCTTATGACCTTAATATCGGTTGTTTTTTTCAGCCTGAGTTATATCGCTCGTAAATGGCAGTCTAAAGCTCTTAATAACTACGAAATAACCGCAGTTATTTTTGCCATTTCCATGGCGATCGTTTTTATTACGTCGATATCTTTGGGTGAAGGTCTACCCCTCAGCAATTGGTCATATTTTCTATTGGCGGTTGTCGTTGGGGCCGGGCTTTTCAATGTCGGCAACCTGCTATTGACCAACTATGGATTTGAGAGGGTAGAAGCAGTACTGGCTAGTAATATTTTGGCCCTTGAATCGCTTTTTGCGATTGCCATCGGGTTTATGTTTTTCAGAGAGACGCCCGTCGTAAGGGAGCTTGTCGGAGGTACTTTGATTTTAATAAGCGTCATTAAAATGAATCAGTTAGAATAATATCAGGGTATGAAACTTTCAACAAAAATTCTGGTCTATATATTTGCTGTCTTGCTATCCTTCCCTTTTTTGTTCTTTTCTTTCCAATATCTTTCTCGGGCAGCCTACGTTAAGGCCAATATCGTCGTTGATGCTGCAAGGACTTCAGGACCATTTCCCGACCGCTGGAAAGCCCTCGCCCAGGGAGGTGAGGAATCCGGAGTCAGGATGCTTGAGCCGGTCGTTCCCCAAATCGCCGAACTCTACCCTCGTTATATAAGACTAGACCACATTTACGATTTCTACGACGTCGTTTCTCGCGACTCCTCGGGTCGCCTTTCTTTTGACTTCTCAAAGCTCGACCTAACTGTTTGCGATATCTATCATACGGGAGCCAAGCCGTTCTTTTCCCTGGGTTATATGCCTCCGACAATGTCTGATGACGGGTCTTTAATCGGGAAACCCAAGAACTGGGGAGAATGGAGCTTATTGGTCCAGAAAACTGTCGAGCGATACAGCGGTCGCACAACCGTTCTTCCGTGCGGAGCCATGTATGATTTCTGGAAAAGCGATTTATACTACGAAGTTTGGAACGAACCGGACCTTGAATCATTCGGTAAGTGGAGGTATCAGGCTGGGGGTAAAAGTTACAGCGATCTTTATTTCTATTCTGTCAAAGGCGCCAATGCCGCAACTAACGTTTTTCCATTCAAGATGGGGGGTCCGGTTACAACCGCCCTTTACAAAAACTGGATACAAAAATTCCTGGACTATGTTATCGCTAACAACCTGAGGCTCGATTTCATAAGCTGGCATCATTATTCCAAAAAGACCGACGACTATACTCGGGACGTCATAAGTCTCAACAAATGGCTTGGAGAATCACCAAGATACGATAAGTTTGAAAATCTGCCGAAAATTATTTCCGAATGGGGTTATGATTCCGAGAAAAACCCGATTGCCGACACCAATGTCGGCGCTGCCCATACCCTGGCGTCAATCAGAAACTTCATAAACGCCAATATTGAAGCCGCCTTCCTTTTTGAGATCAAAGACGGCCCTTCCCCATCATGGGGAATATTGGACTACTCAGGCGCTAAAAGGCCAAGGTGGTATGCTCTCCAGATGGTCAATACCCTTGAGGGAAACCAGATATTTGTTTCGGGAGAAGGAACCTACATTACCGCTCTGGCCGCTAGATCGGACACTAAAACGACCTTGATTCTAACAAATTATGACGGAGCCGGGCGCAATACGGAAGCCGTCCCGGTAACTTTCAAAGGTTTGGAAAGTGGCAGATATAATCTTACGAAGACCTATCTGGACGGTAGGAAAGAGAATATACTAAACCTGACTCCAATAGGAGGTGAGATTAAGTTAAATGGTGACAAGTCAATCGTCATGCCCCCGAATACGATCGTCAGCCTGGTTCTTACCTCTTCTCAAAGTATAGAGTGACAATCGATGTTATCGTCTGAGTTCCTTCCTCAACCGTAGGTCCACCACCTCCACCACCGAGGCCCGACCTCAAAGCCGCATCATACATAGGATTGACCCCACCCTGGATCGGAGTCGACTCGACCATGTTAGTAACCTTACCCAAGGTAATTCCCAATTCTTTTGCAACTTTTTCGGCCTGGGATTTGGCATTCTTTATGGCCATGTCGCGAACCTGTTCGCGGTAAGCGTCAGGCTTGTCTATCGTGAACCTGACTCCCTGTATCTGATTGGCTCCGGCTTTGGTGACTTCCTCAATAATTGAGGAAACCATTTGGGTGTCGCGGACTTTGACCTGGATCGTGGCATTGCCATTATAACCCGATATAGTATTAACATTGTTATCGTACCGATAGTTTGGGTAGACGGAATAGTTTGACGTTTTAATATCCCCCTTTTCAACCCCTCTTTCTCTCAAGGCGTCGACGATTTTGTCGTTTATAGAGTTCATAGTTTCCTGAACTTCAGCGACCGTCCCCCGATTGTCAACGGTTATCCCGGCATCAACATAAGCCGTATCTGGTGTCACTTCCATCTTCCCCTCCCCGACAACCGCCAGCTCGCTTGAACGGCTGCTGGTTGTGACCGTTAATGGGTATGAGATATCCAACGTTTTAATAAAAAACAAGGCGATAACGATAACCGAAACCGTAACCACGAAATGAAAGAGAAAATGTTTATTGCTTTCCATATATAAAAACTTTACCGTTTTTTTGGCAAGAATTCAACAAGACATCTATGATAATATATGAGTTATGGCCTTCTATCCAGAAATCTACAATGCTTACGGCGAACGCCTTGATACTTTAGTTGAGGGCAAGGAAGACGCTTCAAAAACCATTATCTTTGTCCATGGGTTCGCGACCGACAAGCATGAGACAGCCCGTTTATTTGATGATCTTGCGATATTTTTCGGCCAAGATTACCGGATAGTCAGATTTGACTTTTCAGGGTGCGGTAAGTCAGGAGGTAAGCTCCAGGATAAAGATTATGATAAATGGAAGGGTGATCTTAAGGAGATTGTTAATTTCACGAAAAATAAATATCCCGGAGAAACATATATCCTCGCCCAATCGATGGGGTGCTTTATCACATCAATGCTTAACCCCGAAGGGGTCTCCAAGACGGTCTTGACGGGTCTTCCTAACAGCAACGTCAACTATCTAATTGACCGGTTAGTTGAGAGGTTTGGGTCAAAAGAAGGCGCCAAAATAGACTTTGAAAATATAAGTATTTTTCCCCGCTCCTCAGGCATCAATCAGTTTATAGGTCCGACATTTTGGAAAGAGCTACGTCTTCTCAAACCGGTGGAAGCTGTCAGGAGGTTTTCAGGAAATACTCGCCTGATGATAATTCACCCGGACCGCGACGAAATTGTCGGTCAGATGTATTTGGTTCAGTACTCAGGAATTACCGGGGTTGTTATTAAAAAACTGCACGGAGATCATTCGTTCAAAAACCAGGAGGACAGAAAAGCAATGGCGACAGAGATCAGAAACTTCTTTGATGAAGGTGGGCGGTGACGAAACTCAGAATTGAATTCAGCATCCGCTCAAAATCCTTCTTTTTTGTGAATCGGTGATCGGCTCCAACAACAATTTCCAAAGCGCAATTTTCAATGAACTTAGTGATGTTTATGCTTTGGGTGACGGGTACGTCGCGGTCTTGGTTTCCGTGGATTATTAAGGTGGGTATCTTGATGTCTTCAACAACCTCATAGGCGTTGTTTTTTATCGAGTCTTCGTAAAAAGCGTATTTTAGTTTTTTATCCTCAATCGTTCTGTATCCTGTTTTTTTCCATTTGGAAACAAGCACAGAATCATTGTATGTCGGAAATTCCTTATAACTCGCAACGGGGGCTTTTTGAATAAGAAGAAACAGGTCCTTGGATTTTGAGGCGACCATATAACTTGAAAGTCCTCCAAAACTCGACCCGAAAAGTCCAATCCTTTTATAATTTAGGGTCTTCATAAATTCAATCGCCCGCATAGTGTCGTCGACCGCTTCTGAAACGGTTAGGTCGGCGAAATTTCCCTCAGACTCGCCGTGAGCATAAAAATCGAAACGAAATGTTGAGATGTTTTTTTCTCGAAACTTTTTGGCAAGGGACTTACACGTATTGCTGTCTTTACTGGAAGAAAAACCGTGGCATAGAATGATAACCGGCTTTGCCTTATCCCCCGACGGGTCGGTCAATATCCCGCAAAGCTTATCACCTTTGGAATTGCTGAAGTAGAGCTTTTTCTCCATTAATAAAATTGTACACCTCGCAACAAATGTTTTGACTTATACGTTCCAGGTGGTAGTATAATCATTCTATGAAATTGAATATACGATTGGCTTTAATCTCAATATTAATGGGTCTTGCCACCATGCCCTTGGGTCTCAAAATCTGGCCACCCCATCCTGAAATTCCGTTTCCAAACCCCCAGCAGTTCCCATTTTTCGTGGGTGTAGCTTTCTTTGAAGGTATTGGTTTTGGAGCCGGATTCTATTTTTTGATCGACGGCTTTCGAGTGCTAAGGTCAAAAAAAACAAACCTCAACGTCTTAACCTATCTGTCAATCATTTGGCTCCTTATGTCCTGGTGGCCGCAATCATAATTGCCAAGTTCTTCTATAAATCACTAAAAGCCTAAAATAGTAAACCACAAAGAAGTTGTACGCTTTAAGTTGCTGGAGACAGCATTATGGGTATTCTTGGCAATGTAAAATACAGATCAAGTAATCCTTTACATTTTCTGTCCGCCAAAGATAAGGTTTGTCTGGTAACCGTCAACACCTATTCCGACGTGGGTCCAATCGGGATTAAGTTGATTATCATCGTGGGGTTTGTCCCCGGCATAAACCCATTCTATCAGATGAGTACCATTCAACCGATATCCGTAGCTTGAGTTTTCCCCCAAAGCCCAAAACCCGAGCGCCTTGAAATTGTCTTCGTTTTTAAGATACTCTGAAAACCCGGCATGTTCGTCAAGGTCTCCTATTTGAGTAAAGTATTTGGCGCGAGACAAGGCATATTCCGCAAGTCTATCATCCCACGACAAAGTATTTCTTCCATGAAGTTGCCTGTAATTATTGAGTGCTTCATGGATTTCTCTGGGAGTCGCCATCGTGTCGTCCATACCGATCTTCATCGTCCAGGTATGCTCACCTATCTGCTTAGCTTTACCCCATTCTCCATCATCTTGGACCGGCTGGTTTAACCGGATCTCAACAACCTCTGGAGTTGGGGCAAGAGTGAGGTAATACTCACGAGTCTTATCCCCGTAAACTTCGTTAAACTTGTCGGCGGTTTTCCCGTCGACTTCACCGTTTCTTGAAAGACTGTGTTTGGCCTGGAATTTTGCGACTGCTTGGTAAGTTAAATCCCCATAATACCCGCTGACAATCCCGGATGGGTAAATCTCAGCATTAAGGCTTAAAGCCGCTTGGAGAATCCTAACATCATCTCCGGTAGAACCCACTTCGAGTCCGGGTTCGATCAACTTATTATTGGAGGCCGTCTTATTGACGATGGGATTTATTTTTATAAAGTCCGAAGGCATCTTGCTCACGGCATAATAAACAATCCCAAAAATCACACCGACAAAGAGGATAGAGGCGACAAGGTTTTTCATACTATTATTTTACCAATCTATAAGGCATATACGTTTTGCGTGCGAGAGTTTTCTTGAGCGAGTCTTTCAACTTTGCCCGGCCGATGTTGGTCTTCAAATACATTTGGCGTCGTCTGGCGTCTTCGAGGTTAACGAAATATTCATAATGAACAAGCTTGAAGGGAACCCTAATCTTGGTATATGTGACAACCCCCCTCATGTGTTCCTGAATTCGTACTTTAAGGTCTCTTGTTATTCCGGTATACAGATCAAAATCGCGTAAAGAAAGGATCGTGTAGACGTAGTATTTCTCACCAATAGCCATCAAGTAGATTATAATAGCAATATATGAAAATCATCAATAGAAAATTCCATAGGGACTATTCGGAGATAGAGTCGTTTGAGGCGGGTATTTCCTTGACCGGGGGCGAAGTTAAGTCGATTCGCTCCGGCCGTCTTAAACTAGACGATGCCTTCGTTCGCATCATGGCCGATGGATCGGCGTATCTTATCAATGCCGATATCCCCATGTACGAATTTGCCAGAAGCCCAAGCTATGAACCCAAGCGGACCCGAAAATTACTTCTCCATAAGCGGGAACTGACTCGTTTGAGAACGAAAATGACCGCCGCCGGGTTGACCTTAGCACCCAAATCATGTTATAATAAGGGGCCTCTTATTAAGCTGGAGATCGCATTGGCCAAGGGAAGAGGTAATATCGGAAAGAAGAAATTGGTCAAGCAAAGGGATGTCGCCTTGGAGGAAAAAAGACAGGCGAAAGAGTTCATGAAAGTAGAAAGATAAAGGGGATGCAAGGCATCGACGGGAAATTGCACTTTTATAAATCGTTGGGGCGCAGCTGTGCGTAAACGCAAAAAATAACTGATAATCAAACATCAGAATACCAAGAAGCTATGTTGGCAAGATCATATGCAAATATGAACTTTGCTTACGTTAACTAATTGGACTCTCTATGGTTTTTGTCCGATTCAATCCATGGAGGGTTAAACCAATCGGAATAAGGTCCTAGAAAGTAATCAGTTGTATTTAGGATCGATAAACTAAACTGACTGTTTGTTACGATTTGACTGTTTAAGCGGGCAAACAAGAGTAAAAACAATCTAACCCCAACTAAAAATTTATATTAGTGTTTTCTCGGACTCCGGTTCAATTCCGGACATCTCCACATTTCATCCTTAACAATCATTAAAGGGGCTGTATGGTGGCACACTGCTTGATAATATTCTTTATGATATAATTCTTATTATCCGACCAGATCAATGAGTAAAGAAAGATTGCCGTATTCTAGAAAGTCAGTCATAATCAATCGGCCAAAACAATCTGGTGCTTCTGTCAAAGCAGCTGTACAAAAACGTCATATTAAAATCGATCACTCGAGCATAATTCCTGGAGTTGACGTTAACGACCTGAAGCGGTCGCTGGACATTCTCAAATATGCTCTCGATTATTCCGAAGCTATTGTCGATACTGTAAGGTTGCCGCTGGTCGTCCTCAATAAAAAACTGCAAGTTTTGACTGCTAATAAATCATTTTACGACACCTTTAAGTTGACTCCAAAAAAAACGGAAAACAAGCTGATATATATGTTAAATAGTCGTGCTTGGAACATACCTAAGTTAAGACACTTGTTGGAAAAGATCCTCGTCAAAAATACGCATTTTGAAAATTTTGAATTGGATATTAATTTTCCCCACATTGGTAAACGAATAATGCTATTAAATGCGCGCAAGACTTATCGTCAAGTCAATAATACTGAAGCCATTTTGCTCGCCTTAGATGATGTAACGGTCGAACGGCAGCTGGAGAAACAAAAAGATCATTTTATCGGAATGGTATCCCACGAACTCATAACTCCGTTGACGGTTATTAAATTATTTTCACAGCAATTTGAAAAATACCTAGTTGATAAAAAAGACAAAGAAGGGTTCTTTTATATTTCTAAGATTGCCGGCCAAATTGAACGACTCGAACAACTTATGGCCTCATTTACAAAAGTTTATAGCATCCAAACCGGGAACTTAAAACTGCAGAGGAAAATATTCAACCTCAATGAGCTTATAAAACTGGTAATCTCGGACTTTAGGTTTACCGCAAAATCCCATACGATCTTCTATAAGGGTCAATCTGGCGTATTTGTCTACGCAGATAAGGAACGAATCAGTCAGACCCTGATAAATCTTATTTCTAACGCGATCAAATATTCGCCCGATGCTAAAAAAATAAATATTTTGATGAAAAGTAATCCAAAAGAGGTAACGGTGTCTGTAAAGGATTTTGGATTCGGCATAAATAAAGAAGAGCAAAAGAAGGTGTTTGAGAGATTTTTCAGGGTAGAAGATAAGAACAATATCTCGGGACTTGGACTGGGTTTATATATATCGTTTGAAATCATCAAGCGACATATGGGTAAAATCTGGGTTAAAAGCGTGAAGGATAAGGGATCGACTTTTACCTTTACGCTTCCAAGATATGTGAATCAATAGGCAGAGCAGCATTGGATAGTATCAGCAAGAATACTCTAATACGACAGTTCAAATTGTTTTTGACTTTGTTCACGATCGATTTTTACGTATATAATTATCTCCGTCAATGTTCATATCTAAATACAAAGCAATAATTTTTGATTTTGACGAAACTTTAGTTAAGTCATATTCTGTTAAGTGGTCCCAGCACCAGGCGGTCGCCAAAAAGTTTTATGGGGTTAACTTGACTGAAGAGACCATCAGAAAATATTGGGGAATGCCATTTGAGGAGATGATTGGTCTTTTCTACGAGCATAAGGATACGGTTGAGAACATGATGAAAAGCTATTTTTCACTCGACTACTTATATCGTAAACATCCATATGAGGATACTATCAAAGTCCTTAATTTTCTTCACGACAATCACTATTTCTTGGGACTGGTGACATCAATGACAAGAGAATCGGTCGTTGACGATATGAATGAATCAGAAATGCCTTATGATAAGTTCGATCTTATTCAGGGATCGACCGACTCAGAATTCCATAAGCCAGATCCGAGAGTCTTTGATGGTTTGATATCGCAACTTGTGAAGTTAGATATAAAAAAGGAAGAGGCTCTTTATGTTGGCGACGATATTCGAGATATGCAGGCGGCACGCGGCGCGGGAATAGGATTTGTTGCGGTCCCAAACGGATTAACAACCAGAAAAGAGTTTGAAGATCAACGAGCGGACTGCTTGAATTCGTTATCAGATCTAATTCGATGACTTTGGGCTTTTAAATATCTTGCGATTATCTTGTAATAGTCGGGGTCAAAAATATTTTCAAATACTTCCTCGTCTCCCAAGGAATTCTTCTTACCTATGAGACACCAGCGATCTATCGTATAACTCTCCCACTTCTCCATATCTTCAATATCCTTCTCAACTATCTCAACCGGTCCACGGTAAGGCCAAGGCTTAAACTGCCTGGATTCAATAAAAGCTATCAAGAACCTCGAATTGTATATTTGTTTCTTTTCTTTCTTTATACACGCTCCGCGGCAACGGCCCAACTTGTGGGCAAAGCAGGAAGTGCGGCTTGAATCTGTCCCCAACAATTTGGGGCAGAGATAGTATTTTTCGGCAAATTCGGCCAAATATTCCTTGACCCCCCGATCGCTTTTGAACGTACCCAAAAGATCATCGGTCTCAACTTCAGTAAGGGACATGACCGTCTTTGACTTGAGGGTCAGGTATCCGTCTTTGTTCTTGTCTTTGGTTAAGACAATGAACGCTTTCTTTTCCTTAAGCTGGGCGTTGTAGACCGGGTGAAGTTCTTTGACGAGCCGGGCCTCAAGCAGCAATGCCCCAAGTTCCCCGGTTGTCTTTATGTGTCCTATTCGTGTCACTTCCTTCATCATCTGGAGGTGCTTGGTAGAATGGACGTCTTGTGAAAAGTGGGCAACTACCCGATCCAAAATGCTTTTGGATTTACCAACGTAAATGGGCGCGTCGTTTTTGTCGTAGAAGATGTATATACCAGGAGACTCCGGTAAGGCGTCAACCTGTTCTCTGATATTTTGATCCCCCGAGTATAAGGACTTAGTCAGTTCTGCCCAGGTTTTGAGCAACCTTTCCTTGGGAATGGTTTTTTTTACCTTGTTGATGAACTGCCATAGGACATAGGCGTCGTCATACGCCCGGTGACGACGGGAGAACTTGAAGTTGAACCGGCTTATAACCGACTCGAGGGAATGGCTTCGGTAATCCGGAAACAAGCGCCGGGACAACTTGACGGTACAAAAGGTTTTAGCCTTGAAGTAGGAGCCCGACCGCTTGAGTTCGCTTTTCATGAATGAATAGTCAAACCGGACGTTATGGGCGACAAATACGGCGCCTCCCAAGAGTTCCTGGATCTTGTCCTTTACGTCCCCAAATAGAGGGGCGTCTACAAGATCCTGGTTTGTAATTCCCGTGAACATGCTTATATATGGGGAGATGTGGGTCTGGGGATTAAGAAGAGTCGTGTACTTGTCGACGATCTTGTTTTTGGAGATCCTTATAATTGCCACCTCAATGATCCGGTCATGAAAAGGGCTCATACCGGTAGTTTCAACGTCAACAATTGCTAGGTCGTGGTCAAACATAGTATTTTGTATTTTACCCCCTTATTGGACTTGGGTGGTAAGAAGCGAGTTTATGGTCAAATATTTTTCTCGATTTCACTAATCAGCTTGTCGATCCCAAAGCTCTCTTTGACCGAAATAAACTGGGGGGTAAAGAGCTCGTATTTGTTGTTAATTTCGGTCAATGTCTTCTTGCCGTCGCCCAAATGGGCGTCGACCTTGTTGAAGACGTAGATGACTTTCTTGGACTTAACCTTAATCTCCCTCAAAATATCCTCGACTACCTCGATCTTTTCGTTCATCTTCGGGTCGGCAACGTCTATGACATGGAGAATTACATCGGCGTGGATGGACTCCATGAGCGTTGACTTAAAGGTGTCAATTAAAGACGATGGTAGATCTTTTATGAATCCTATTGTGTCCGAGATCGAGACCTCTTTTTTAAGGGTCGGAAGGTATAGCTTACCTGACACCGAATCCAGGGTCACAAAAAGCGCGTTCTCGACGACTTTCTTCTTCTTGGCTAAAAGGTTAAACAGCGATGTTTTTCCGGCGTTTGTATATCCAACAATCGATACCGAGGAGAAGTTCTGGTCCTGGCGTCTTTTAAGTTGGGCAAGGTGCTGGGCCGAGATCTTCTCAAGCTCTTCTTTTTTGTTCCTTATCTGGTCGCGCCAGTGGCGTTTCATCAACTCGATATTGGTCTCACCAATGCCCCGGGTTCCAATCCCTCCCGCCTGACGCGACAACATCGTCCCCAACCCGTATATGCGGGGTCCCATATGTCTCATTCTGGCGATCTCAATCTGGAGCTTGGCCTGCTTTGTCTGGGCGTGTAAATCGAAGATATTTAGGATAAGGTCAATTCTATCCCAGACTTGTATGTCCGGGTTCATTTCCCACAAGACTTTGGTCAGGTTAAATAGGACTGTTGGTTTGACGATGGCATTGATGACGACTATGTCTATTTTCTGTTTCTTGACGATGCCTGCAAGCTCTATCGCCTTACCCGATCCGACAAATGTCGCCTTGTCGGGACGCGTCCGGTGCTGGATGATTGTCACGATATCAACTCCCTTATAGGTTGAGACCAACGATCGCAACTCTTCAAGATTATGTATAGCTTCGTCCCTATGGGTATGGGGGTCAACTACGTCAACTAAAATAATCCGGTGGGCTTTTTTCATAGGAGACTCAATTATATCTTATCCTGAGGTTGTTTTTCTTCGCGTAGCCTTAATCCAAACAAATGTAGCCCATAATAGTACTCCAAGTTGTACAAGGGTGATGACATTTACGACCCAGTAATTATTCAAGGATTCGGCCAAAAACTTGCTGTAGGGCACCGGCCAGGCGGCATACATATTGGCGATAAGATAAAGGGATTCAAATAGGAAAATCCAATAGAATTTGAAGTCAATAGCGACGGCCAGAAGCAGGAAGGGAATCGCCGCCAAAAGGTGTCTTTCGTGCATCCGGGTCATAAACATAAAAGAAAATACAGCAAACAGTCCGAATCCAGAAAGGACAAATGAGAGGTTGTTTCTTTTTCTCCATATGCGAAAGATGATAAAGAACATAAAAGAGAAAACTATAATATGGGAGATTACCCTTACCCCGTTGTCCCTCATATTCGGGTAAAGCATCTGCCAGAAGTTGTGGGCGTGCATTGAGACCTTGTCCGAGGCAAATGACGAGGCGATTTTAAGATATGAAATAAAGGGAAAAAATTTAACTCCTACGGACTTCTCAAAAGGCCAAAACATGGTAACAAACGTAATGTAGGTGATGATACTCCATCTTACTATCCTCACTGCGGTCAACTTGCTGGAAAGATACACGGCGTAAAAAGGAACGGCGAGAATGGCCGTTTGTTTGGATAATAGCGCCAAAGCCATAAGGAGCACCGACAGGTTGTGGGATTTTTTATTGGCAAAGTAAAAAGACCAGACGACAAGAGCAAACGGTAGGACATCAACTTGTCCCCAAAGGGCGGATAGAAAAATGAGAGCCGGATTAAAAAGCGCCGAAATGAAGGCAATAAAAGCAATTCTCGAACTGGACTTTTTCGGTACCAACTCACCAACGAGGTAATAAACACCAGCGGAAAGTGCGATATTAGCCAAAATACCGGGGAGCTTAATAAAAGAGAAAAGTAAGAGGTTGTCCCGGTTGAAAAAGGTGACGATACCCGAAGGGAAAATGGAAAAGGTCGTATTGAGGGTCCATAGTCCATCGAGAATTGGTTTAATTAATGTCATTCCCAATTGATAAAACGCGGTTAGGATATAAATAATTAGGGGTGGATAGTTGGCGTATGTATTTGGGGGGATTACTCGATCGTAAAAACCGATGGTCCCGTACTTTTCAATGCTTTGCGCCCACGGAACAAAATATGCGTGGACGTCCCCGTAGGTTTCAAGAAAACTCAAAAACAACTGGACAATAAAGCTTAAAGTGATAAGAAGCCAGAATAGTCTTTTACTCACACCGTTTATTATATCTTAATAAGCAGCCCCCATGAAGTTGGGGCAGTTGGTTTGTGCCCAATCAAGATATGTGGTCGTGCATTCGAATTTAGTCCCCCCCGGTCCCGGTTCGCAGTCGACATAACCAGACCTAGGACAGACATATGCGGCCGATGACGGCTCGGACTCAACTGCGCATTTACCAAATTCGCATTTAGGAGGAACCCGTCCAATAAGGGAATTATCGGAACAAACGGTAACATCAAGTTCGCAAGGATACTCACTATCAACGGTTTGCTTATCTGCTGCGGGAGCTTGGGCTATAAAAAGGGTTGGATTATTATCAACGTATTCTTTGAAGTTCACCCCAAACGCAAAGGCGATTATTGGGAGGGTTACAAACATTATGAGAGCGACAAACTTCGAAAGCCTGGTAACGGTTGTCAGCTCCCTTGGGAGTTTCATTTTTTATTGGCCGGCTTTTCAACTTTTATAAAATCCATGGCCTTAATTAAAAGATACACTACAAATGATAGGATTGTAAAGTCAATTAACGCGCTCACGAAATGTCCCCACATTACGCGGGCGCCGGCGACCTGGATATACATGGAGTTTAGGTCTTTAGTGCGGGACAATACGGATCCTACAATAGGGTTGATAATATCGGTAACTAGAGCCGACACTAGCTTGCTGACGGCGCCTCCCATAATAAATCCAACAGCAAACCCGACGACGACTTTTTCCCGTATAAATTCTAAGAATCCTTTCATGGTTAATTAATTATAATTAATTGATTAAGATTATTGTAGATTAACAGGTAAGGTTTTGCGTATTGATAATGAAAAAACATAAATCCAAGGCAAAAATAAATATAACCGCTTTTAATATAAAACAAATTCTTTTTTTTATTTTTCTAGTTCTTTTACCAACCCAACTCGGTAAGCACTTTTTCCTTTCCTTCTCTTATCTGTCTGGAGTTCGAGTAGATTACCTTTCTCCGACCCTGTATCTAATAGACATAGTCGTCCTAGCTCTTGTTGTTCTTAATATGAAAACGGTCATAGAGTTTTTCAGAAAGCGGATATTTTTTTATCTGGTCATTCTTTTAGGTTTTAATATCGCCCTGGCCAAAAATCCGGTCCTTGCCCTTTACGGTTCGGCAAGAATTTTCGAACTTCTGACGGTTTTTGCCCTTGGCAAATCGGCCGCTTCGAGACTCTCCCCGTTATTGATTCTTTGGGCGTTTACCCTAACGGGCGCTGTGGAGCTTGGGCTGTCGGTTGCCCAATTTGTATTTAAACAATCTATCCAAGGTCCTCTATATTATCTTGGCGAAAGGTTATTTTCACTCGGTACTCCAGGGATCGCCAAGATTGCCGTCAACGGACTTGAGTTACTTCGACCTTATGGAACCTTTTCTCACCCGAACTCGATGGCCGGCTTTTATCTCCTTGTCTATTTTTTTGTTCTCATAAACAAACGCTTCGATCGCCATGTATTTTTTAAGTACTTCTCTCTCCTAGTTTTTTCCTGCCTAATTTTTATCTCTTTTTCCAAAGCCGCTATACTCTCATTTCTTCTTCTTAACGTTATATATGTTTTTCTTAATCGAAATCTCTGCCGGATCTGTATGGTCAGTCGTATAATTGTGCTGGGAGTCTTGTCCGTCATATTTCTTTTTCCGTCTGGAGACCCGATGACGGTTGCTAAAAGACTCGAACTAATGGCCAATTCCCTGGCGGTTATAGCGGCCAATCCCCTAACCGGCACCGGTCTAAAAAACTACCTTATTGCCCAATCGCAGTTCGTGTCGCATTTTCCACTGTTCTTCAACCAGCCAGTCCACAATATTATTCTCCTTTTCTTATCGGAAACTGGATTAATCGGAGGATTCATTCTTTTCAGATTGGGTAAGTTTTTGAAAGATAATTTGTCAAAAAACCAGTGGTTGTTGGTGGCTGCAGTACTGATGACGGGGATGGTTGACCACTACTGGTTGACCTTGACTCAGAACTTTATTTTAATGGGAGTAGTCTTATCGTTCACAGACTTTCAAGATCACGCTTTACCTGAAGATTCAAAGCTTCAATCTGTCTCAACTGTTCATCAAATCCGGTCGGCAGTGCTTTTATAAGCTCGCCAATTAATTCTTTATGTTTGGCGTTTGAGAGCTTCAAAGTCTCAATAAAATTCGATTCGGCCGAGTTTCCCTGCTCCTTAGCCTCCTTCAATAAGGGGGCGATTTTTAGGAAGTATTTTTCGGCTTTAGATAACGCGTCTATAGCCTGACTGTTCTTGCCCTTGGTGGCAAGTGTTACGGCCATGGCGGCACGTTTATCCGAATAAAGAAGGTAAAGCTGGGCTTTCTTGAGATTGTCGCGAGTTAGGAATTCGGTAATCCTATCACGAACGATCTTTACATAATAAAGAGGGTGATCGCTCAAAAGCCCGGGATAAGGAAGGTCGTATATGACCTTTTGATCAGGGGTAACGGCAGTAGCTCCTGACGACTCCATGACGAAGTAGCCAACGGCCGGCAGGGTGATGATTATAAATAAAACGATAATTATTCGGCTCAGATTTTTCATGTTCCAGCAATCAGTATACAATAAAGCCCCAAAAAAACAATCCCCCGTCTTATGAAACGGAGGATTGCAATCTTTTATCCAAGATCCTCAAAGTTATTTGACTAATCTCTTTAAAGATTTACCGGCGGTAAATCCAGGAGTTTTAGTAGCTGGGATTTGAATCTCAGCTCCAGTTTGAGGATTGCGTCCTTTTCTCGAGGCTCTTTTTCTTACCATGAAAGTTCCGAAACCGGTGACGACGACTTTCTCGCCTCTTTTCATAGCGTCAGCCATTGTCGAAAAGACTGTTGAGACGGCGTCTTTTGCTGCTTTGGCGGTAAGGTTGGCTTTCTTGGCAACTTGAGCGACTAAATCTGCTTTTGTCATTATGTTTTCACCCCCTCTCTATTGAATATTCTTTTGTAGCGTTACAACAATTAATTGCTAACAGAATAGTCGTTTTTTGGCGTCTTGTCAATCTACATTAAAAATATCTTATTATAACAATCTAGATCAATTTGAAGGCTTTGTGACAATGCGATTAGGACCTGAAGTGTTCAAAACTCTTGTTCTTCAATTTTCGGTTATTGACAAAAATTCCCGACCCTTTTTCGACTTTTCCAATATTAAAAAAAGGACTAGATTTTTTCTTTTGGGTAAATAAGATTTTATAATCTTCCCCTCCGGTCAAGGCATAGGATATGGCGTCATGACGGTATTTTTTACAAAACATTTTAAGCTCCCGGGACAAGGGAATTAGGTCGGAATCGATACTGATTTTGACTTTTTTCTTGTCGAATAATTGATACAGATCAGATGATAATCCATCGCTTATGTCCATAGAGCTGGTAGCGTTTTTGACCAAATAATTAGAGATATCAACTTCTATTTCAGGCTTCAAATGGCGCTTCATTAGTATCTTTTCAAAAGGGGCATATGACTTTTTATCCATCATTAATAGTTCCATGCCGGCTTTAGAATCACCCAAGTTACCGGTTACAAATATGTAGTCACCTGACCTAGCAGTTTTTCTTTTTATAAATCTTTTGGAAGGCCCCATCATAAAAACGTCAACACCGACTTTATTAGACGAAGTGACGTTACCTCCAACAACTTTACATTTATATTTTTTGCATGCCCGGATTATTCCCCGGTAAAGGGCTTCAACGTATGTAGAGTCAATATCCGGGAGTATCAATGATATGAGGACCGACTGAGGTCTACCACCTGATGCGATAATGTCCGAAGCATTGACTGAAATGGCCTTGAATCCAACAAATTCCGGAGGATATCTTCTTAAGAAATGTTTGTCCTCAAGAATGATATCGCAGGTTATAAGATAGGTGGCGCCCCCGACAACAATTGGAGCACAGTCCGAACCAATATTAGGATTTTTAAGAGACTTTTTGATCCTCTCTATAAGTCCAAACTCGCCAAGCTTTGACATTTTCATTATCGTTAGATCTTGGTGGTTGCCTCGGCCCTTGATTCGCGGATGACTGTTACCTTGATCTGGCCCGGGAAGACGTCAAACTTCGACTCCAACTCTTCCCTGATGTTTTCGGCCAAAACAACGGCTTCGTCATCGGTCACCTCGTCGGGTCGTACGATAACCCGTAGCTCGCGCCCGGCCTGAAGAGCATATGCTTCGCGGACTCCCTTTTTGGTTTTGGCAGCCTCTTCGATAGTCTTAATTCTTTTCAGGTATTCTTCAAAGTCCTCATGTCTGGCTCCCGGTCGACCTCCAGATACGGCATCTGATATGTAGACGATAATCGCCTCAATTGAGGTGAAGGGGACGTCTTCGTGATGGGCGGCGACGCAGTCGATGACTTTCTGGGGAAAACGGTGCTTTTTCAAAAGCTCGACCCCGAGATCGACGTGCGAACCTTCCTTGTCGGTGATGACCTTTCCGATGTCATGGAGCAAGCATCCGAGTTTGACGACGTTGACATCGACTCCGAGTTCATGGGCTAGGGCGATCCCGATTTTTGTCTCTTCAAGGGTATGGGCAATCATATTCTGACCGTATGAATAGCGATATTTAAAACGACCCAATGCTTGGGTTATTTCTGCAGGCAGGTTGAAGACTCCGACCTTATGAGCCAATTCCTCACCGGCTTTAAAAATCGTTTTTTCAACATCTGACCTGACTTTTTTGACAATCTCCTCAATCCTTGGGGGTTGTATTCGACCATCTTTAATTAGGGTTTCAAGAGATAGTCTGGCGATTTCACGACGAGTGGCGTCAAATGAGGACAGTCTGATAACTCCCTCTTCTTCAAGATCGACATCAACTCCGGTTGCCAGTTCAAAGGCACGGATATTGCGGCCTTCCTTACCGATGATCCTTCCCTTAAAGTCTTCTGAAGGTAAGTTGATAACCGAGAGCGTATACTCGGCTACATAGTCGATGGCTCCATAACGCATCGCGTCAACAAGCATAGTCTTGGCTTTATCTTCGACTTTTGCCTTAACTTCCTCTTCGGCGCTTTTTATCTTCTTGGCGACTTCACCTTTGAGTTTTTCTTCCCAACCCGATAGCAGGAGGTCTTTAGCCTGATCTTTAGTCAGACCTGCGATCTTCTCAAGCTTAAGAAGCATCTGCTCTTTCTTTTCCTCGAGTTCGCGCCTCATCCGATCCATATGGTTTTTGCTGTCCTGGACGGACTGCCTTTCACGGTTAACCTGATTCTCCTTGTCCTCAACGGTCTGTTCTTTTTTGGCCAATCTCTTTTCGACCTCAAGAGCATCGGTTGCAACTTTGCGGGCTTGGTTATCGGCGTCTGACTTGATCGATACTGCTTCTTGTTTGGCTCTAAGGACGATATTTTCCGCCTCTTGACGGGCGTTTTTTAGAAGTTCTTCACGATCTCGGCCAATAGATGTGAATTTTTTGAAAAATTTCAGCATATAATTTAATAAAGTAAGCTTTGTTGAAGGGTTATATAGCTACCAGTGTTGCCCCCGCTGAAGGGGATCGATCTCCCGATATTAATTGGTTTGCGATTATTGACAACATTTGTAACGTTAATGTTTATTAACCCTCTATAAGCAATTTCTAATACCCATATTTTACTCTTTAATAAAGGAATCTTCAACTATAATCAAGAATATGGCCGAAAGAATACGTCATAAGCATGCTACCTACTTTGAGAAAGCCATTGCCTACGGCACGGCACTCAAAAGAATTGAAGCCGTCTTGAAAACCCCCCAACCGCCTCTTAAGGAAGGTCGTTTACTTACGGAATCAAAACTCCTTAATAGAAGTCTGACAAAAATTCTTTATCAAGAAAATATTCCTACTCATTCAAGTCTGCTTACAGAATACAATTCTCTTATAGAAGCGGTCCCCAAACCTATTCGGAAAAGATACGTCAACAGGTTAATGTCTTTGACAAAAGGTCACATCGACGAACGGGTCAAGATGCAAAACTTGAGTGGGGTTGTTTTCGAACTAAAAAGGATTAAGGAAATGTTGACTCGCTCTGACGTTATTGTTGATTTTAACATCAACCCTTTCCGCATGGAATTTGAAGGGTTTGATGAATGGACTAGATGGGACCATATAGTTAACGAGAATGGCAAAAACATCAGGAAGCCCCGCCAGAAATTGACTCATGATTTGGAAATAGACGTACCTTTGAGGTTGAAATCGGATCCGGGAAAGCCATACATATATGAGGTTAAAGATGCTCAAGGCAGCAAATACGGTTCGCATAATCCCTCCAAAAGGGTCAACCAGCTTTTAAAATATGACGCTGCGGTTGCGACCGGAGTTGCCAGTGGTGTTACGGTTGAGATAAAAGGTAGAATTGGTGAAGAAATTCTCACCTGGATTATGTCTCCCAAAAATCCTCTTCCAAATGTCGAAGTGGTTTATGCCATGCTTTTACCTTCAGGGGAAGAGTATCGGTTTGTTTTAAAACCTTCATCAAGCGCTTCCCTAGAACTTGAATCCCAGGACGGACAATACAAAAACACTCAAGACATTAAGGTCATTAGGGGGATTAAAATTGCCATGGCACACAAGGACAGGGCATTAGTGAGAAAAATCCTCAGCCACTTTACCCAAGACGATTTTGAAGAAAATGTGCCGTTTTTAAATGCGCCCGACAAAGTCAGGAACTTTGAGGATCTAGCAAACTATCAATATGAAATTGCAGCTAAAATTTGGGAACGTTTTCAATACCTTGCCGATAACGGAGTCCCGTTAAGTTACTAAGCGATGTCTCTTCATTTTAAAAACCAACCAAACGATTAACGGCAAAGGCATAATCCCAGTAAAGAAGAATATCCATCTCGGGTGAGCGATCTCGGTAAGCGGTCCTGATAATGCAACGATCACCGAATACAACATTCCCAACAATAGGTTCAACGCCGAAAGTGCGGTTGCCCGATGGCGCGAATCAAATACTTCATTAGTAAGCTTCCCAAGCAAATTGAATCTCAAAGTTGAAACAAACATAAGGGGTACAATTGCCAAAACGTTTATAACCGGGTTTGGTATAAGCGCCATTAAGCTTCCCAGAAGCATAAGCCCTGGGTGAATCCAGGCGCCGTGTTTTCTCGTGAATTTCAAAGCGCCAACGGCGACAATGCCGATTATTATGGCGTTCAACATCCTGGCACCGGACAAGATAGTTCCTTGAGTACCTTGGTCAAAACCAAGGCTATTGAGATAGACCAAATTCAGATATGTCATCCACGACCAGCTGATGCCGGCGATGAACATAAAATAAATAGAAAGGTATTTGGTGTAAGAATTTTTAACAAGTTCCCTCAAACCGTCTTTTGTTTTGTTTATATATATGCTCCACGAATATTTGATGCTGTCAAGATGCGGCTCCTGCATTCTGAGATATAAAAAGGCGCTTGTGAAAATACTTGCTCCGGTTAAAAAGAAAGGTAGGGTTTTAGATATGGAATATAGATATCCTCCCAAAAACGTTGCCAAGATCAATCCCGTCTGAACTATCATTGATTCGCGGGCGGCAACTTTGACATATTCGTCTTCTCGATTATTTTCCTTAAGCGTATCGTAAATAAGGGCGGAATTGGCTCCCGACATAGTGCTTTCGCCTATCGCCCTGATCATTGTTCCGACGATTATCCAAGTGGTGCTTGGGAAAAAAGCGATTAGAAACAGTCCGCCGGCGTCGATAAATGCGCCTATAGCGCAACTTATTTTCCTCCCCCACAGATCGGCAAAGACGCCGGTAGGTAACTCCATAAGAAACATCAGAACATATCTGGCGCTGGCCAACAAAGCCATCTGGGTCAGAGTGAGGTACTGGTTTTGGAAAGCAATATACACAGGGATAAGAAAGAAAAGATTGTTAAGAAGTTCGGTTATGTAGTAATAACGAATATTCCTATCAGCCCACCCACTTTGCTTACTCATTGATAGATCATTCTAATCCCCACTTTCAAGTTTTTCAATGGATTTCTTACAGATTTCGTAGCTGAATCCCCGACTCATCAGAAATCTGGCGGCTTTTTCATATCTTTTTCTTGAGTCTAAACCCTTAAATCTGACCCAGCGTTTTTCAAGAATCTTGAATGCCAAAGAGTCTTCGTTAAGGGCGTTACTGGAAAAATGCTTTTCGATCAATTCATCGGCAATCCCTTTCTGTTTTAGTTCCCGGGTTAGAAGTCTTTGACTTTTCGGCTTGAGAGCGGTTCTTTGACGGACAAACCAGTCGACGAATTTGACATCGTCCACAAGAAGTTGGCTTTTAAGCTTCTCCACTATGATGTCGGCCGCGTCTCGCGACCAATGGGTAGTTGAGACTTTTTTATACAGATAGTCCCGGACTTCTTTTTCAGATCTTGGCCTAAACTTCAAAAAGAAGTAGGCCTTGTTCAGCAAAGGAATAAGGTCTTCGTTTAACATACGTTTCCGGTTTATTTGGTGTTTTCCTTATTTATTACCGCCTTTGGCTTTTCCATAACCTGTTTCAAAAGTTGGCTCTTCAGTTTTGTGTCGTCGCCTATGACCCTTTTAACCTCTTCCTTCCCCTGTCCCAAAAGCTTGTCATTTATCTTGAAGAATGATCCGCTTTTAGTAATGAGTCCAGCGTTTAAAGCGGCATCAACCAATGCTTCTTCTCGGTCGACCCCTTGGGAATTAATGACAAACTCGGCTTCCCTAAATGGGGCAGCCACTTTGTTTTTGATTACCTTAACCCTCACCCGACTACCATAGACTTGATTGTTTTTTTTCAAGGTCTCGATTTTCCTGACGTCCATTCGAATCGAGGTATAGAATTTTAATGCCAAACCTCCTGGAGTCGTTTCCGGATTTCCAAAGAAAACGCCGATCTTGAGTCTCAATTGGTTTGTAAAGATGACAGTTGTCTTGGACTTTGAAACAATTCCTGTAAGTTTGCGCAAGGCTTGAGACATGAGGCGGGCTTGAAGCCCCATCTGACTATCTCCCATTTCCCCTTCGATTTCTGACTTGGGGACGAGGGCGGCAACCGAATCAACGACAACCAAGTCAACTCCTCCAGAACGGATTAGGGTTTCCGTAATCTCAAGAGCTTGTTCTCCGGTATCGGGTTGGGAAATCAAAAGGTCGTCGAGTTTTACCCCAAGGGTTTTAGCCCACTCAGGGTCAAGCGCGTGTTCAGCGTCGATAAAAGCAGCCGTACCTCCGGCTTTTTGCGCCTCAGCAATAAGGGACAGACAAATGGTCGTCTTACCCGATGCTTCAGGTCCGAAGATTTCGATAATCCGTCCGCGCGGTATACCGCCGACGCCAAGTGCTAAGTCCAAGGGAAGAATACCCGAGGAGATGACTTCAACCGGGATAACCGGCGCCTGTCCAAATCTCATAATTGATCCCCTCCCGAATTGTTTCTGGATCTGCTCGATCGCAAAGGTAACGGCTTCTTTTTTACCGTTTCCAGCGTCTGATTTACTTTTCATAGAACGTAAGTTAAAAATATTAATTAGGGAACGATTGTTTACCCCTGAAAAAATTCTAGCAGAATATGTTTTTTTGTCAATGGACTCTTATGCTACAAAACGTAAAAGAGCAACACAATGCTTATTGCCCAGAGGACGATAGTCGTTATTAGGGGTATATCGGTCGTTATAAGTTTTTCGGGTCGCTCACCTTCGTCGCGTTCGTAGAGAAGTTGGGCGTAACGGGAGATGCCGTAGACAACTAACGGAATTGTTACCATCATCCACTTTCTCGCTTCAAACCCGGGAAAAAGATCGATCATGAGCGGAGACAAGATCGTATGAACTTCCGGAGGTTTTTCGACATAGGTATATGTGGCATAGGCAATAATTGTCGAGGTCGCGAAAATTTGGGTTAGAAAATCCAAAAGATGTCCCTTATATCGAAAGAGCGATTCCCGCGTATCCGCACCATGGGTGATCAGTTCGGCGTGTCGTTTGACCGAAGCCATGAATAGCGAGACAAAAAATATGGTCAAAGTCAGCCAGATTGGAATATGGTAACCGGTCGCCACTTCGCCGGCGAATGTCCTGATCATAAAAGAAAAGGAGATCGCAAAAATATCTATTGTCGGATATTTTTTGAGATATAACGAGTAGGCAAAATGAAGAAGAATAAACATAAGACTCAATGCGAAGAATTGGATTGAGAAGAATAACGCCAGGATGAGGGCGACAATCGTGAACACAAAAACAATAAAAGTCGCCTCCGGCAAGGTGATGAGTCCGGCGGCAATCGGTCGAAACCTTTTTATCCGGTGCTTCCGGTCATAAGGATAGTCGATGATGTCGTTCAAGACATAGGAAGTGGATGACAGAAGACAGAAAATAAGGAAAGCATAAATTGAAGGCAGCAAAAGATCCATATCAAAAAGCTTTCCCGAGAATATGACGGCGGTAAAAACGACGAAGTTTTTTATCCATTGGGAAACACGAAGGGCTTTAAGATAAATGAAGAATTTATTGTTTTTCATGATTCACTTGAATTATACTAAATCCGCTTATATATTATACTAATACGCGATTTGTATGATTAAAATAAGAAGACCATATCTAATTGTCCCCAAACTCATAGAGCAACCTACTTGGGGAGGAGAATACATTCTCAAGATGAAAAACTGGTCGACTTTTAATGATTTCTCCGGCAAAAAAATTGGCCAAAGTTATGAGCTTTTCAGCGGTTCGAAATTACTTTTGAATATCAATGCGTCGACAGATAGCCGGTTTGTCGGGGAGTTAGGATCGCCCGACGAACCGACTGTTTTTAATAAAACCGGTTATCAGGAAAATGTCGACTATGTAAGTCTTAACGAAGTGACCGGCCTTACCGAAAAAATCCCCCTGATAAAACTCAACCAATCAAACGGAAATTCATTTCAACTACATATCAAAAAAAGTTTAAAAGATAAGCGTTGGCTCCCTAAGCCCGAGACCTGGTATTACTTTGAGGATGGTTTGGTGACCTATGGAATTAAAAAAGGAATTGATCTTGAGGAATACAAAAAAGCTTGTAAAAAAATCGAATCGGAAATGAAAAGATTGAGCAGCGATGTAAAAAATAACAAACTATCTTTGACGGATGCCAAAGCAAAAGCCGGCGAACTAGTCCGGGAAGTTAATCCCTGGCAATACGTGAATACCCATGTTGTCAAGAAACATTCAGTAGTCGATCCCTCGGCCGGCGGCATTCACCATTCGTGGGAAGAAGATCTTGAAAACTATCCCTTGGGTAATGTCTTGTACGAAATTCAAAAAGATGTAATGGATCCGGTTTGTACGATCAGGTCCTTTGATAAGGGCAAGATAAAGTCCGACGGGTCGATAAGGGAAATTAATGTCGACGATTATTTTAAATACCTGGACACCGACCCGGAACATAATGACATTGCCAAAATGACACCCGATCGGGCCGGCAATTCGCTTATCAAGACTTCGGACTATTCTCTCGACATTTTGGAACTTGACAGCGAGGTTGAAGAAAAAACCAATGGGACATTTATTCATCTATTTGTCCGGGACGGCTCGGTTGAAGTGTCAGCAAGTGACGGAAGAGTCCTCGTCACAGCTGGGCACTCTTGCTTTATCCCGGAAAATGTTTTAACTTATAGCATCAAGCCCATTGGCAAGAGGTCGGTACTATTGAAAGCATACGCCGGTCGCCAATAATCCAATCACAAATATGAAATTTAATTTCGAGAATAATTGCCAGTTGTCAAATACCGAGATTGAGGAAAGAGGTAAAATCTTATTGTCCTATCTCAAACATCTTAAGTCGGTAGCCGATAAAAATAACTACGAGAACGACGAAGGCTCGATCAATCTACCTTTTAATAAAGACTCTCTTCTACAGATCAAGGAGATAGTTAAAAAAACCAAAAGTCAAAAATTGAAATACATTCTTGTTATTGGAATCGGCGGTTCAAATCTAGGGACCAAGGCAATTTACGATGCCTTGTTTGGATATTTTGACGTTGTCAATCCTGATAGGTTCCCTAAAATTATTTTTTTGGATACGACGGATCCCGAGTTCGTCTCCCAATCCGCATCGCTTCTGAAAAAAATTTCAGAAAAGGAAGAGTTTCTTGTAAATGTGATTAGCAAGTCGGGTAAAACGACCGAACCGTTGGCCAACTTCGAAGCGATTCGTCCCCTTATAGAAGGCGCTAATGACAGGATTGTTGTGACGGCCGACAAGGATTCGGAGTTTTACAAACAATCGCAAACCAAGAAGTATCATGTTCTCGATCTTCCCAAAACGGTCGGCGGCCGTTACTCGGTATTTTCGCCAGTTGGCCTTTTTCCGTTGTCGGCATCAGGAATTGATGTTGACCGGCTCCTTGAAGGCGCAAAAAATATGAGGGATGTTTGCTTATCGGAAAATATTCTTGAAAATCCCGCCGCCGCCTCAGCCATAATCCTTTTTGAGCATTACAGCAAAGGTAAAAATATAAATGATAATTTTCTTTTCCACCCGGAATTGGAATCGATCGGCAAATGGTACCGTCAGTTGATGGGCGAAAGCATTGGCAAGGAAAAAAACTCAAATGGTAAAACAGAACATGTCGGCATCACTCCAACTGTCTCGATCGGTTCGACCGATCTGCATTCGGTGACGCAGTTGTATCTGGGTGGACCGAGGGACAAAGTGACGACTTTCGTTTCAGCCATTTCGGAGAATAAAATAGGAGTACCCCAATCAATGGATTATGAGACGCTCGTCCCCCAGATTGCCGGCAAATCTTTATCGAATATTATGGGGGCCATCCTTAAAGGCACGGTCGCCGCATACGAAAACCAGAAGATTCCTTTCACCCACATTGTTCTTGACGACCTTTCCGAATATTCATACGGGGAATTTCTCCAGTTTAAGATGATCGAAATGATGCTGTTGGCCAATCTTCTGGGGGTCAACGCTTTCGACCAACCTCACGTGGAGTTATACAAAAAAGAGACAAGAAGATTTTTGTCACAATAAGGATTAAATATCAGTCGGAGACAACGAGGATATGATAAAAGCAAACCCATACGGCGGATATATAACCAGTTGGCACGCGACCAATCCTGAAAATGGAAAAACCAAGGAAATTCTTTATCAGGGGTCATCCTTAAAAAGAACCGGTATTCCGCCTCTATTCCCTTGTTGGGGTGATTCAGGAACCGATTTAAGGAAACACGGTTTTGCCCGTGACGTAGAATGGACGGTAATCAGGGATTCCGGACGTGAAATCTCAATGGAGTTGGATAGTCATGACATCAGAGATATTACCGATAAAGAATACCCAAAGGATTTCCTGGTGACCATAAACGCCATCTCGGAAAATAACAATCTATATTATTTGATGTCGGTCAAAAACCGTGGGAACGAGAATATGGAAATCGCCCCGGCTGTTCACCCGTATTTCAATGTCGACCATAAGGACAAGCGAAAAATAAAAACAGAAGCGATTAAAGGATTTGACGCGTCTGAATTCGATTGGGACAAATCCCCACCCGACAATGACTACAGGTTTTCAAAATCCGCAAAAATATTTTTACCCGACCGGACAATAGAAATCGAAGACACGACTCCCAATAATGTTTTCAAACATATGGTTATTTGGTCACAACCCTTGAATTCTCCTGATTATAATTTCGTATGTTTTGAGCCGGTGACGGGACTTGCCGGGGCGATAAAAAGAAAAGAAATTGTGGTGGCACCCGGTAAAACTTGGGAAATGAAGTTGAGGTTTACCGTATCATTTCACTGACTTCACGGCCTAGCTTGACAGCATAGTTTGTCCCCCGATCGTAAGGATAGGTCATGTCAAGATTGGCGACATAAAAGTTTTTGATCGGCGTCTTGAATCCGGGACGGTTTTTAGCAAACTCGCGGTCGAAAATCGGTTGGGCGAAAGCGCCTTTGAAGAGGTGGTAGTCTATGACCTTGAATTTGTTTTTGGATATTTTTCTTGCATAAGGCATGACCATTTCCAAGATCTGTTTTTTGTCCATTCTCAACTTTTTGTCATCCCCTTTTACATACCAGCCCGTATAGGCAATATTACGTCCCCCGTAATGCTTTATGTCGATAAAGTTAGTATGCTGCGCCAGAAGCATCAGGGGTATTTTGTCGGAGCAGATATTGAGCCAATACGTTTCATTAAGTATTGGCTTGTCGGTCTCAATTATTAAAGTTACGGCGTGTAGGTATTTGAGTTTCGAAAATTTTTCCAAGTATTTTTTCGAGAAAACATTTTTTGTAAGGCGCACCATGACGGGAGTCGGTAATGTCGAGATAACTTTGTCATAAACTTTACCGCTGATAGTAAACCCTTCCCTCCTTTTCTTGATATCCATTATTTCGTGGTCGGTCATAATCGTTACCTTCTCTCCTTTTAGTTTTTCTATTAGGTGGTCTATGAATTCTTGGAATCCTCCTTCGATGTACCCGAGTTTTTTCGTCCTTTTGTTGATCCTTGCCCAGATGAAAGACGCCAAAATAATTCCCGCATAATCACCGAACTTTCCCCGAAAGAGTGTCTGCCACAGCCTGTTCCAAACATTTTTACCCATAGAAATTTTTAGAAAATCCTCGGAGGTGACTCGCTCGTAAAACCCCAAAAACGGTGAAACCTTCAAAAATGCCAGGATAGCTCCGGCCCGCAATTTATCAATAAGACCGAGGTAGGGGAAACGCAGCAAATCGATAGGCGTATCCAATGGGAGGATCTTGTAGCCACGGGGTTCTTCGTATAATGAAGAGGTGACGGGCGTTCGGAAAAATATTTTATTGAATCCGATTTCTTTCGCAAAGTTTATAATATCGTAGTCGTTGGCAAATAGATGATGATACGCCCTTTCAAGGTGCCAATCCCAACCTTTAGCCTTGAAACCGACGGCAAGTCCACCCAATACCTTTTCTTTTTCGATAAGGGTCACTTGGTGGCCTTTTTTGGAAAGATGGTAGGCGGCCGTCAATCCGGTGATTCCTCCACCCAGTACTGCAATTTTCATTTGACTTGAATTAACAAAAAGTAATATATTGTATATTAATACTATGTTAAAAAAAATCCTAGTCTCTTTTTTTCTTCTCTTTGTTTCCCTAAATCTAGTTACCGGTGTGCGCGCCCAGGAAGAAGCGGCTGCCACCAAGCGTTGGTTCTGTCTTGAAGCCGATCGGAGCGGTGGTCATCGCGCCAAGCTTTATATCAAACCCAATGCTGCCCCTGGGGAGAAACCCTTACCAAACCACGAAACCATTATTGTCGAATGTATAGCAACTGACGCCGGCCAGCAGTGTACGACTGGAAATCCCACTCTCGACAAGGAACTCTATGGCGGTTCGCAAATGTCGGCAAGCTTAGGATACAAATTCCAAGGACTATTTGCAGCAAATGGACAGACTCCCATCACTCAACCGATTCCCGGCAATCCAACGGGCACATTTGCGCCAGTCATATGGCAGGACGCGACAACGAGAAGTCACGAAAGGAAATGGCTCGGACTCAACCTGGTTGAACCCAAACCGGATATTGAAATGGGCCAGGGTGGTGAGCAGTTGGGTACTTTTGACTTTGAGTTTGCGCTGCAGAAATGTGTCACTATTGCATGGGATCCTTACGGGCGGATATTTGACAGCCAGAATCTTGAACCGGTGTCGGGCGCTTCGGTTACCCTATTGAAGAAACGCGACAATGGCATCTTCAGTTACGTCAACCCGGCCGATCCTAATGATGTTCCGGGCGGCGCCCTCATAAACCCCATAACCACCCTCGAAGACGGGGCTTATAGCTTTGTCGTTCCTGATGGTACCTATAAGCTTTCGGTCCAAAAGCCAGGATACGCATTTCCGGCGATCGCTTCACTCAATCCCAACTACACCAAAGCTTATTCTGACATCTATCCGACTATGACTGGAGCCGAAATCGTCCAGACCGGCACAATCCAACATCGCGATATCCCGGTTGATGCCCAAGGTGGATCGACGTCAAATCCAGTTAAGGTCATGGAATATATATATGAATCGGATAAATTAGGTAGTGTTATGATCGAAGGGCGTGTTAGCCACCCATTGGCGGTTGTTAACTTTTATTCGGTCGTTCCGGACGTCAACGATCCGGAGGTTAAGACAAGATATAGATTGGTCTCAACCGTTAATGCCGACGGTAAAGGACGCTTTACGGCGGTTATCGATCAAACTGATTTTGACGTTGAAGTTAATGAAACTTTTGGTGAAGTCGAAGCAACTAAAGTCGATCTGACGCTTGCTGGAAAAAAACAGAATCTATTGCGTAAAGCACTTGGTTTTGTCCAAAGCCTTATAGTCAAAGATGTCGGAGCCCAAGAATCCTCGTCGACTACCTTGAAATTGGATCCGATCCCCTCATATCTTGAGGGATATGCGTATAACTTTCAAGGTGAAGTTATACCAAACGCAAGAGTGTCGATTTATCTAGATTTTGCCAAGAAAGCCTATTATGAGACGACTGCCGACGCAGAGGGTTATTTCGTCGTCAATTCCGATTATATTCCCTTCCAGCCATATAAACTCAGGTATTCGACCCCGGTGGGCGGAGTAATCACGGTCACAACGGCTAAATTTCTAGCTGATAACGGCTCTTACATGAAGGAAAACAACATTAGCGCCTTCAAGCCAAAATATGCCAATCCCAAAGTAAACGAACAGATTGAAGCCAAGCTTGCTATAACCGCAGCTGCGGCCAATAATCCACTCGGCAATGACGGGGGGGCAACTCCCGATCAAGGTGGTCTTGGTTCCTCAACCAACGTGGGTTTCATAGCTATAGTCGGATTAATCGTTTTGCTTCTAGTTGCAGCAGGAGCGGTTATTGTCTACATGGTTAAAAGGAGAGGCGAGACACAAACGTATTAATTACCGCATATTTTCCTAATTATCTCCGCAAACCTTTTTGAAGTGAGCTTAAATAATTACCGCATATATTCCGCGGTTTCTCCGCAAACAGAAGTTTAGCGCGTCATTCTATGCCATTCTATTATGACGGTTTCAAGAAGTAGGGTTACAGGCACCGCCAAAATTACTCCTATAACGCCGGCAATCTTACCGCCGACAATAAGTGAGACCAGGATAACGATCGGGTGGAGACCGGTGACTTTTTTCATTACGAGCGGTACGATCAAGTTATTCTCAAGCTGTTGAACGATAAAGTAAAGGACAACCATTGATAGGCCTAAGATCGGTGACACGGAATAACCGATAAGAACGGCGGGAACCGCCGAAAGGATCGGACCAAGATTGGGTATAACCTCAAGAATCCCTGCAAGAACCGCCAGGGCAAGAGCGTATTTAATGTCGAATGCGAAAAGGCCAATATATGTCAGGCCACCGACGACCAACATAAGGATGATCTGTCCCCAAAACCACGAACTCATTCTTTTTTGAGCTCTATCGGCGACCAAAGTAATCCGGCTAATCTCGTGTTCTTCGAAAAAATTTCCCAATAGTTTTTTTGATAGGTTTTTCTCAGAAAGGAGATAGAAGCTGAAAAACATCGTCGATGAGACGAATATAACATTTCCAAACAACCCCTTGATAAACTCAAAAGTTTGGTTGGTGATTGATGGAAGGTTACGGGAGAAAAAATCAAAATCAAAGGTCGATCCCATGGTCGGTAGGGTATTTCTTATAATTCCGGGTAAGTTTTTAAATAACGAAACTAACTCGGTCGCCAGAGGGGGGATTATCAATGTAAATATATAGAAGAAAACAAAAACAAAAAGGAAATAAACCAGAAATGTTGCCAGTATTCGCGGCAACTTGACTCTTTCAAGATAATTGACGGCTGGCTTAAGGGCGCCGGCGAAGATAGTAGCTATAAGAAGAGAGAATATTAAATCCTTTATCTGCCACAGAAATCCCAGTCCTAAAAGGAAAAACACCGTAAAAATGATTGTCCTTGACGAAATCTCGACTTTTTGGGTTGTCATAATAGTATTATATCCAATTATTTATATTTTATTAGTATATATGCTTCCAACTATG
>DJWA01000007.1 GCA_002440905.1 Candidatus Roizmanbacteria bacterium UBA6242 | reverse complement strand
GATGATAAATCTTATGTCCTTAACGTAAACTCCGAAACAAAGTTGGTCAGACGCTTCGGGGGCTTGAGCACTATTTCTGAATTCAATGTCGGCAACAAGGTTAATGCTTTCGGTGTATTTACAAGTGAAGATGAGACGACCGTTGACGCAAAGTTAATAAGAAATCTTTCGATCCAAAAAAAATGGGGAGTATTTTTCGGAATAATTAAATCAAAGGATGATACCAGTTTTACCCTTGAGTCTTCAAACAAGGGAACACAAACGGTATATGTTGAAGAAGCAGAACTCAAGAATAGAGAAGAAAAGGAAATAACTTATACAGAATTAAAAATAAATGACCGGGTAAGAGTTAAGGGTATGTGGGACAGGTCCAGTAACGAGATAACCGACGTTGACGAAGTTAAGAACTTCTCAGTCCCAACTCAACCCACCCAAGATTGATTGACCTCTTTTAGCCCAATCAAAAAGGGTAAACGAGGTGACGGCGTTTACCGTTAGGAACTTCATTTGGGGCAGGTCGGTGATGCCGGCTCTTTTCCAGATGTCGCCAACGAGTTGTCCGCAGTAAAAAGGAGCAACCGCTCTTTTAAGCTTTTTAATCTTTTCTATTTTTGGCTTTTGTTTTGTGGTGTCAAAAAATGACACAAAATACTTCTTAACGATCGGTATATTTGAGAAGGAATAAACAACCGGCTTGCCATCAATTAGACCTGATTTGGCAATCGATTCGGCGATCTCTCCCGCCTTGTGAATAATCTCAGAAAGAACGTTTGGCGGGTGGCCGACGAAGATTTTCCTGTAAAAGTTTTTCGGGTAGTTTTCAATATATTCAAGGGCGGTGGCGATCCTTAAACCTGATTTATCATTTAGACCGTCGGTCAAGGGACCAATTCCTAGGCCGATGGGGGATGGGGCTGCGTGAAGGAGGATGGCGTCCGCCAGGTTTAATCGGGTGGGCTCCTGATTTATGGCAATTGCCACATGGTCAACATACCCCTCTTCCCGGACAAAGTATACCGACCAGCCAGGATTAAGTATGATTTTTTTCGCCTGTTCTTTGGCTTTTTCCCAGGATGAAAGGGAGTTGACCGGAAGAGAATGGGTGTCGACCTTGTACTTCTTGTCAAAGTACTTTTCCACCCGGTCGTGGATGGTGAACAATTTCATAGATGTATATTATATAATATATCCACATACACGCGAAAACGTTGCGTGTTTTTTTTATCGATAAACCTATGGAAATAAGAAATATAGCTATAATCGCCCACGTCGACCACGGCAAGACCACGCTCGTTGACGCCATCTTGAAGCAGACCCACACTTTTCGGGATAACCAGAAGGAAATGGGCGAGACCTTAATAATGGATTCAAACGACCTCGAGCGCGAAAAGGGAATCACCATTCTTGCTAAAAATACGGCCGTCTTCTATAAGGGAACTAAGATCAACATCATCGACACTCCTGGTCACGCCGACTTTGGAGGCGAGGTCGAACGGACAATTAATATGGCTTCAGCCGCGATCCTTTTGGTTGACGCTGCCGAAGGCCCGCTTCCCCAAACGAAATTCGTTTTGAAGAAAGCTTTGGAAGCTCATCTGAAGATAATCCTCATCATCAATAAGATCGACAAAAAAGACTCAAGGCCAGCGGAGATAGTGAACGCCGTTGAGAGCCTGTTTCTGGAGTTGGCCAGCCACGAAGACGCTCTCCACTTCAAGACTCTTTATGCGGTCGGTCGGGACGGGAAGGCATTCTTAGAACTCCCCGAGAAATACTCGCCAGACATGGAAGGCGACCTGACCCCACTTTTTGAAACAATTATGAGCGAGGTCCCAAACGTAGCTAAGGATGAGGATAAGTCATTCCAGATGCTCATATCAACCCTCGATTGGGACAACTATGTCGGACGACTCTGCATAGGCAAAATCACTAAAGGTACTCTTGAGAAAAATCAAAGCATTGCCCTGGTTGAGGAGGGTAAAGTCATCGGTACCTATCGCGCCCAGAAACTTTACACCTACGAAGGATTGACTAAAAAGGAAGTCGAGAAGGTGTCCTCGGGCGATGTGGTTGCCATTGCCGGAATCCCGCAACTTAATATCGGCCAGACCGTCACCCATCCGGATAGCCCTGTCAGCCTTCCTTCAATAAAAGTCGAGGAACCGACAATCAAAATAACTATCGGCACCAACACCTCGCCCTTTGCCGGGAAAGAGGGTAAGTACGGAACCTCCCGCCAGATAAGCGAGAGATTGATGAAAGAGAAGCAGACGAATTTAGGATTGAAGATCGAACAGGACCCGACGGGCGCCAATTTCATTGTTGCCGGTCGCGGCGAACTCCACCTGGCCGTCCTTATCGAGAATATGAGGCGCGAAGGGTTTGAACTTCAGGTCTCGAAACCCCAGGTCATCTACCGCAAAATCGACGGCGTTGAATGCGAGCCGTATGAAGAAGTCACAATCGACTGCGATAAACAATATATGGGTCCCTTAACCGAAGAGTTCGGCAAGAGACGGGGAGAGATGTTGGACATGGTTACTGAGGGCAATAATATCAGACTTAAATATAAAATCTCGGATAACAATCTTCTCGGAATCAGGTCGATTCTTATGACCAAAACCCGCGGAACGGCGATCATGAGCACATACTTCTTAGGGTATCTGCCCAAGGGTCCAAAACTTGACGCCATAAGAAACGGCGCCCTGGTTGCGACCAAAACGGGAGAGGCCTTGAGATATGGAATTGTCAATGTCCAGGACCGCGGAATTCTTTTCGTGTCTCCCCACGACCAGATTTATGAGGGAATGGTAGTTGGTATTGGCACAAGAGAATTTGACGTTGAAATCAATGTCTGCAAGGAAAAGCAGTTGTCAAATAACAGGTCGGTCGGGGAAGGGTCGTCAATCCCGTTGACTCCGGCAACAATCATGAGCCTTGAACAGTGTTTGGATTTCTTAAACGACGACGAATATCTTGAAGTCACGCCAATTAGCCTTCGCTTGAGAAAACAGATCCTCTCCCTGACCCAAAGACGGGTCCACAACCGAAAACAGCATTAATTCTCTCAATGCTCCCCGTGAAGGAAGGAGATAAGAACGTACATAATCACGATCCCCAAGATGAGGGGAATTACCTGAGCCCATTTCCTCTGTTCCCGATATTCCTTATGTAGGTGCGGTATAAGGTCAGATCCGGCGATATATATAAATATTCCGGAGGACAAAGACAGAAGGAAAGGCAGACTGCCTTCGACCTTGGTCAGGAAATAGAAGCTCAAGACTCCTCCCAATACCGCGGTAAATGCCGATAGTAAGTTGACTAAAAGCGCTTTGGTCTTGCTTAACCCCGAGTGGATAAGGATCGAGAAGTCGGCTATCTCCTGGGGAATCTCATGGGCGGCAATTGCGATAGATGTTATGATCCCGAGCTGGGGGTTGGTCATGAATGTGGCGGCGATCACAATTCCGTCTATGAAGTTGTGGATGCCGTCACCGATGATAATAAGGTATAGGGCAGGGCGCATGCCGTGGGTTGACTCGTGGTGATGAAACCAGAGGAAGAACCTTTCGATGAAAAAAGAAAACATGATCCCGGCAAATACTGGCATAAATATATTTGAATGTTCTCCAAGTTCCGAAGCGTGTTCCATTGCCTCGGGCAATAGGTCAAAGAAGACGGTCGTCAATATGACTCCGGCGGCAAAAGCCACCAGATATTGAACGATCTTCTTGTCCATGGTTTTCCTTCGCATGATCAAAAGTCCTCCAGACAAAGAGAGAAGGCTTATAAAAACATTGGCGAGAATGATCTGGATAAGCATATTATTGGCAGTTCGGGCAGAGCCCGAAAAATTCTAAATTGTGTTTTTTGATTACAAATCCCTGACTGTCCTTAACATTATTTATGAGGTTTTCTTCTTTCATCTTGATATCCTTAATGTCTCCACACCCCTCGCAGAACAGGTGGTGATGGTGTCCTTTCTTGTTCTTGAGCTCGTACCTTTTTTTGCCTTCGCCAAAAAGTATGACGTTTACAGCGTCTGACTTGTTCATGAGTTCGAGATTGCGATAGATTGAAGCCAGGTCGACTTCTTCGTAATTTTGTTTTATGTAATCGTATATCTCTTGGGCGGAAACGGGCTTATCCATTTTTTCGATTGCCGTGAAAATTCTTTTCCGGGCTTGAGTATATCTCTTTCCTATTTTCATAGCCTACATTATTGCGAATAATTCGCAATATGTCAAGGGGTTTGTGGATTATATGCGACA
>DJWA01000012.1 GCA_002440905.1 Candidatus Roizmanbacteria bacterium UBA6242 | reverse complement strand
TAGTTTTATGAAAAACGCAGTCGTCGGTTTGGTGCTGTTGCTGGTTTTGGGAGCCGGGGGTTACTTTTACTTGAATTCACGCGGAATGGCGCCGAAAGTCCCCGGGGCAATGATGGGGAACGACAAGGTAGGGGGCGACAGCGTTTTCACTTCCATTAAAGACGCTTTATCTAAGTCAGTAAGTTTAAAATGCGTATATAAAGACGATGATGGTGTAGAAACGACAAGCTATATCAAAAACGGTGCCGTCAGGGTGATGATGGCCGGTTCAGCCGACACCGAAGAGTCCAATAATTTCATCATGAAGGACATGAAAATGCACATGTGGTCCGATACGACTAAAGAGGGAGTTATTCTGACACTTGAGGAACCCAAAAACATCTCACCGTTCCCGACCGTTCCTGACCAAGAAGAGAACGACAACACTGTTTCCGGACAACAGGAATCGATACTGGCAACTATTGAGAAATATAAAGACGCCTGCAAGCCCGAAGTGGTTGCCGACTCGATGTTTGCGATACCAACTGACGTCAAATTCCAGGACATGGATGCTCTGCAGAAGCAAATGATGGAGAGTCTTCCCCAGGCACCAGAAGGTACGGGTGATTCCCAGGATTACCAGAAGTATATAGAGGAAATGATGAAACAACAGGGCGGACAATAATATAACTTAAAGTTCGATTAAAGGCTCATCCCCTTCTTTCCAGAGGGCTTCGTTGAAGAATCGTATTCTTTTGGGGGTAATCTTATACATCCTCCCTTTTATGGCTTTTCTCATCATCCCTTCATAGGTGTAAAGAGGGCTAGTCACATCTAAAGCTTTCTTCCATAAATCCAGGGCGTGCTTTACTTTATTGGCTCCTGAAATTCTCTTGGCCTTTCCGTATATCTGGATTCCTTTTTTCAAGGACGTCGGGCGCTGAGGTGAATCAACGATGGCAACTGAAACCTTGGGATTTTTTTCAATCTGTCTGCAGTGGATAGTTTCGGGATTGCTTAAAAAGTAAATATTCATATCCCGATCGATAGAATAATAAAGAGTTGACGTCCAGGGATAGCTAGAGTAGGTTGAAACGACCATTTGGAAATGGGAGGAGAGAAACTCCTTGATGTGACCTAAAATTTCTTTTCTTTCCATTCAGATTATTATAACAAAGTATAATAGTCGCATGAAAAAGACCGTCTTTAAAACCCGATTTCTGAAAAAAGACGAAATCATCTCTCTTACCGAAGAGGTTAAATTTTTTCCCGACCTGATTTACGTCTCAGAAAGGATCTGGAAAAAGCAGAAGGCTCACATCTTCGAAGTCGATAATCGGTTTGCCGGAGTTATTGTTGCCTACCAATTCAACGACTGGGTCAAGCTTGGACCTCTGGTTATTCTTAATAAATACCAAGGAAAAGGGTTGGGTAAAGAACTTCTTAAATACGCAATAGACAGATATTCTCAAAAGAACATCTTCATAAATAGCACCAACCCCAAGGTCGAGAGAATCGCCGCTTCTCTCGGATTTAAAAAGAAACTCTCCTTCCTGTCACTTCCCCAGACAGTCAAGATTTTTCTTTTAAAACATTCTTTTGAATACGTTGGGATAAAAACCATCAGGGAGGCGATACGAAAACGTCTGACGGGGCGTCGAAGCAAGAGATTGTACTTCATTAGATTTTCCCCTTGACAAGGGGAACATTCGTTCACTACAATGATCTGTATATGAATGCCAAGATCAACGAACGCGTTAGTATGATTTCCTCATACAACCAGGAAAAAAACCGTTTCATTCCCTACAAAATGCGTTGGAGGCTTCGAGATTATTTTATAAAACACCTCGCCTACCACCACAAGATAAGGGAAGGAAGGAACCTTTTCCATATCTTTCATGTGACCGATGGTAACTTGGATTTTAGGATCAGCTTCGACACCGAAAGCTTGGCCTGGATCCTGGAGGAGGTGTCTGATGGATCTGCAAGTTAATGTTGCCGCTCCTTCGGTCATGCATATCGATTTAAATTCATGTTTCGCGACCGTCACCCAACAGGCCCATCCGCGTCTGAGGGGAAAGCCCCTGGCAATTGCCGCCTACACGTCTGCTGGCGGGTGCATACTAGCTTCATCAATTGAAGCCAAAAAACTTGGGATAAAAACCGGAATGAGAGTCAGGGACGCCCGCGAAATCTGCCCCGATATTATTGTCCGGGAAAACGACCCCGACCTGGTCCGCGACGTCAGCCGCAAGTTCATGAGGATATGCGCTGACTATTCCCCCGACGTTACTCCCAAATCCGTAGACGAGATCGTTATGAATTTCGCTCCCACCCGAGACTACCATAAAAAAACCTTAGCCGAGATCGGTCGGGAGATAAAAAAAAGATTCCATGATGAGATTGGAGAATGGATTTTTTGTAACGTCGGGATTTCCACAAACCGATTCCTGGCCAAATTGGCGTCAAGCCTCCATAAGCCGGACGGACTTGATATTATCGACCATATGAATCTTAAATCCGTCTATTCGTCGGTGTCCCTGACCGATCTAAATGGTATCAATGTCAGGTACCAAGCGCGACTCAATATGGTTGGGATCTTTACTCCTCTGGATTTTTTTGACGCGACGGATCAGACCTTGAGAAAACAAGTTTTCAAGGGTATCACCGGCCATTATTGGTATTTGAGGCTTAGGGGTTTTGAAGTTGACGACTACAAAAGCGAAAGAAAAAGCTATGGTCAAGAGTATTCCTTAGGCAAGAAAACCAGTGACCCGGAAAAATTAGCTTCGCTGATTATGATGCTTACCGAAAAAATGGGTAGACGTCTAAGGTCGTCCGGCAATGCCGCTCAGGGAGTCCATCTCGCCCTTCTCTACGATGATTGGACGCACTGGCACCGAGGACACAAGTTCAACGAATTTCTCTATACAACGCCCGAGCTTTTTCGGAAGGCGATGGCAATTTTTTCAGAAGCTCCTATAAAAAAAGTCATCCGTAAGGTGGCCGTTACCTGCTTTGACCTTATCCCTATTGATTTTATGACGCTGTCTTTGTTTGATACCGAAGTCGAAAAGAAACGACAAGTCTCAAGAGCGGTCGACCTGATAAACGATCGCTATGGAGAATACGTAGTTGCACCGGCTTTGATGATGAAGAGCCGCAAAACCGTCATAGACCGAATTGCTTTCGGAGGGCTAAAGTGACCACCCGGATTTGGACAACAGCACTTTATCACCTTCAAAAACCACTCCCTCATTCTTAAGCATCTGTTTTTTTGCCTTCAATCCACCGCGGCCCGAATAACCGGTCAGCGACCCATCAGATGCAACCACCCGATGGCAGGGCGTATGAGGGGCGTCTGGATTAGTCCTCATATAGTACCCGACCGCCCGGGCGGCTTTGGGTCTTCCCGCTAACTTGGCAATCTGCCCGTAAGTGGCGACTTTCCCCTTGGGGATTGAGTCGCAGATTTTATAAACCTTTTCCTTGAAGTTTATCATTTTATTTTTATAACTACCTTTCCTCTGGGATGATTTTGCTCTTTGTAAACAAAAGCTTCGGCAGTCTTCTCGAGGGGGAAAATTCTATCAACCTGGGGTTTGATTATCCCCTCATCAACGAGTGCAGAAAGACGCGTCAACCTTTCGGTATTATTTGACGTATTGGTGGCAATGCCGGTAACTCCATATTGATTAGCCAGCTCTGCGCTCGGCTGTCCTTTCATCGACGTCAGAACTCCGCCTTTTTTTAGGACTTCAAAAGACTTTTCGGTGACCTGACCGCCAATCGTGTCAAAAACGGCGTCAAAATCCTTGATCTTTTCCTCAAATTTCTCCGTTTTGTAATCGATTATCTCATCAGCGCCAAGACCCTTGACATAATCAAAATCGTCACCGGACACTGTCGTTGCTACATAAGCTCCCAGATGTTTTGCCAACTGGATGGCGACCGTCCCGATACCTCCGGCTCCTCCGTGGATAAGGATTTTCTGGCCTTTTGAGAGTTTCACGTTTTCCATAAGTGCCTGGATGGCGCTTACCCCAACCAAAGGAAGAGAGGCTGCCTGAACGAAGTCGACGGATTTAGGTTTTAAAGCAGTTCGTTTAACATTGGCTACGGCCATTTCGGCGTACGCCCCGGAGCCTCCGCTTAAAACTATCGCCGTGCCGTAAACCTCATCACCTATTTTATAATCGGCTACGCCCGAACCCAACGCGATTATCTTTCCTGAGAAATCCCCGCCCGGTGTAATAGGTAAATCCAACGGCTTTACGTCTTTCATATAGCCCTTGATTATGAAAGAGTCGAAAGGGTTAACGCTTGACGCTTCAACTGCAATGAGTACCTGTTCTTCAGACGGACGAGGTTCCTCGATGTCATTGACCAATTCCAGATTTTCATAGCCTCCGTAAGACTTTAGTTTGATAGCATTCATATTCTAAATGTATAACTTTTAATGATTAAATATTTCCGCAATCATGCATCGAGCGGATCCGCCGCCGACGGTTTCGATAGTCGGAATAGCGACCCTGATTAGGCTCCCGTATTTTCCGAGAGTGATTCGCTGGGATGATGTAAACCCTTTATATGCGTTATCAGACATTACTATTTTCGACTTTTTGTCGGTCGACTTCAACTCCAAAATATTGGCGCAGAATTTACTCATTTGAGCAAGGTTTATCGGGATAATTTCCCGTTTCAGATTCCGGAGTTTTTTTTCAACCAGATATCGTTCGCTTTCAAGGGCGATCGCGTCAAAACAGACGACGGCAAATTTCCCCCCCAGACCCATTACAACATTTGTGTGATAGACCGGCTTCGAGTCCGGTCCATAGGCATGAAAAAACACTCCCTCAAATCCCATTATCCGGCACCATTTTTCAAATTCCTGCTTATTGGTCCTTTCCGATTCCATAGCAAAAGCCACCAGTTGGTCACGATCCAAAACCAGGCTGCCGGTCCCCTCAAGAATTTTATTGTCAATTTCGTCCGAGGATAGGTCGAGGATCTTGATGTGATTTATCCCAGCGTCGTTTAGAAGATTTTTGAGATTGTGCGACTGTCTTTCTAACCTTCTGTTAGAAGCCATCATCGGGTATATGACCAGTGTCCCGTCAACGTGATGGGAAAACCAGTTATTGGGGAATACCGCGTCGGGAGTCACGGTGTTTACGCGACTTCCCAAGACAAGTACTTTTATTTTCTCCTTCTCCAAAGTAGTAACCATTTTTTTAAATTCTTCCATTGCCTGGTTTTTAAGTCGAGACTCTGAAATATTCATATGGTGTTGGAAGGCATTTGTCATAGCGGTTTGCGGATTGAAACCGAACTGGTCGGGTGAGACCATAACCACGGTGTTTGATAAACTCATACAATAATTATAGTAGTTAATTACGCCCCAAATCAATCGAATTTAGGTGTATAAATAATAGTAAAGGAGGTGATAATAATGATTGGATATGTAGATAATATTGAAAAACTAACAGAAGATAATAACTATTTCCGCCAGGTACTCTTTACCGGACAACATCAACAGCTGGTTGTCATGAGTCTGCTCCCAAATGAAGAGATTGGTATGGAAGTTCACGATGTTACCGACCAATTCTTTAGAGTTGAACAAGGAGAAGGTAAGGTAATCATGAATGGAGAGGAAAAAACAATTAAGGAAGGCGATGCTATAGTCGTACCGGCAGGAGCCCAACATAACATTGTCAATACCTCCTCCAACATGAGCCTAAAACTTTATACAATTTATTCTCCTCCACACCATAAAGACGGAACCATCCACAAAACGAAAGTTGAGGCGGAGGCGGATGAGGAAGACCATTTGTAACTTGGAAAGAAAAATATAGACATGAATAAAATAGGAAAAAGCCCTCTTTGGCTTTTGGGATTTTTCCAGGGATTCGGAGTAATTCTGTATTGTTCCCTGGTAGCTCTTTTGATGGCCAACGGCTCTCGATTGTTCGGAAACGTCCCCAACTATTTTGGCCCCTTTATGTTTCTCACGCTTTTTTCTACATCCGCCCTTATTTGTACGATCATTACCCTCTACTACCCATTTATCCTTTTTTTTCAAAAGAAACGTCCGGAGACAGCCATCAGGCTGGTTGTTTATACCGCAGGCTGGCTCTTTTTCTTCACTCTTTTAACTTTATCGATGATTTTTTTGAGCCACGCTTAATCGATTGGGATCTTAGATAACCCTATAATCACCATATATTCTCTATTTCTTACGCAATATTTACCCTACTATTACAAATAATTAATCTATTAAATCTAAAGTGAATTAAGTCCGCCTAGTTCTGGCAATCAGGGCTTCGGCGCGACGGTTGAAATTAGACAATATAAGTTCAAGTAATGAAGGAGTAACGAGTATTGAGTATTGAAACGTCGCTCGCTCGGCGTAAAAAATAGAAGGTAAACCAATTACTTATACTCGATAAATAAGATTTTGACTTTTAAAAAGAATAAAAATCCTATAAACTTGGACTATGGAAATATTGATGAATCTTTTGATCTATAGCGTGGCGGTTTACGCTACTGCTCAGGTGCTTCCCGGAGTTACCCTAAACAGTTTTTCAACGGCAATAGTCGTTACCATAATACTCGGACTGGTCAACACTTTTATTAAGCCGATATTTTTACTTTTAACTTTGCCTGTATCAATTATCACCTTGGGTCTTTTCACTTTCGTAATCAACGCGCTGATGGTTATTATTGTTGACATGCTCATCACTGGCTTTGAAGTCAGAGACTTTTGGTGGGCATTGGCCTTTAGCTTAGTACTTTCGCTTGTAACCTCTGTACTATTCTCCCTTACAAAAGCTTAAACAATCAACTCTCTAGTTTCTCTTCCGCCTCACGCAATTTCTTAGCGATATTTCTCTTACCTCTCTTCATCGAATCTCTCAGATTTTCCCTAAACTCTTCCGTCCTTTCTTGGCCTTCTTCCATAAGATCATCAATTTTCCCCTTTATTCTTTTCCGTCTTTTCTCGTCCGAGAGATAAACAACAAGAGCACCAGCCAAACCACCAATGATAGCCGAGAGGAGAATATTGCCTCCCCGATTATTTTGATTATTCATCTTTTCCTCCTTTTTCAAAAATTTTTAATAAAAACCTCAAAAAGCCCAACCTTATTCCTTTCTGCAGATAGCGAACATCCTCGATCAACCGGCTGCCTTCGTCAACCATATTTGTTAAATGTTTTGCAAAACGGGTCAGATTATAAAGCATCCAGAGACATAACAACCCAACGGCGGTTATGACGATCATACCGATAGTGGTTGAAATGTAGGCGGCCTGTTGCCAATCCATATCTTTATACGAGTCAAAAATATTAATTCTTAATCCTTACAATCTATTATTGTTGTGTAATATTTACTTATTAAACAAGTAAGACTTCTGTAAGAAGAGCTATTTATATGTAGAATTAAGACACCTTTTCCGGTAAATCCGACTAACTGTCGAGTATATATTTTGTATAAATGAGTTTACTAAAAGTGTTTATAGTTTTTTTGTCTTTGAAAATAACATATCCAATAATATTTAGTAACAATAAATCTTTATATCTTTGTAACCACACTTTTACTTGAATTTTCCTTAACTCGAAACTGGACAACTTTTTTTATCAAATCGTAAGGGATCGACTTATCCAAGGGGAATCGTACCGTCCCCTTGCCGGTTATATATTGGGACAGTTCGACTTTAAAAGCCGTGATCCCCGAAGGAGTCGGATAAAATCCAATATGTGTCCCATATGCGGCAAAATGAACGAGATTGCCGTTTAACCTATAAGTCGGCATGCCGTATCTTATCGCTTCCTCGGCATTTGGCGCCGCATTCTTAACTGTCTTTCTGATTTTCTCTAAGATTTCCCTTATCTCTTTCGGAAACGTCTTCACATACTCATCGATGGTTTTATAGCTTTGCATTTTCATAGTTTATTATTATAATAAGCGGCCTCCAAATCTTTAACGATAATCTTATGCATCTTGAGCATCGCATTCATAACCCTATGGGATTTTTCTTTATCCTCATCGGAAAGCATTTCTCCCAATATTTTTGGAACAATTTGCCAAGTTAATCCAAATTTATCCTTCGCCCAACCGCACTGCTCTGACTCCTTGACAGCCGAAAGACGTTCCCAGAAATAATCCACTTCTTCTTGATTATCACATTCCACCTCAAAGGATATGCTTTCATTAAATTTGAATATCGGTCCTCCGTCCAATGCCATAAATCTATGCCCGGCAAGCTCAAATATGACGGTTAGCACCTTTCCCTCCATTTCGGGCATTCCCGGAGTATTCATTCCTTTTTCGTATCTATTCAGGGAAATTATTTTTGACTCACCTTTTTTATTGGGAGCCCCATTAAAGACATCGATATAATACCTAACCGCCTCTTCGCAATTGTTATCAAACCATAAGGAAGGGGTGATTTTTTGCATATATGTTTTCTAATACCCAACTGGTAATAGTAAATTTATAACAAAAACACGATGCAAAATAAACCATAGAATACTTTTGAAGAATTAAATACGACATAAACGCGCTCAATCAATTGCCGCAATAAAAGAAGAACTATACCTCTATGTAATCCAGAAACATATTATTTGAAAAATTCAATTCTATTATCTCGCAAACAGTCTGAACAACCACCCCAACAGACTGACGGTTTTGTTCTCAAGAGCGATTCTATCCTCGAGGGAAATATTTTGCTCTGTTAGTGATTTGATCATTTCCTGAACCATGGCGCTCTCATCTTCGTCAATAAGCTGGTTTTGCAGTCTTTCAAGTTGCTGGATACGTAGTTCGTTCTGCTCCATCTGCTTTCTCATATTCTTAAGCGCGGTAAAGTCCGGTCCAAATAGGGATTTTGCCAATATCCCCCTCCTATCGACCTTGTCTAGTTCCATTTCCAATTCATCCTGCGCCTGTTTCTGGTCAAGAGCGACTTGCCTTACCTGTTGACCGATCCCCCCCGAAGCTCCCTGAGTTGTCAAAAGTTCTTCAACCGCTCGTGCAACAGCGCTCATGCTTTCTCGGGCTGTTTGACTTCGAGGTGTAGGATCTTTTGGCATACCCTGAACGTCTTTATTTTCTCCAAAGCTTTCTTTTTCCTCGGTATTAATCTGCAATTGTGACTCTTCCCCTTGGTTTTGGGTGTTTATAATATTTTGATTCTGAATTTGATTTCCAGTAGAAGGCGAGGGTGACATAGTTGTTTCCGGTTGGGCTTGACCTTGAGTTACAACTTCATCTTGGCCTGGGCCCGGACCCTGGGAATTACCATCTTCCTTAGCATAAACAAAACTGAGAACCGAGAAGACCGTCAATAAGATTATCAAGATTGATGTTTTTTTCATACCATCTTCCTTATAAATTATTAACTTATATTTTAAGAGTACTCCTCTCGGATAATATGTTCAAGATCTAACGAAGGTTTCTTCTCATGCGGCCGTTGTTTCTCAACAGATCATCCTGAAGCATATTATTTCGGTTCTCATACCTTTGATAAAATTTCCTCATTGGCCCCCTTCTTATCCAGAGATTATCAAGACCTAAGAAATTTATAAGAACTCCGGAAACTAATACGGCGACGATAACGGCCAAAATAATGTACATAAAGTTTTTCTTGTATGAGAAATCGTATTTCCTCAACATGGTTATTCCCCCGGCCATCCCGACAATTGCTAAAACGAGCGCCCACCAGGGAAAGTTGGAGAGAATTTCCTGCATACGAACTTCGCCCATCGGTCCATGACTCCTCAAAGAGAAGGTGACAAGACTTATTAAGAATACCGAAAAAATGATAAGACCGACAACCGCCAAAAATGCCGATACCGACCCTACCACAAAGTACCATCTTGGCTTCATTTTAATCTCTTCCTTTTTTATTTTTGACATCACGTTTTTTGTGATGTTTATTTGACGTTTTGGCATATTTTTTTTATTATAACTTTGGCACGACTAATCCTCGTGCCGACTGTGCTTATCGGAATCCTCAGAATATCGCTTATTTCCTCGTATGATTTGTCGTCGAGAAAATATAGCGTTAAGGGTTCCGAATAAATGATCGGTATCTGTCCAATACATTTATCTAAATTTACCTTGATCTCTTTTTTTGTCAACTCCGCTTCAATATCACTATCGCTCTTAAAATCGACGTTATCAAATAACGGCATTTCCCTCTTATTTTTGTTGATGGTATTTATAACCTGGTTGTGAACTATCCTGTATATCCAGCTCGAGAACTTCATCTTAAGGTCAAAGCCGTTCAAGTTTATATACGCCTTTATAAAAGACTCCTGGACGGCGTCGGCCGCTTTGGCTTTATCACGTATCATATATATGGCGTATCTTAAGAGCTTTGCCTCATAGCGTACAACGATCTCAACAAAAAGTTCCTTGTCCTTTGATCGCACTAATTCGACTATCTGTTCGTCTTTGAGTTTCTTTAAATTTTTCACTTTAATGTATTATACCTACCAGGCAGGCCCCCATCCATTAAGGACAGGAGCCTGATAAATAACTTATTTTATCTGTTTCGACCGTACCCCATTCCCTGTCCCATTCCCGAACCGTTTCTCAATCCTAAACCGAGCTCGGCTTTTATTTTGTTCGCTTCATCGGTCTTGCCAGCAAGAGCCAATTTATGGGCTTCGGCAAAACGACCGAAATTTTCGGCGTTGACAAGTTGGGTTACCCTACCCCGTCCGTTCATGAGATTTTTCCAGGCATTATAATCTTTTTTTTCAAAAGCCTGCGTCATCGCCTCATGGCGTTCCGGAGTATAGTTGGGTCCTTTTTTTGCCGGATCGCCTTGATAGGCAGCGACTGATCCTGCAACCATGGTTCCGACGACCGCCGTTAAGGCAAGTGCGGAAACTCCCATCAATAGTTTTTTTGTATTCATATTTTTCACCTCCTCTCTATTATTAATACAAACAACTACCGTTTTTATTTCATTTGATTTATTACCACATGTTTCTTGCGGGATAGAATGGTTTTTGATAGTATAATTTTCCTATGCGAAAGATTATTATTATCGTCGCGGTAGTCCTCGCTCTTTTAACAATCGGGTTTCTCGTTCTTAACAGATACATTTACACGGAAAAGCAGGGAGACGGAACTAAGATTGCCCCGTATGAAGGTATTCTAACCGGCGAACATGTTTGCCTGCCCCATAAGAATACGAATGGCCCCCAAACTCTCGAATGCGCATACGGCATCAAGACCGAAGCGGGTGAATACTACGCTCTTGATTTTGACCCCGAAGAATTGCCAGATTTTAATATTGGCGGTCGCTTTAAAGCCAAAGGGTTGATCACCCCAATAGAAACTTCCGACAACGGTTCTTGGAGCAAATACCCAATCGTTGGAATATTTACGATTAAGGGACCGATTGAACCTCTATGATTATCTAACCGTTTACATGATTAAGGCTATATACGCAATTTAATATGTTCCAATTTGAATCCGAAATAGTATTGATTTATCAAATATAATATTAAGTATGAAGACTTCGATAATTAAAAAATTTCTACCCTATTTGGTGATTTTTCTTGGAGTCGCTTATGGAGTCTGGCCACTTGATATTATTCCTGATATCCCTATAGTCGGATGGTTTGACGACCTTGGAATTATCGGTATGGCCATATTTATCGCCATCAAACTTTTCTCAAATAAAAAAAATGGGGGTCAGAAGAGCGACGATTAAGGTCAATCTTTGATCTTAATGAATATTTATATTATGCGGTCTTCCTTTTACCGTTTCTGTGGAGGCTCTCTTTTCTTCTTGTCTGAGAGGCTTTCAATCTGTCCATCCGCTTTTTATTTTCCTTATCCAATAGTTTTTGGCATTCTGGATCAGGACAAGCCTTCTCAGTTGTCGTAACCGTCGAGTGACCGATCTTTTCAGTCCACGTTCTGACAAATATTCTTTCTTTTCCGCAACGGTAGCATGGATTGCTGTTTACGTTCATTTTCTTGGATATCTTCTAAATCTATTTTGATTCGAGAAATAATTACTATTCTGGTCTATCGGATGAGCCCCGATAACCTTTATTTTATTACCCTTTAAAACGGCGTTATTGTTTTTGCTGATTGCATTCCTGAAATCTTTTTCGTCGGCCATGACGACATATCCATTCCTAGCTACTTTGTTGTCTATTCCAAAAACTACCTTGGCCGATATGACGCTACCGGAATTTGAGAATAAATCAAACAGATCCTTGTCTGTGGTTGAAGCAGAGATATTGCCGACATATATTTTATTACCCATATTCAGTTGAAGTTAAGAAGTTGTTGCTAACGAAGATAACAATTTCTTAGATCTCTTTAAGTTTACCACTAACGGGAGACAATAGCTAGTCGTAATTGGCTAAAATCAGATATAAATGGTCCGCACCCGCTGTCAGCTGAATTCCGAGAAATATATTTTGTTTTTGTAGTAATCTATCCCCGCTTTTACGTTTGGAACAACGTTATCGGGTAAGGAATCCAGGTCAAACCATTCGAGGTTCTCGGATTTATCGGGTTCGCCGTTTTTAGGTTCGCCTTCCCAATATTCAAGCCTAAAGAAAAAATCCATGTACTCGAAGTTGTCAGTTTTCTTTTCATTCCTGTGCATGACGTGGCAAAGAGTCAAGTTAGAAGGGTCGATCTTGAGAAGAACTTCCTCCTTCACTTCCCGGACGAGCGCCTCTTTTAATTCCTCATCTTTTTCAAGGTGTCCGGCCGGAAGCCCGTATCGGCCATCCATCCACCCGGTATTTTTTCTCAATGACAGAAGGATTTTGTGTTTCTTAACGATTAAGGCATAGACCGCGCAACGGAGAGTATGACGTTTTTTGTCCATGGGAAAATTATATCAGGACAGCGATGATATAATTTATGCATGGATGTTATTCTGATACTCGCTCTTATATTATTTAACGGTTTTTTCGCGATGGCGGAAATTGCCATTGTATCGTCACGAAAAAGCAGATTGAAGAACTTGGCCTCAAGCGGAAGCCGGAACGGAAAAATGGCCCTCAACCTTGCTGAAGCGCCGAACACATTCTTGTCAAGTGTGCAGATCGGAATAACGTTGGTGACCGTTCTTGCCGGAGCCGTTGGTGAAGGTCGATTTGCTTCAAGGGTGGGTAACATAATTAAACCTCTTCCAATCATTGGCCAGTTTTATGAAGAAATCGCATTCGTAATAATTATTACCACAATCACCTATCTTTCAATTATTTTAGGAGAGCTCGTCCCGAAACGAATTGCCCTTTCCAATCCTGAAAAGATTGCTTCCCTAGTTGCGCCCTTTATGTCGGCTTTTGCAAGCTTTACTTCACCGGTCATAAAAATCTTGAGTTCCTCAACGGAATTTGTTTTCAAATTGATAGGCCTGAAATCGGCCGTCACTTCAAGTATTACCGAAGAGGAGATCCGGATACTCATAAGGGAGGGAGCGGATATGGGTATTTTTAGCAAAACTGAAAAAAAACTAATAGAAAGAGCTCTTAGATTGGACGACCTGAGAATCGGATTATTGATGACGCCAAAGCACCGGATGAGCGTCATTAATATTGAAAAGTTCATTGAGAAACCTGACTATTATTTATCTAATTATCACCATTCCCGCATAATCTTTACTGAAGGAAAGCAGGATAAAATATTTGGCGTCGTTCACATAAAAGATCTACTATCCTATTATCTCAAAGATGGTTCGTTTGAAGCTGATAAGTTAAAGGAAATTATAAAAAAACCACACCTTGTGCCTGAATCAATGAAAACAATTAAAGTGCTTGAGATGTTCCGTCATTCACCAATTCATATTGCCTTGGTTCTTGACGAATTCGGCACAATCCAGGGACTGGTCACATTCAATGATATCCTTGAGGCACTTGTCGGTGAAATCAAATCTCAGACCGTCCAAGACCCATTAATTACGGTTAGGGAAAACGGATCTTTCCTGATAGATGGAATGACTTCGTTATACGACTTAAGAAAAGAGCTCCATCTTGATGACCTGACAAATAAAGACCTAAGCATCTTTCAAACTGCGGCTGGTTTTTTTATCGCCCATCTTGAAAAGATTCCCAAAACCGGAGAGTACTTCGAAAAATATGGTTACCGGTTTGAAGTTGTGGATATGGACCATAACCGAATAGATAAAATATTGGTTAAAAAAATTACCGGGTAATTTTTTTCCTAATTTTTACATAAATACCGTACAAAACAAAACAGGTAAGCATCTATATCTCAGACCCATCCCAACAGAATAACTCCTCCCATGGCCAAAAGAACTACCCCAGCGATTAGGTGTAGCGTTTTCAATTGTTTCTGCCTAATGGTTTCGGCTGTTTTGGGGTCAAATCCCTTGTATACGGCCCAAGAGATTATAAGCATTGGAGACACAAAAATGAGATTATATATCAGTAGATAGGCAATCGCTCTGACGTCTAGAACCCTTTTGGCAAGCATTCCTAATATAACTATGTATGGACCGCTTGTACAGGGGAGAAGAAATATACTCACTAAAAATCCTATCAAAAACGCTCCTCTTGGACTTGTTACCGAGTTTATTAATCCTTTCAAGCGTGGCCGCCAGCTCAAGGGCACCTCCATCAAAAATCCCTTACCGTACCAAAAAAAGTCCTTGATGTTTAAAATCCCCAAAGCGATTGCCAACCAACCAACTATCTTAAAAAACCAGTCTGAAGCATTGCCTAAACTCAAAGCCTGGTAAAGACCCAAACCCATCAAAAAATATGAAATAAATATAGAGGTGGCAAAAGCCAATCCCGCCCAGAGTGCCTTCCTTGAATTGCCGGTTGCCAAAATCGTTGTCATAAGGATTATCAAGACTGCAAACTCACAAGGGTTAATCGCATCAACCAGACTTCCCACAATAACCGCCGCCAAAGTTAAATCGGTCTTTTTTCCAGTACTTTTGTCCATCTGCTTATTATTAGACTCAACATTTTCACTTTTCAAAAACTTGTCGGTTTCGGTTATGAAGCTCGTAATAATGGGCGTGTCTCCTATTAAGGCCTTGTTCCCGATAACAACCGCTGGTACCCCACGATATTGACTTAATATTCCAAGGTCATCCATCAGTTTATTAAATAGGACTGCGTTTTCCCTGTTAAAATATATTTCTTTTTTTTCAACCGGATATTTCGAATAGAGGTCATTTTCATTAAAGAATTCTTCCACTTCCCCGCAATGCGGACATCCCTGCCCATAAAAGAAATATATTTTGGAAGTGTTTTCGGCCTTCGAAACATTAGGTAATAACATTGCGACCGACCAAAAAAACAAAAGACCTAAGACACTTATGAATATTTTTTTAAACATGTTGCTTGTTTTTTTCTATCCTTATCGCTTTGCCTTTAATAATCGCTTCAGCTATTTTTTTATTGGCTGCATCGATAATCCGTGCAAAAGTCGGTTGGGAAACGTTCATTTTTTTAGCTGCGCTCGTCTGGTCCAATCCATCAACCTCATGTAATTTAATTGCTTCAACTTCGTCAGGTAAGAGGATAATTTCCTCAAGTTGCCTCATCGGTATCCCCCGTGGTTTAAAATAATAAACGTCAGGACTAAAGAACAACCTTCTTTTTATTTTCGGTCTTGGCATAAGATAAATTTGTAAAAAATTCAATTATTTATTTCACCAATTCTTTTTTTATTTCTTCCAGCTCCTTTTCTAATCCGCTCTTATACTCCTCGAGGTCAGATTTTGACCAATTACGTTTGGATCCGTATCTGCCGGAAAGTCTTCCCTGACCAAATTCCGTTTTGTAGTTTTGCCCTTGCCCGCAAGGTCCCATACCCCTTCCCGTTTTTGCTCCCCGTCCTTGCGGTCCGGTACCGTTTAATCTTGGCATATTTCTCACCCCCTTACATTTATTATGAATATATATTCATATTACCGTAGTTAACCATACCTGTCAAGAAGTAACCGATTAGAGAATAATAAGACTTATAGATACAAGAACCATTCCGGTGACTATTCCAAGAATTGCATTATGCCCGTATTCGTCCCGGAAAGACGCCGGTAGAAGTTCATCAAAACTAATATACACCATCACTCCGGCAACTATCGCAAAAACATAAGATATGATGTTTTGATCGAGATATGGTTTGAGTAATAGATAGGCTATAACTGCTCCTAAAGGCTCAGCCATACCGGAAACAAAAGCATATTTTATTGCCTTGGCGCGGCTCTGGGTAGCATGATAAATGGGTGCTGCTACAGCAATACCTTCCGGAATGTTATGGACGGCGACGGCAAATGCCAGAATCAGTCCCAATTTTAGGTCCGTGAAAGAACTCAAGAAAACCGCCATTCCCTCGGGAAAGTTATGAATCATCAGACCCATGGTGACGACAAATCCCGTTGATAAAAGTTTCCTGTCAACGACATTGTATTTCCGACAGACTCTTTCTTCAAGATAATGATGAGGAAGAAGGAAATCGATAAGCGCCATGACGACAATCCCGACAAAAAAATATATATTGGCTCTCAGTAAACCAATGTTATCAATTGCATGAGGCAACAATTCCATAAACGAAAGATAGATCATCACGCCGGCCGACAAACCCAAAAAAAACCCGATGAACTTTCTTTTGCAGAAATGGCGGGAAAGGAAAATAAGACTTCCTACAACCGTTGAGAGCCCGGCAATTATTGTCAGCGCGAAAGGTATCAAGACTCCGTCAAGATTCATGGTTTATTATATCAGAAGGCTATAAAAATCATAATCTCGGAGTTCGGTCAAAAAAATACTTATGTCGGTCTTATCAACGCCGATCACTTACTTGAAGCCAGGGGTAATTTAAAAATAAAGGTTGACCCTTTTCCAGGCTCGCTCTTCTCCAAAGCAACGTCTCCACGCATAAGTCTGGCGATTTTTCTGGAAATGTATAGTCCAAGACCGCTACCTTTATTGGAGGACTGAAGACGGGCGGCCCCGAGTTGGAAAAAGCCCTTAAATAGTAACGATTGGGTTTCCTCAGAAATACCATTGCCGGTATCGGTGACTTTCGTAATGAATGTGGTATTGGTAACCTCATGGGTTATAGTTATGCCGCCCTGAATAGTATATTTTATGCTGTTGTTAATTAAGTTAGTCAAGACTTCTTTTGCCTTAACCGGGTCTCCAAGCACATTTCTGTACAACACCTCCATAGGTTCGTGGGTTATATAAAGTCTACGTTCCTTGACTAGGAGGGAAAAATCCTTAATTACTTCATCCGTCAAAGTCACCATGTTGAAAGACTTAATATTGACAGTCATCCTTCCCTGTTCAATTCGAGATACGTTCAAAAAATCGTTGACGAGGTTTATTAGGTAGGTTATTTCTTCGCTGGTTTTCGTCAAGTATTCGATAACTTTTTCCCGGCTGAAGGTATCGAATTTTTGAATCAACAATAAAACACTCATTTGGATAGCTGTAAGCGGCGATCTGAGCTCGTGGGCGGCTGTCGAAAAAAAGGCTTTTTGCTCCTGAGCCTTCAATACGTTCGGGCTATTGTCGGCAAAAACAAAGACCATCGCCCAATCGGAATTGTCCGCTTTAAGAGGTATGATTGTTCCACTAACAGGAATTTTTCCCCGCTGGGTAACAATTTCTGCGTCCCCTGGAAGGGTTTGTTCCCTACCGGTCATCGCCGAGTCAAAAAGAGAATAATCCCGATTGCCGTTTGTCAGTATGTTCAATACCTCCCGGTAAGACTTGCCTTGGGCGGGTAAATTCTCCAGGAAACGCTCCGCATAAGGATTGGCAAGTTGTACTAGTCCGGCCTTGTCTATGTAGATTACCCCTTGGTTCATTGAGTAAACAATCTTGCCGGCATAAATTTCATTCTTATTTCTTTCATTCGCTTGCGCAAGCGCCTGATTACTCTTATCAAGTTCTGATTGAGTGACCCCGAGCTTGGTCTCAAGATCTTTAATTTTGCTATCTAGTTGAATTTTGCTTTTGCGGTTTATTAAATACATTATAAATATCACAACCGCGGCAGAAAATAAAACTATAGCTGAAAAAGGTACCATACTATATGGTATCAAAAAAACTGAAGGGGTCTTTCTGCTTTAAGGCAGGTTTACAAGATTGAATTAAACAAATAGCCCATTACCATTATTCCAGCAATCGTTATCCCGAAAAAAGCGGCCAGTAGTTGCCACCTCATCACTTTCTTGAGAATCATCGATTCGGGAATCGAAATAGTAACAATTGCCGTCATGAAAGACAAGGCTGTTCCCAATGGCACGCCCTTACCAACGAGTGCTTCCATGACCGGAATAATACTTACGGAATTGGCATAGAGCGGGGCACCAATAAGGGTAGCCAACGGCACCGATGACCAGGTCTTAGACGATAAGTATTTCTCAATTAAAGTAGCCGGGACAAAGCCGTGGATCAGCGCACCTATACCAACGCCCAATATGACATATGGAAAAATATTTCTAGTAATATTCATACCATCATCCCAAAAGTATCCGGCTAATTCCTTAATAGGTAAGGAGACCTCACCGTTCTCCTGTTGAACCTTGCTTCGCGACTTGAACTTCAAAAGTTCCGGTTTGACGAATCTTTCCATCCCAAGCTTTTGGATGACGTATCCTCCAATCATGGCAATTGTAATTCCGACAATGTTATAGATAATAGTAACTTTCATGCCAAACATCGCCGGAAAAAGATAAAGAGATGATTCGTTAACAAGAGGCGAAGCTATGAGAAATGCAAAGGTAACTCCCAACGGTATCCCGGCTCCAACAAACCCGATGAATAATGGTATTGACGAACAGGAACAAAAGGGTGTAACGACTCCAAGCAGAGCGGCAAAAAGATAATCCAATCCGAACCACCTTCTTTTAATCAAAATATTGCGTACTTTTTCCACGGGGAAATAATATCTGGTCACAGCCATCACATAGTTGATGACAACAAGCAGCAGACCGATCTTAATCGTATCGTAGATGAAGAAATTGATGGCATCTCCCCAATATGAATGAGGAACCATACCAAGCCACTTGTAAGTTACAAGATCGGCAAAAAGTTGAATCGGTCCGAAGATATCCATAGGCAATTAACAACAACCTCCCTTTCCACAACTACACTGAGAGTTTTTGTCTTTTGATTTTTTACACTCCTTAATTATTTTTTTTATCTTCTCGACATCCGGCGTAAAACCGGACATAGCTATCTCGCCGTCTATCGCAAGGACAGGACTGCTCATCGAGCCTATCTCAATCAATGCCCGCATTCCTTCGGCACCGGATACATACTCGACCTTTTCCTTAAGTCCCATTTCCGATACCGCTTTCTGGGTAATCTCATGTAATTTTTGACAAGTAGAGCAACCTGAACCCAACACTTGAATCTTCATGCTTAAGGCTTATTTTGAATTTGTAATAACGAATTAATGACAATCACTCCCAACGGGTTTAAAGAATAATAGACGCGGAGTCCTGCCTTATGGCTTCTAACCAATCTTGCGCCCTTTAAATCCTTTAGATGATGAGAAATTAGGCTTTGGGAATATTTTGTATGTTCCACAAGCTCACAAACGCAGTGGTCCTTCTTGCTAAGAATGCAGAGTATTTTCAGCCTGCTCTCCTCGGCGACAAGTTTCAGAAGTGGCGCCATCTTTTTGATTTTTACAACCTCCTTGGACGACGGAGTACAACAACTATATGAACTCATATTCATATAGTCTATGCTCCTTATGTCCCCTTGTCAAAGGCTTTTATACAAAGCGAGGTTTAAAGCTATAATCAGAGGTATTCATATTAGATCCAAAAGTAATTTACATAGCAGCGTCAAGTATTGCCAGCTATCTTACCGTTTTTTTAACAAAATTGGCGATTTTTGATTCGTTGGCAATAGAAATATTTTATTATCCAAGTCTTAGGTTATTGTCGATTTTAAAACTTTATTGTATAACCAATCGATTTTACGTAACTGCGTAGGTTCAAGTGATAAATCATCCAAAACAATAGTGGTACAACCACAGATGACCTTATGTTCATGAAGATTTATTCTCTTACTACCGGAAAGATAATACTGTCCAAAAGTCCTGAAGAAGGCTCCCTTTATATACTTCATAAGGCCATTTGTTTGTAATAAACTTTTTTAGAAATGCGTTATTCCAAATACCACTATTGTAATTACTTTTATGAGAAGACAGCTTGGTTAGCGTGAATGCTTTTATTGGATCAACCTGTAAAGTACTCATAATATTGGAGTCTTAATTTTTAATAATTATTTGCGCAAGGTAATGCTGATTAATTAAGTTTCGCAATATTAAATATTTGACTCAATTAATTAACATTTACAAGGATCTTTCTGACTTTGGCTTTATGATTCAAATTTAAAGTCAGATAGAAAAAATAAACGCTAATATTTTTGATAGCAGACAATACTTCAATAAAAGGTATGAGCAGTAAAAAAAATGAAATAGTAAATAGAATTGACGCTATAAGACTTGAATAAAGAAGAGCGATGGGCATAAAGTTAAAAAAACATTCATACGCCAATAATGGACAAACGATAAAAGTAAATATTGGATTACGATAAGTCGTAAAAATATTCAGCTTATCATTGCTGCTTTTTATTATTAGATTTCTCATATTTTGCTTTTATTTAACTAGTTGATTGAAGTATATTCTTAAACCTATTTGACTACAGTAATATCGCTTTCTTTTATTCTGTGATTGAGATTACTAAAATGATGTTATTGAATTAACCGCTATATATTCAATATGCTCATATACTGATATTGATTTCATCAATAAAAAGTTTAGAAACATTTACAAAATAAAAAGCCAAGAAAGGAGGTAAAAATATATGGGAATTCTCGACATCATCATAATAATTTTGTTAATCTCATGGGTTGGAGGTTTTGCTTTCAAAATTGGAGGCGGAATTATTCACTTAATACTTGTGATTGCAGCAATAATATTCATTGCTCGACTTTTTGGTTTTAGGGTGTAATTTTTTTATGGGCGCTTATCTTTGATGCACTCATATATTCATAAAAAGGGTATGTTAATTATGAGTAAGTTGAATATAATCGCTCAAAAGATAAAGGATAAATTACATCTAGCAGATTTTATAAATGAATACTGGTAACCTCTAAGACCATATTATTGTGATAATTAATCACGCTCGCTCCCAATCGATAAAACAATAAATATATATTTTCTAAATTTATTTAGAAATTTTCTATAATAGTCAAGACAGAAGAGAGAAATAGCATTAATTATTTGTTCTTTATACGTTTGCCAAGTACCGCTTTGACTGAAGGACTAATTGATTTGTCCTTTCGATGAATACATCCAATCCAACAGCACGGACGACGCATCCCTTGCTTAAGTTCAATAATGACCCTTTTCACATGCTCAAACCTGGTCTCTTTTTTCTTGACAAATGTTACCCAACATATCCATTCGTTGCGCGCTAGGGGTGTCAGGTCTTCCCAATGTTTAAGTGATTTTGGGTCATTTATTAAAGCGTTATACAAATCTTCCGGGATTGTGTGCACGACACCACTAGAAATAGCTTTATTATTCATGAATTAATTCTACTAATAAGAATTAGAAAAATAGGTAAGAAGTAAGTTTTTCAGCGTATCGAATTAAGCCCGCCCAATCTTAATTAATACATTTTTCTAATCATTCCCCAAGGTTTATAATAAGCATATGGTCAAGCTTATTATCTTCGACTGGGATGACGTAATCGTGTTAGGTTCAAAGAAAGGATACTACGACTGTTACCGTGAGACTGTAGAAAACCTTGGAATCAGAATATCCGAGGAAGAGTTGGACAAAAGAATAAAGAGTAAATGGGGCAAACCGTTCAGAATTGAGCTTTCAGAGATTCTAAAAGAGAATCCGGAACTATTAGATAAGGCTTGTGATATTTTCTACAAAAATAAATTTAAAGCTAATACTTTTTTGGACGCATTAAGCGAGGTGGAAGGCGNNATAATGGCAAAGTTTGATATCCCAAACGTTTTTTCCCAAATAGTCACATCACACGATGATATTCCTCCCGAAAAAACCAAACCGCACCCTTATATGTTGGAAGTTATACTAAAAAAGCAAAACATCAAAAACACCGAGGCGGTTTATATAGGCGATGCCGAAACTGACGTATTGATGGCAAATAACGCAGGAGTGAGACCGATTGTTGTTTTGACCGGACAGCTAACCAAAGAACAGGCAGAAAGTTTGGGAGTCAAACACATTATTCCTGACGTTACAGAAGTTGAAAAGATTCTGAAAGAGATGTAATCATACTTTTCTCACTTATGCTCCCCCGCGTGGACTCGAACCACGAACCTTGTCGTTACAAGAACCCTTAAATTACTTTAAGGCTTGGACTATATCATCACCTTGGGAATATAAAATTCCTTTAGGTGTCGGACGCTCTAGGGTGTACTCACCTAGTCTCTGCACCTTCCCTAATATGACTTAGGGAGTGGCTCAGGATTATCCCGCTTTGGCAGGACTTCCCTGAATTCACCCGATTTTCCATCCAGCATTTCTGCCGGAAGCTGCGATTGTTCACAGCGACCTGCTCTACCGATTGAGCTACAGGGGATTTTAAAAGAACACATATATGATATCAGAAAAGTGCCCTGTTTTCAGCTTGAAAACTTCAGCCTGCTCTTACCTTGGTCTGCTAAAATTGGGGGGATATGGGTAAAAAAATCCTGTTATTGCTGGTTGTCGCCGTTGTCGTTTATTCGGCCGTATTTTATCTTTGGACAAAGAGGGATATTGCTGTAGATGATCCTGTCGTTAGGATTTTATCGACCCCAAATCCAACTCCGACTCTTAAACCGTCGCCCACCCCCTATCCCTTGGCAACACCGCCTTTGACAAAGGAACTGGTAGGCGGTTCTCATTCATTCCAGACCTTCAATAATTGCGGCCCGGCCGCCCTTTCAATGGCCCTGTCGTATTACGGAATAAGCATAAGCCAAGGGGAACTCGGACAAGCGCTTCGTCCATACCAGAATCCCCAAGGTGACAACGATGACAAGTCGGTGACTCTTGAAGAATTGGCCGAGAAATCTAAAGAGTACAAGCTTGTTCCCTACCATCGGCCAAACGGTAACATGGAATTGATCAAACAATTGATCGCTTATGATATCCCTGTCATCGCCCGCACACTCTTGACTACGAGTGAGGATATCGGCCATTATCGAGTCGTTAAAGGGTACGACGATTCAACAGGAGAGATTATCCAGGACGATTCTTTGCAAGGCCGGGACTTGAGGTATCCTTACCTGGATTTTGATCTCCTCTGGAAGCAGTTCAATTACGAATACCTTGTTTTGGCGACACCGGATAAAAAAGAAATTGTCGAAAACATATTGGGAGAGAACGTTGATGAGAAGGTCGCCTGGCAGAAAGCAGTCGATCGGGCAAAACAACAGTTGGGGCAAAATCCTGAAGATATCTATGCCCGACTGAACCTGTCGGTCGCCTATTTCAATATCGGCAATTATTCCGAGTCGGTTTTGGAATATGAGAAGATAGAAACGCTGCTTTCATTTAGAACTCTTTGGTACCAAACGGAACCAATTGAGGCATATTTCGCCCTTGGCAATTATGACAGGGTTTTATCTATGACGGATAAAATTCTCGGAAACGAGAATCGAGCTTTTTCCGAGCTTTATGTTTTGAGGGGTCTTGTTTATGAGAGACAGGGTGAAGATAATTTGGCGAGTACGGAATTTGACAAGGCGGTTTTATATAACGAACGCCTAGATATGGAATGGGCTCGGGCAAGATTTGACAAATAGTTGCTCCGGGATTATCCTAGGGAAGTATGAAATGGATAAACTTCTTTCTCATTGCCATATCTTTTGTAGCCTCTCTCTTTTATCTTCCCCGACTTCCCGATATGGTTCCCATGCACTGGAATTTCTTAGGTGAAGTCGACAGCCTGATGCCTAAAAACATTGCCGTCTGGATTATGCCGGGCATGTCGCTTTTCATATTCCTTCTCTACCAGATCCTCCCTTTTCTTGACCCGAAAAAAAACAACTACAAATCCTTTAATCGGGAGTGGCACCTAATCCAGACCACTATAATTGCTTTCCTGACCTACATGCAATTTATTATTTTCTACATTGCCCTGAACCCGCAGTCGGACATAATGCCAATGATGTTTTTCGGAATGGGTTTGCTTTTCATAGTCCTTGGACTTGTCCTTCCCCGACTCAAGCAAAACTATTTCATTGGAATAAGAGTCCCCTGGACCTTGTCAAATGAAGAGAACTGGAACAAGACCCACTATTACGGAGGACGGGTTTTCGCTCTTGTCGGGTCGGCGATTCTTGCCGAGTCTTTTTTTCTTTGGAATGCACCCTATGTTGTTTTTGGAAGCATCCTTATTGCAGTAGCTCTCCCCATGATATATTCGTTTCTCCTTTTCAAAAAGCTTAAAGACAAGATGAAGTATGTCTATGTCGTTCTGTCTATCCTTATACTTTTAACTCTAGTATTTGGCAGATAAAGCAGAAGCATTGTCAAAAAGGGAGGGTTAAGGGCATGTCGTTTGACTCCTGACTTTCAAGATATTTCTTCCAGTCGACCTTTATTGAAATCTTACCGACCTCGTTAAGATAAAATATTTCCTGGTTCTTCATGCCGTATTCGAAGAGTTCTTTCGTCAGCATCGTGTCGTCCATGCAGTATTTCTTAAGCTCTTCCCAGCGACCCTCCTTGTAAAACTCAATCGCCTGGAGTCCGTGGCCGGTTTTTTTCTTGCCAAGTGTTGTCGTTATGAGTTCGTTTAATGACAACCTCCGACCAATCTTTTCCCTGACGTCATCCATGATGTCAAAAAGGGGGAAGTTCTCAACATTTCCGGGGTAGTACCCCTGGAGGACCGGCACGTCAAAGTTCCGGACATTGTAACCGATTACATATGAGGCGGATTCCAGGATCGGAAAAAGTTTATTGAGCTCTTTTTCCGTAAATACTTTGGGGGTATTGTCGGCGTAATCGTAAATGGCAACAACCGTTATCCCCAAGTCGCGGGGTTCTGAAAATTCTCGAAAAGTGTGTTTTGTTTCAAGATCGAGGACAACAGGGAATTTTTTCATATTTCAGTTGATCTTTTTGTTCTTTATTTCCTTGAATATTTCCATCTCGAGCACCTTATTCTTTTCGGTAGTTCGGCCTTTATATATATTGACACTATTTAACTCCTTCTGGTACTTGTGGTACAGATCGTCAAATATTTTAAGGAATAATTCTTTGTTTTTTGGAGTAAGCTTCGGGTATTCCATCTGGAAAAACTCATCAAGCTTGCCAAGACTCCAAAGAGTCTCGATAAACCGCTCATCCTTAAGGTCAACGGCCGAAAGATCTCCCTGAATCGGTTTGATCTTAAACCTCATCATCCTTAACTCCCTGTACATCGCTTCCGTCTTGGGCTTGTTTTTTATGAAGGACTGGAACGACTGGATAAGGGTCGAAATGTCCTTGGTGGTTTTTTTTCCCATAGATCTTTTGGTCTTATGTCTTTGATAAAAGACTAATATATCCTTTCAATACTTTGGTTTTTTAATCAAAGTGTCTTATAATTATGGTATGTTAAGACAAAAATTGCAAGACGACCAGATCAAAGCCTTGAAATCGGGAGATAAGGTGAGCCTGACCGTTATCCGCTTTGTCATTTCCCAGGTCAAAAACCGCGAGATCGAGAAGAAGTCGGAATTGAGTGACGAGGAGGTTTTGGCCGTCCTCAAAAAGTTCGCAAAAGAACTCAAGGAATCAATCGATGCTTTCACCAAGGGCAACCGCCTGGAGTTGGTTGAGGAAAACAAAAAACAACTTGAAGTTGTCTCATTATACCTCCCCAAGGAAATATCTGACGAAGAGCTTGCCGCCGAAATGGATAAGATCCTTGAAGAAAACAAATCGCTCGTTGATACTAATCCCAAAGCCGTCATCGGGGTTGTCATGGGGAAATTAAAATCCAAAGCCGATCCGGGACGGATAATGCCCATGCTCCGAACAAAAATAAACTTGGGTTAAATTAGGGTATATAATCTTCTTATGAGAAAGGTCAAGACAACTCTTGCCATATTCCTTATATTTTTCCTGCTTTTTTCTTTGTTGAAAAGTATCTTCAACTACAAAGACAAGATGAAGTTCTTTGACGACTACCGCCATGATTACGAGGCGGAGAAAAAAAAGAATGTCGAGCTGAAGACAGAGATGGTCAAGAAAAAATCGGTAACCGAAGTCGAGAAAACCATAAGAAACGATCTCAATCTTTTGAAACCGGACGAGATCGCTCTCATCCTCCCGTCACCAACTCCTGCCCCAAGAAAGATAACCCCGACGCCCGCTCCAAATTGGAAGCAGTGGTTTGATTTGTTTATGAAGTGATCGACTGCCTACCGAGAACCCTTGGAATGGTTATTTGTGTCGGTTGAGATTGGGGATAAGGAAATTTATCTATATTAAACGCCAGACTATTGGGCTTTGCCTTCAATCCATCTATTTTCATTCCATCAAACAATTTAAATTCCGAAGGCGCCTTTTCAAGATCGACAGGGACAGCACCTCTTAATCGTGATGTGTCGTCTATCACACCTATCTTATTTTGAGAATCCAGATCAAAAGCGACTCCATAAAGTTGACCAGATGGCGCGGCATAAACAGAAACAACCGACGGCTTACCGTCGGAATATTGAGAGTAAAAAATATCCAAACGATTGGCGGCCCGTTTGTCGGCAGTCATTTTGACCATAGAAAATGTTGTTTTGGTTAACCCGTCCTTTTTGAGGGTATCAACGATAACGGTTCTCTCATCTTCCCCCAAAAGATTCTTGACCTTAAATATCCTTTGATGAATTGTGTAGGGATCGGGTTTGTCTACGGTTGGATCATGGTTTTCAAATTCTTCACCTCGCTCGATTATTTCTTCAAGGAACGACCCCACGGGGACTTCAAATATTTTCTTGGTCTCTTCGCGTTGGGCAATAAGCATTAATTGTCTTGAGGCTTCATCCGTTTGTGCGGGCATATCCATACAATTATTATACAAAAGCATTGAATCACTTATGAAAAATCAGGGCCGTCGGATGATATAAAATGATATAATAGAGATGTTCTTTTCAAATACGGGGTAGTGTACGGTTGCACAGGAGGCTCATAATCTCCTAGACCGCGGTTCGACTCCCGGCCCCGTAACAAATGCTATAATAAAAGCATGAACAATCCTTTGGTTTCGGTTATCGTTCCGGTCTACAACGAAGAAGACAATATTCTCCCGCTCCTAAAAAGACTTATTCCCGCAGTCAAACAATTCGACTATGAAGTCATTTTTGTCGACGATGGGTCTCACGACAAAACCGTCCAGACGATCAAGAAACAGGTCAATAGTAACAAGAACGTTAAACTATTAAGTTTCTATCGTAACTTCGGACACCAGATGGCTCTGACGGCCGGATACGAGGTAGCCCGCGGCGATGCCGTCATATCTATGGACTCTGATCTTCAGGATCCGCCCGAGATCATTCCTAAGATGGTTGAAAAATGGAAGGACGGATCAAAGGTCGTTTACGCCAAAAGATCCAAACGAGAGGTTGATGGGTTTTTTAAAAAAATAACCGCTCAATTCTTCTACCGGTTTATAAACTTTTTGTCAGACACTTCAGTCCCGCAGGATGTCGGAGATTTCCGACTCTTGGACCGGGAAGTGGTTGACTTTTTGAACAAACTTCCGGAGCAATCCAGATTCTTGAGGGGTCTGGTTTCCTGGGGATCATATCCTTCCTCATACGTATATTTTGAACGCGAAAAAAGGTTTTCCGGCGAAACCCATTACGGAATCTTTAAGATGATTAACTTCGCTATGGATGGGATTACTTCCTTTTCGATCAAACCATTGCGTATCGCTACATACCTTGGAGTCACCGCCGGAATCACCGGGTTTTTGGGAATGATATACGAGCTCATCATGAAACTTATTTCCCCGGAATCTTTTGTCATCGGCTGGACGGGATTATTCACTGCCGTCATGTTCTTGGGGGGAATTCAACTCATAACTATTGGAATTATCGGAGAGTATGTTGGTAAAATATATACGGAGATCCAAAAAAGACCGAGGTTTTTGGTTAAAGAAAAAGTCAATCTATGAAACGTTTGGGTGAATCATATTTCACCCAAATATTAAAGGAATATTAGTCTTTTAATCTTAATGATTATGAAACGCATTGGATTGGTGCTTATCGCTTTCGGTTTAGCTCTGTTGGTTTTTGTCCTTTTTAACTTCCTTAAGGATCAAAGTAAGGTTGCCTCCCCAATCCCAGAAGATCAAGGGGTCAAGGTCATTTTCGTAACTCCGGGTTCTACCCAATAAAAAAATCTAAGAAAAAATTTATTGAAAGCGCTATACCTCAAGAAGTTCTTATTGGAGTTTTATGGACCGCCTATTTCGAATTTGAAGATTGCGCCGGTGTTCCCAAGGAAAAGGATGTCGATAATCTTCAAGATCAGGAAAGCGCCTATGAAAACCATAAACCCAACAACTGCAAGCCTCAATGTTCCTTGAGCCTTCTTGACCTTCTCAGGATTTCCAAATGAAGTCAAGTAATTAAAAGACCCGACGATAAACATTACAAAAAGAGTCAGAACAATGAAAGCGGTCGACATGAAAAGAATATTACCGAAGACTATTTCAAGACATTTAAGGGTAGGAACGCCGTCAACCATACAGCCACCCGTACCGGTTGCCGGACCCCAGTCCTGGATTTGAGCATAGACTGCCATTGCGGGAAGAAATAGATTCATGGGGATGCGATAATTTTCAGTTAATTAGTTTCGGGAAAACAATTTCTCTGGTGACTCCCAGACCAAGATTTAGCATGTTTTCTACAACTCCGACTATCGCCAAGACGACAAACACTAAAATGACACCGATCAAAGCCGCTTGGATTTTTTCGCGGGCTTTATCAACATTTTCTTTGTTTCCGCCTGACGTGATCCAAGCTAAAGCACCCATGAGAAGATAAAGTAGGGCGACTAAACCGGCAACAATAAAAAAGCCGCGGATTATAAAAGTCAAAACAGCGTCAAATGATGGGATCTGAAAACCAAGTTTAACGTTTGAATAAGAAATACTCCCAACGTCGGTACTGGGTTGAGTTTGAGATAGCAAGGTAAATAGATTTAACATACCCAAATAATAGTTAATTTTTTTTACCTTGTCAATAAGCAAAATTCCCGTTCGGAATATGACCGATTTGGCTTTAACGCCAAATCCGCTAAAATCTCGTCTAAAAAAATCTTTTTATTGTAAAAAAACTCGTATTAATTAGGCCCTTCAACCTTTGAACCAAAATCTAAAAAAATTAAAAAGGGCGTTTCAAAGGAATAAAAAAACGGTCTAATTTTTCTGGTTGCAATTAAAAAATATTTGTTTTAATATTTACTCTGCTATGGCATTAACAACTGCAAACAAAGATAATTTCAAGGCGGAAGTCCTCGATCACAAGGGTAAGGTCTTTGTTGATTTCTATGCCGAATGGTGTGGACCTTGCAAAGTGACCGGCCCCATAATCTCAGAGCTTGCGGAAGAGATGAAAGACATAAAATTCATAAAAATCAATGTCGACGAAAATCCGGAATTGGCTCAAAACTATTCTGTTTTCTCTATCCCAACCTTCGTAATCTTCAAGGACGGAACTCCCGTCAACCAGTTCGTCGGAGCTATGGGCAAAGAGGGATTTGTCGCCGAGATAAAAAAAGTAGCTTAAGTCTTCATCACTCTAACAACTTTTCCTTTAACTACCTTCAAACCGAGATGAGCTCTTGCCAAAAGATATACGGCAAAAGTTGCCAGCCAACGAATTGATGAAGTTACCGGAGCATGCATACCGACGACGACCTTTTCGTCGCTTATCGGCAATTTAACATTCTGAAGCGTCGGAAACTGGGTGGTTGAGGCGGGTTGAAGTCCGAGTTTTTTAAGATCCGGGGGGAGCTCTATCGACTCGGCGCGCGGGGTCACAAATTTCTCGACTTCGACCTCGGGTTCGTGTTCGACAACCTCCTTTATCTGGGAAAAATCGGCGCCGGGTTCGGCTTCTTTGGAATGTGATACCGAACCGACCGGTTGATTTTTATTGTTTTTTTTCAGTAAATCGGTAATCGCAGTGAAATTGTTAGCCATAAAATCATTATAACCGATTTCAACCTTTAAGCGGGCTTACCCAAAAGGTTTTTCCTATCGGCTAGGAGCCGTAAGTATTCGAAGCCGTAGAAAAATGAGAAAGTATAAAAAAGATCGCCTAGTACCGTGTTCCTAAAAAATGGAAGACCCATGGTGTATGACTGTAAAAGTCCGCTCATGTTTTTGACATACATCGAGCCGACGGCCCATACGCCGAAATTGGTTACCAGGAAAAACAACACCGACGACACCATACTTACAAAAATTAATGACGAAGCATTTTTACTTTTCATATATGTGCCGATGAGAGACATGACTATAAAGCTCGCATAAACGAACGGAACGGTTGAATGAAAACCAATTATGAAGTCCGATACCACCATGGCAGCGATGGGTACAGCCCAGGTATATCTGTTCTTGAAATGGTATCCGGTAAAGATGGCTAGTCCTGCAATCGGAGCAAAATTAGGCGCATGGGGAATTATTCGAGCGATGGCCGCCAAAACGACAATAACCAGATAGGGTAAGACCTTTTTTAAAAGTTTTCTATTTTCCATTCTATTTTATCGTTGGGCATCAATTTGTAACTACCGGCGCCGACCTCTGCCATTTTACCATTTATGTAAAATGACCAGAACTCATTTTTATCGGCATTAACCTCAAGGTCGCCTATAGCGACTACATAAGCGTTTACACCTTCCCCTTTTGTCTTAACCTTGACTTGGGTTTCAAGATATTCAAGAGCCGTCAGACCTGCACTTACGTTGGATTTCAATGTTTGTCCGTTCTGAATCTTCATCTCAACCGGGATAGTCCTAGCCGAGGTCGCCTCCCCGGTTATCTTTCCGTTATCTTTGCTGATATAAGACAACCCGGCAAAAACAAGCGCAGCAAGTATGATAACCAACAATATTTTTTTCATGAGTGTTTCATTATAGAACAATTTCCCGATTGCGGTTGTAAGATCTGGCCATGGTGAAAAACAGGTCGGAAAGTCGGTTTAGATATTTTATTGGTAGGAGATACCGGCCGTCATCAAGTGCGACCGTTTTTCTTTCAGCCCGCCTTGTTAATACCCGTAATACCTGGAAAAGCGCCGACACCTCGTTTCCTCCCGGAATAATAAACTTCGTAAGCTTCGGTAGTTTTTTGTCGTATTGGTCAATAGCCCTTTCAAACTCCATTATTCTGGGATCAAGGAAAGTAAGATCTGTATTTGTCCCGGATAGACTGGCCATTATCAGGTAGAGGTCTTTCTGTATGGAGATTAAAAAGCTGCGATCTTTGGTGCTTCTGATTTTTGACACAGTCAACCCCATAAAGCTCGAGAGTTCGTCGACTGTCCCATATGCCTCAACGAGGCTATCTGACTTCAGAACCCTCTTTCCACCATAAAGGGAAGTCATTCCGCCGTCCCCGGTTTTTGTATATATTGGCATAAGCTTCTCAACATTCGGAATATCCGCATCCGTAGCACTTCTTGCAGCCTTCCTCGTGGACTAAGGATGCCTCTCCGCAGGAGGGGCAGATATCAAACGAGGTTGACTTGGCAACGGCCGGTTGAATCAAGCTCGGCTGGGAAGCTACAAGCTTGGGTTCGGGGCGTTTTTCGGGTTCATTATGAGCAACCCCGTTTCCGTTATACTGCTTTGCTTCGCCGTTTAAACCGTAATGCATAGATAATACCTTAGCGACAGCATCGGGCAGGCTTCTTATCCTATCCTTTCCAAATCCGCTGGAACGGGCTCCACCTATTCCTCGAAGTTGGTCAATGATTTCGTGGACACGCTCGGCAACCGGTAGATGGGATGAGAACCTCAAGGCAACAGATATCATTCTCCCCAATCCTTCGGCCATGGCATAAACATCTGTTCCAGCCTTGCCGACGGTAATGAACATTTCCAATGGCTCTGGCGGATCGCCTCCGTTGGTGTTTAAGGTAATGAAAGCCATCCCAACCGGAGTCTGAATTTTATACGTTGCTCCCCGAACAACCATTGGTCGGGGTTTTATCGTGTAAGAAGGCGCCTGGACAACTTCCTTGACCTCTTCTTTTTTCTCTTCCTTGCGTTCCAGAACTCCCGGGCGCGAACCGTCCCTCATGTAAGCGATCCCCTTGCAGCCTAACTTGTAGGCTAAGGTGTAAAGTCTTTTGACGTCCTCGACTGTATGGGTCTTGGGAGCATTGACTGTTTTTGATATTGACGCATCGACATGTTTTTGGATGGCCGCCTGTACCCTGACGTGGTCTTCAGGAGTCAGGTCATTGGCCGACACAAACCAGTCTGGTCTTTGGACCTTGCCGTCCTTTATCTCCTTTTCGTGTTTTTTAAACCAGGCTTCATAAAGATGGTGGCGGATGACGTGATCGCCCAAGCGGTCGTGTCTCATAAATTCAAACTCGTAAACCGGCTCTATTCCCGAAGTTGTACCAGCCATAAGGGAAGTTGACCCGGTTGGAGCCTGCATTAGGAGGAGCGAATTCCTTATCCCGTTTTTTTTGATTGATTTCTTGGCTTCTTCTGAGACCTGGCTCACAAACTTTCCGTCAAGATATAGCTTGGCGTTGAATTTGGAAAAGCTGCCTTTTTCCTTGGCGTAAAGCGACGAGGCCTTATAGGCTTCGTCTTTGATCAATTTGTATACCTTGTCTATAAATTCCAACGATTCGGACGACCCGTAACGCATATGAAGCTTTATGAGAGTGTCACCTAGGCCCATTGTCCCCAATCCGATTCTTCGCTCTCCCTCAAGTTGAGTTTTTCTGATGCCTGGGAATACATAAGGATCCATATCTACAACGTTGTCCTGGAATCTGACGGCAATGGACACGATCTTTTTGAGGGCGGCAAAGTCAAATGTGCCTTGCTTATCGATATCCCCGCCTCTGACAAGCGCCGATAGGTTGATTGAACCCAGGTTACAGACGCCCCAAGCGGGTAGTCCTTCCTCGCCACAGGGATTGACGGCGATGATCTTGTTCCAGTAATAGTTGTTGTACATTTTGTTGTATCTCTCCATAAAGACAACTCCGGGCTCGGCAGATTTCCAGGCCGCCTCGGCGATAAGATCCCAGATCTTTCTTGCCTTGACAATTTTATGGACGATAATCTTCTTACCCATTTTTTTCCAGGCTTCAATATCGCCCGTCCATTTGGCGTCATATTCCGGGTCTTTGGTGTCCGGGAATAACAATGGCCAATCGGCATCCTTTTCCACTGCGTCCATAAAGGAATCGGAAACGTTAAGCGAGAGATTTGCACCGTTTATGCGATGGAGGTCCTGCTTGACGGTAATGAATTCTTCGATATCAGGATGCCAGTCCCAAAGCATAAGCATCAAGGCGCCACGTCTTGTGCCGCCTTGCTGAATAATGTCTTTTGTAGCAACGGAAAAGAGTTCCGCCCAATTACAGGGACCCGATGAAAAACCATTTACTTTGTTGACGCGCTCTCCGCGAGGCCTTAAGGATGACAGGTTGATTCCAACCCCACCTCCGCGAGCCATGATCTCGACCATCTGCCTCAAGGTTTCAAGAATCCCGCCGCGGGAATCTTGAGGTGACGGAATGACGAAGCAATTATAGAAGGAAACGGCAAATCCGGTTCCGGCGCCCGACAGTATGCGGCCTCCGGGGACATATTTAAAGTCTTTCAATATAGAATAGAAGTCTTTTTCCCATTTCTTTTGTTTGGTTTTCTTTTCAACGGCCGACACGGCCTTAGCCAATCTTCCCCACATTTCCTCTGGCTTTTTCTCCATTGGAATCCCTTTTTTATCTTTTAACGAATACCTATCCAAGAAGACTTTTTCCGCTATCCCTGTCAGTTTCATAGTAGAACTATATTAATAATTTGATAATTTAAGACAACTTCTTCAATTCCTTCTCAAAATCCTCCAAGTCAACAAATCTTCTGAAAACCGAAGCGAATCTTATGTAGGCTACCTTGTCGATTTTTTTCAGATGGCGTGCGCTCAGGTTTCCTATTGTACTACTTTCTACTTCCGTTGTGTCCTTTTGTTTCAACTCGCTTTCAACCTTGCCGATTATGTCTTCAACCTGGGCTGCCGAAACCACCGTCTTTTCCGTACATTTCAAAAGTCCGCCCCGCAACTTTTCGCGGTCGAACCGTTCACGACGGCCATCCCTTTTTACAACCAGGATCGGCAGTTCCTCGACCCTCTCGTATGTCGTGAACCTTTTACTACATTTTGAGCACGACCGGCGTCGGCGGACTACCCCTCCGTCGTCCGAAATTCTGGTCTCTATGACCTCGGTGTCGGAATGTGAACAGAAAACACAGTGCATAATTTACAATTCCTTTATCTAGTGTACTTTAAAAATTTATAACACAACTCGTGGGTTTTCAAGAGGTCAAAATATATAAAAACTATATCAGATTTTTTCTGATTTTCATTTTAGCCTCAAAATATTTTTTTCGATAAATTTATTACAATATGCCTTTAAATTTGTGTACAAAAGTAGGTGAAAAATCCTGCTATAGTGGTATAAAGGCTATGAGTCTTAAGGACTTACTCTATCCCAAGTTTTGCGTCGGATGCGGCTTCATTGGAGCTTACATATGTCCGAAGTGTTTCAAGAAAATAACCCCAATCATAAGAGGGGTATGTCTGTGGTGTGGAAAAGTAAGCGGCGACAGTCTAACCCACCCCGGGTGTCTACAAAGGTTGAACATCGTTGCCACGGTCTCGATTTTCGAATATAACCCGTTTATGAAGAAAATCGTCAAAAACGTCAAATACCGTCTGGCCCGCGGAATACTTGACGAACTGTTAAATAATATAACACCCGAACACCTGGAAGGGCTCCTTAAGTTTAAAAAGGTCTTCTCAGGAGCCCTGATCCAACCCATACCACTTTCCACTTCTAAGCTTAATACAAGAGGATTCAACCAGGCTTTGATACTGGCCAAGTTTTTTTCCTCGGTTTTGGGGCTTAAGACAGCTAATTATTTGACGCGCAAAAACAACGTCACACCACAGGCGGAGCTCAAATCAAGACGTGAACGCTACAAAAACATCCGTGGAGTATTTGGTTTGAGGCCTGGCGTTAGGATAAGAGATAAGAAAATAATCATCGTTGATGACGTCGTCACTACCGGAGCAACTGTATATGAGGCATCCCGCATTCTCAAATCGCATGGGGCTGGAGAAATATATACCCTAAGCCTGTCTCGTTAAATAAGGTTAATAGCAACCAGGGGTCGACTTCCAAATACCATAATAGCAGTGGAGACACTTATCCCCGCTTTTGACTATCTGGGGAAAATAATAGCAAATACTATTGAACTGATTTGTTATTAAAAATACATAGCTTATTTTTGCCCATAGTTGGAAGCATATATACTAAT
>DJWA01000003.1 GCA_002440905.1 Candidatus Roizmanbacteria bacterium UBA6242 | reverse complement strand
TAGCTTCATTTAGCAATCATTATGTGGAAAATGTGAGTCTTATAGTTTCAGATTTTATTGAGCTCTTTTTTTGCCTCTTCCTCAGTTATATTGCGACTTATTGAGGAGTAGTAAAATCTTAGGGTAAGTCTGTTTTTAAAAAGAGATAGCACCTCAAAATCGGTTAATAGGTCGGATTTCCTTGCCTTATTGGTGATTTCTTCGTAAGTGAGCTTTTCGGTCAACTCAAAAGTTTTATCGAGCTTAATGACGGCGTACTGGTTTATCGGCTTATAGGTTGGGAAAGGCTTTGAAGCCTGGATCAATCGATCAAGATCGACCTCTACCATGAATACTCCGTCTTTTTCGGTTATTTCGTAATCAACAACCCGCTCGATATTCAACTCCCTAAAAAGCGCTTCGATTATCCCCTTGAGGTCAAAATAGCTTGTACTTGAGGCTAGAGCGAGCCTATACACTTCGTCTGGTAAATCCTTATCTTTTTTTAGATAGACCTTTCCAAACTCAAATATCTTAAGCGTGTCTTTTTTACCTCCATTATCTTTAACGTTCTTATATAAAGAAGGCGTTATTGTGGTTCTTAAGTACTCAATATCCGTTGAAATAGAGTTCTTTAACCTCAAATGACTTTTAGGATCGAGGCCAAACTGTTCAATAAGATTAAGAGCGACCATCGAGTAGTTAATGATCTCGTTAAGACCTAAATGTTTAAGAAACAGCTTTATTCGGTTCTGATATATAAATAAGTCTTCCATTTCCTTTGGTTGTTCAACATAAACTGAAGGTGATAAAACAGAGTCAACGTTGTGGTAGCCGTAGATTCTGGCGACTTCCTCAAGCAGATCTTCCTTTATAGAGACATCATACTTTCTGTAGGGTGGCACTATCACCTTGATCTTGCCGTTGTCTGATGGCTTGACCTTAAATCCTAGTCGGACAAGCATGATTTTGACCTCATTTTCCTTGAGCTTCACTCCGAGCATTCGGTCGAAGTATTCGAGTTCAACCTCAATCTCGTGCCCTACATAAGGTGACGGGAATATGTCGTAGACAATTGATGCGACCTTGGCCTCCGCATATTTCCCAAGCAGCTCGGCTCCGTACACGGTCGTGGCCTCTACCCTTTCTTCGTCCAATCCCTTTTCAAAATAGGTGGCGGCAATTGTCCTTTGACCTGTCGACATAGTCGTTTTCCTGATCTTTTCCTTGTTGTAGGTTTGGACAAAAAGCAGGACCCGGGTTGTTTTGTCAGAAATAGCTGAGTTATATCCACCCATAATTCCGCAAAGGTCGATTATATCGCCATTGCCGTCTTCAATGACGACATCTCCACCTGGAAGAGTGATGGTTTTTTCGTCAAGGGTTGTGATCTTCTCACCTTTCAGGCTCTCCCTCATGATCATTTTACCCTGTCCGATCTTGTCAAAATCAAAAGTATGGACGGGTTGGCCCAAGGTGACCATCAGGTAGTTTGATATATCGACAACGTTGTTTATGGATTTGATCCCTACGGCTTTGAGTCTCTTTGAAACAAACTCAGGAGAGGGGCCTATTTTAACGTTATCAAACAAAATGGCCGTAAACCGTGAACAAAGACTCTTTTCCTTGATTTCAACCTTCAATGGTGAATTGTCGTTTTTGGGAATTGATGAAAGTTTGTACTGTAGCAAAGGGTTAACTTTAAGATTGGCCTTTTTACCAAACATAGGCAGGATTGCAAGCGCCTCTTGGGCTACCCCTATAACAGATGCCGTGTCAATCCTATTTGAGGTTATTTCAATATCATATACCTTGTCGTCTTCATAGTCCTCGACCCGTTCAACCGATGGACCGCATAATGACAGGTATTTTTGGATTTCTTTAGGGTTAGCATCTGTTTCCAGGTAATCCCTTAACCATTTGTCGGTGATTTTTATGTTCATATTAAAACTGTTGCAAAAACCTAATATCCCCTCCGTAATAGTGCCTGATGTCGTCAAGCCCGTATTTCATCATAATGACGCGCTCTATTCCGAATCCAAACGCCCAACCTGTAAATTCATCAGGATCGATCCCGCCTTCTTTCAAGACATTGGGGTGAACTATGCCGGTGCCGCCAAGTTCAAGCCAACCGGACTTACAGACCTTACACTTTTTCCCTTCTATTTCAGACTTACCCTTACAAACCGTACAGGTAACGTCGACCTCAAACGAAGGTTCGGTAAACTGAAAGTGGTGTGGTCTTAGACGGGTCTGAGTCCCCTCACCGAAATATTTTTTCGCGAAATGATCGAGCGTTCCTTTAAGATGAGTGATGTTGATACCTTTATCAACGCAGAGTCCCTCAAACTGGAAAAACATCGGAGTGTGGGTAGCATCCCAGTTAGGTCTGTAGCATTTGGAGATATTAATCATTCTAATGGGGGGTTTACCGACCCTTTTCATTTCCCGGTTCTGACCGTTTGATGTGTGAGGCGTTAATACCATCTTCCCAAATTTCAAATCAGGTGGTAAATCTATAAAAGAGGTTTCAAAATCGTCGCGTGCCGGGTGACCTTTGGGCATGTTTAAAGCTTCAAATGCAGAATATTCCCAATCAACTTCTGGATAGGAAACCCGTATAAAACCGATTTTTTCAAAGATCCTCGAGATCTCCTCAATTGCGTACGACACAACGTGTAAGCTACCTTTCGGGTATTTCTTCCCGGGCATGGTTTTGTCGAAATATTCCGTGGTTTTTTCAGAAGCAAACTTTCCCTTCTTGTCCGCAAACTTTAACTCGGCCTCCGTTTTAAAAGTATTAACTAATGTCCCGTACTGTTTTTTTTCGCTCGCTTCGACGTCCTTTATTTTACTCAAAAGTTCGTTTATAAGACCGTTTCGACCGAGGTACTTTATATGTAGTTCATTTAGTTTATCCGAAGTTGGGACTTCATTTAGTTCTTTAAGAAACCGTTCTTTATAACTATTTATATCGATCATATCGAAATTATACGACATTTGGGCAATTATTTGTGCTCAAATATTTATGGAATTATTTTAGTCGCTTTATTCCGCTTAGGCTCGATGATGATCTAGTTTATGAAGATAAAGATTACTTTACGTGCTCGACAATCTTTTTGAAAGCTTCTGGGTAGTCAATCGCAATCTGTGACAGAACCTTACGATCGAGGGCGATCTTTTTTGTGGTTTGGGCTTTTATAAACTTGCTGTAGGTCATTCCAAGTTCTCGGACGGCGGCGTTAAGCCTCGTAATCCAAAGTTGTCTGAAATCTCTTTTCTTTCTTTTGCGACCCATAAAAGCGTATTCTCCGGCATGAAGAACCGCTTCCTTGGCTTTCTTGAACTGTTTGTGGCGGGTCATCCAAAAACCCTTAGCCAGTTTAAGAACTTTCTTATGCCTTCTTCGTGTATTTGTTCCTCCCTTAATTCTTACCATATTATTTTATGATTTTCCCAACATTTTCATTAACTTTTTCTTGTTGGTTCCGACGGTTTCCTTCATCAGTTTGAGCCTTCTCAAAGTCCTTTTGGACTTTTTGCCCCTCAAATGACGGAAACCCTTTGAGCGGTGGAGTAATTTACCCCCGCCGGTTACCTTAAATCTTTTTGAAGCTGATTTTCTAGTTCTTTGCTTATTTTTTGCCATATGTCAAGAAAATATTATAACATAAACTTTTCATTATTGGCATGTTTTGGAGAGGTTTACTTTTTTTTGGCGACAACGGCTCTTATAACTCGACCCTCAAGACGTGGGGGTTTGGAAACGTTCACCTCGCCCAAGCTGGCAATAAACTTGTTTACCAGGTCAAAAGCCATTGGCTTTTTGACGACTTCACGTCCCCTCAACAGCAAGTTTACTCTTACCTGATAACCCTCTTTAAGAAACTCTTTTCCCTTGTTCTCAAGCCTCACTAAATCGGCTACTCCGATAAAAAGCGATAATGATATGTCCTTTGAGCCGCTTTTCTTGATGCCTTTCTTAGCCTCTTTTTCTTTCTTTTCCTCTTGGTAAAGAAACTTCTTGAAATCGATAATTTTGGCGACCGGAGGCTTGGCCTGAGGGGCGATCAACACCAAATCAACCTCCTTCTCCAATGCCTGCCTCATAGCTTCGGATTTATCCATGACGCCTACCTGTTCGCCCTTCTCATCAATGACGCGAAGCTCATTGGCCTCGATCCTGTGGTTTATGAAATAAAACTTCTTCGGACGATAAGGCTGTCTATGAAAAGTTCTCAATTTGGCTTTTTAGTTTATTAATAAACTCCGCGACGGTTATTTGTCCCAAATCCTTTCCTTCGCGGGTTCTTACACTGATAACGTTGTCCTTTTGTTCTTTCTCCCCAATTATAACCATGTATGGAATCTTTTGCAATGTCGTTTCCCTAATCTTGGCTCCCAGCGTCTTGCTCTGAGAATTGACTTCGCATCGTATACCCTTCTTAAGCATCTCGGACTTTATGTTACCAGCATAGTCCTGAAATTTATCTGAAATAGGGAGGATTGATACTTGAACAGGTGAAAGCCACAAAGGCAAGGACCCTCCATAATGTTCAATAAGAAAAGCGATCGTGCGTTCAAATGCGCCAAGTGATGCTCTGTGGATGACGACGGGTTCTTCCTCTTGTCCCTCTTTATTTATAAACCTTAACTCGAATCTTTTAGGCATAACGAAATCATATTGGATGGTAAAAGCGGTGTCTTCTTTGCCGTTGACATTTTTCATCTGGACGTCAATCTTCGGACCATAGAAGGCAGCCTCGTTTTCGGCCTCGAAATACGGCACCTTTTGATTCTTAAGGACTTCTCTTAAGATATTTTCCGAGTAATCCCACATAGCGTCATCCTTATAATATTTCTTATCCTCTTTACGGTCTCCGAGAGACAGTCTGTAGCGGTAATCTACACCTGCCTTAAGTCCCAATGCCTTGTTGACATAGTCTATAAGGTCGAGAACTCCTAAAATCTCTTTCTTGGCCTGTTCTTTGGGGGTAATTATATGGGCATCCGTCAATAGGAATGTCCTGACGCGAATGAGGCCGGTAAGCTCACCGCTTTTCTCATATCTAAATTGGGGTGAGATTTCGGCAAAACGTACCGGCATTTCGTGGTAGGAACGCGGTCTGGTTTTGAATAAGGCAAAGTGATGCGGACAGGTCATTGGTCGCAATATCAATTCTTCATCGTCAACCTTCATCGGCGGATACATTGTTTCCTTGTAATAAGGATAGTGTCCGGACGTCCTGTACAAATCGACTTTTGCGATTGGGGGGGTAGACACGTGCTCATATTCTCGGCTCAACTCTTCGTCGACAATAAACCTTTCAAGAACTCGTTTTATGGTTGTACCTTTTGAAGTCCACAATGGCAAGCCTTTTCCGACTAGGTCAGAAAAAGCAAATAAATCCAAATCTCGACCAAGCTTCCGGTGGTCCCTTTTTTTGGCCTCTTCAAGCCTTTTCAAATGGTCTTCAAGTTCAAGCTTAGATGGGAATACTGTTCCGTAAACGCGAGTGAGCATCTTGTTTTTTTCGCTCCCTCTCCAATAGGCACCGGCAACGGACAACAGCTTGAAGTGTTTGAGATTCTCCTTTGGGTTTTCAGCGTGATTACCCTGACATAAGTCCTCGAAATCGCCGGACTTGAAGAAAGTAATCTTTTCGCCGTTTTTATTAAATTCTTCAATCAACTCAAGTTTGTATGGGTTATTCTGATAAAACGCCTTGGCGTCTTCGTATGATACCTCCCTCTTATCAAACCCGGTCCATTTCTTAACAATCTCGTGCATTTTCTGCTCGATCCTTGGGAAATCAGCTTCACTTAATGATATATCCCCGTAATCCACGTCGTAATAGAAACCATCTGAAATGGAGGGGCCGATTGCCAATTTGGCTTCAGGGTATAGAGTCTTTATGGCGGCGGCAAACAAATGTGCGCAGGAGTGCCTTAATTTATCCAAATTATGACTTTCCATTTTCTTAATTATAACTATTAATTGATTGTAGCATAAAAAAACCCTCCTCTCGGAGGGATAATCTATGCCACGGCACTATCCCCCCTTAACAGGAGTTGGTAGTGGTTGTAGTCATTAAGTTCATTTTCATAGTCTTCATTATATGTTATTGGAGTAAAATGTCAACGTCAAGATTTGGTTCTATTCAAAGCGTCAAACAAATACAATCAAAAAATATTTGAGCTAAATAAGCTAATGAAGATAGACTTGTTGATTAATGGTGGTCGCGACAGGACTTGAACCTGTGACCTTTTCAATGTCAATGAAACGCTCTAGCCAACTGAGCTACGCGACCATAACTTAACCAATTCTACCAAACAATCGACCTTTTTTAAATTCGATTATTTTGACTGTTTTGATTTCTGAAGCTAATTTTTTCTCCGTCTTGATGTAAATTGGAAGTTGGTTGTCCAAAAGCGCCTCGGCAAATCCTTCAAACTTCTTTTCAAGAAATAGAGCTGTCGATAATCTTCCGACTTGGCGCTTTAGAAAACTATTATACTTTTCTTTTCCCAATTTGATTAACGCTTTAGACCTTAAAGCCTTTTTGCTTGAAGATGGCTCCTTCAACCTTTTCCCCATGTAGTCGGCGGCGGTTTTAGTGCGTCGTGAATACCTAAAGACGTGGAACTTGCTGATCGGAGATTTTTTAAGAAATTCGTACGTGTCTTCGAAGTCCGAGTCGGTCTCCTCAAGAAACCCGGTAATGACGTCTGTTGCGATAAATGCGTTGGGGTTTATTTGGTATATTTTGTCGAGTTTTTCTACAAATTCTTCTTTCTTATATCCCCTCTTCATCAATGCGAGCATCTTGTTTGAGCCCGACTGAAGAGGTATGTGAAAAAAATTAACAAGCCTTTCCGAAGCTAGAATATTTTTGTAGAACGATAAAAAACCTTCGTCAACGCTCCATGGGTGAATTGATCCAAAGCTAATTCTCGGTATTTTAGTATTGTCTATGACTTGTCCCACGAGGTCAATAAACTTTTCTCCAGTGTCATAACCGTAAGCCTGGGTATTTATGGCGGTCAAAATTGTTTCTTTTATTTTTACCTCTTCGGCGAGATTGTTTATTCCTTTTACAATAGTCTTGATAAGATTTGATTTGGGCATGCCTCTAAGGTAAGGAACGATACAAAAGGTGCAGAAACGTTGGCAGCCATCCTGGATCTTGACCATGACTCGGCCGCTGCCGATGAACTTATTGGTCAAGTTGAGGTGACCGCGCTTAACGGTTTTGACGCTCTTTAGAAAACGCTTCTTTATTATTTCAACTAAAAACTCCTTATTCAAGTTATCAACAGCTAGATCAATCGGTAACTCGGAATGGAGATTATTTTTTAGCCAGTAAGTCGTAGCGCAGCCAGTGACAACGATTTTTGTATCAGGGTGGCTTTTTTTAACAGAATATATAAGTTGTCTAGCCTCACGTTCGGCCTTGTGGGTGACAGAACAGGTGTTGATGATATATACGTCTGGCTTGTCGGGATCATATAACATCCCCTCATCAACCATCTTACGGTCGATTTGCTCTTTTTCAGCCTCGTTTACCCGGCAACCGAAGGCATAAGTAAAGAAAGTTGGCGTTTTCATTGTCTATTATTATACCTTTGATTTATCAAATACATGACTAATACTGGATTATAAGATCTATAAGATATCACCTTGACATACCTATAGTTATATGCTATAATACTTTCAGATCCTAAGGTTTTTCAGATTTTTCTTGAAAAGCTTTAGGATTTTTTTTATGCAAAGAATAGTCCAACTAATTTTTGTTACAGGTCTATTATTCTTCGCGATGACCTCACGGGTTGAGGCTGCCGCCATTGCCGGCGATTCGGCCGCTCTGTCATTAAATTTCAGGGCCAATAAACGTGCCATTGAAGAAGCTGCCGATTTCAAAAAAAGGCTGGCTATTAAAGCCGTTTTAGAAAGATACAACTCCCCTATGGTCGACGAGGTAGATAGTTTTATGGTCACATGTAAAAAATATACACTCGACTGTTACCTTTTACCATCTATTGCTGGGTTGGAATCTACATTCGGAAGATTCATATATCCGAACTCAAATAACCCTTTCGGATGGGGTCGTGGCCTTATAATGTTTGATGACTGGTCCGAGGCTATTGACACCGTCGGATCTGGATTGAGAAATAACTATATTAATCGCGGCGCCACAACCATCGATGAGATTGGAGCCATATACTGCGAAGGAAATACTTGGGCTGGAAAAATCAAGTGGTTTATGAAGGAGTTTCAAAAAGAGGAAGATAAATTATCCTTGTATACGGAGAGTTTTCCTGTACAATTGTAATCTGTATGTATACTCATAAAATCAACAGGTTGCCAAGAAATACCGTAGAAATCTTACTGACTATCCCCTTTGAAGATATAAAAGTAGGCAAAAAAGAAGCCTTTACTAAGCTTCAATCAGAACTGACGGTTGAGGGCTTTAGAAAAGGTAAGGTTCCGGAGACGATTGCCCAGAAACACCTTAAAGACGAGGCTGTTTATCAGGAAATGGTCAACATGATACTACCTAAAATATATGAGGCAGTACTAAAAAAGGAGAGTTTGAAGCCGGTCATGTCACCTAAGGTTGAATTGACCAAGGCCAAAGAAAATGAAGATTGGGAAATAAAAATGACGTTACCGGAAAAACCTATGGTTGACTTGGGTAAATATAAGGACGCCATCAAGGAGGCTAAAAATGCCCATAAAAAGGAAGATATTTGGGTGCCTGGAAAAGACAAAGGACCAAAACCCGACCCTGAGGCTGAGAAAAGCCACATGGTCAACCATGTGCTTGAGGCTCTTTTAAAGACCGCGAAAATAGAAATATCAGACCTTATACTCGAAAGCGAGCTTAGCCACAGATTGTCAAGGCTAGTTGATGATGTACAGAAGATTGGCCTGACGGTTGACCAATATCTGAAGTCTAAAAACCTGACAATGGACACGATAAAAGCTCAGTTCAAACGTGAGATTGAAGACACTTATAAACTTGAATTCCTTCTGGCCGAAGTCGCCGATAAGGAAGGTATAAAAGTGGAACAGGCTGATCTTGACAAGATATTTGCTAATATTAAGGACGAAAAGGAAAAGCAGATGGCGGTGACAAATAGCTACTACTACGCATCGATTCTTCGAAAACAGAAAGCGATCGACTTCCTCTTGGGTCTTTAAGTCAGAATTGAGGCTAAAATGCTCCCGACTTGACATAGATTAATATCCTGTAGTATAATTGTGGCATGCAAAAGTCATCCGGCAAATCCGGTAATGTAAACAGCAACAAAAACCCATTAGAAACTCTGAGAGATCTGGGTTCTTCGACCGTGAAAAACACATTCGACAGCGTCTCCTCAATTGGAGGAGGGATGCTCGACCAGTTTTTCGGCACGACAGAAGAAGACGATAACGAGTCTTTTAAGTCGCAGGCGTTGGAAACAAAACAGAAAACCGGTAAAAAGGATTTCAAGCTCTTCTCCTATACGGAATATTCGGAGACTACCTTAATCAAGCAAAAGATCGCCGAACTTACGGATCTTATCAAAAAAGAGATTGATTACCTTAAAAAAGATAATTCTGCTCTTTTAAACGAGGTAAAGGACGTCGAAAAACTGACCTTAAACGATCTTCCTGAGAAACCGGGTATTTACCACGTTCGTTTTCTCGAGGTTGTGTTGAACGTCATAAGACATCTGAGGGCAAAAGTAGGTGAATCAAGAACATGGCTTGACGCAATGGTGTCTAAAAAGAAAAAAAGAGGCTCGTTGTTCTCAACAAGAAGCAAGAAGTCCGGTACCCAATATTCGCTTTCCCAGGAACTACAGTCTGCCAGGTCAATTCAATAAAAGGTAATATTGAGCTCCCCACACGGCAACAGCAGCAACATATCCAACGAGGGCAGGCATGAAAGCGATTTTGAAATATTTCGCAAAGTTTAGCTCCTTAATCATACCCATAACAATAACACCGGCAACGCTCCCTATTAGAAGAAGCGATCCACCGGTTCCGGCAGTAATGGCAAGAAGAACCCACATATTTGGGTCGGTGGTTTTGATAATGTCGATAGCAATCGCTGTGAGCGGGACATTGTCGACAATTGCCGATAATAATCCCAGAATAACATTACCAATTATAAGCCTCGATGTTTCCTGATTTGCTCCGAAAAGTAGTTCAGATATGCTCTCCAAAACCCCTAAGGTATTAAGGGCGGCTACCGATAGAAGTATTCCTATGAAAAACTTCAAAGAGCCGATATCGACCTTTTTAACCAGTTTATCAATATCCCCTTCAAGATGAGTTTTTACAAGTGACCGGATCTGAGCATATTCTATTAGAATCCATACAATCCCAAGACCAAAAAGAAGACCAATATAAGGCTGAAGACCGAAGTAATTCATTACTAAAGGAAGCATGAAGCTCACAAGCGTCATCGATATTATGAGCTTTTCGCCTCTAGTCAATTTTACATCTCTTGTTTCTGTTTTATCATCAGTGCTGACTCCTTTAATTTGGTTTCCCAGCATCACTAAGGCGATCGCGCCAAGTACAAAAGATGGAAGAAAACCATAAATTATGACTTCCATTGCGCTAAACTTATCGGCGAGCCATATCATAATGGTTGTGACGTCTCCTATTGGAGACCAAGCGCCTCCAGCATTTGACAGTACGACAATACCCGCGGCCGCGACCAATAGGTTTTCATTTTTGAAAAATCTTCTGGCGATCTGAGTCATAACAATACTGATCGTCAAATTGTCAAGTAGTGCCGAAAGAAAAAAAGTAAGCGTCCCAATTACAAAAAATTGCTTTTTATCGTTTAGCCTCATTTTAAGAAGTCGAAGTCTAATCAAGTCAAAAAAATTATAGTGAATTAAAATTTCGACTAAAGTCATTGCCGCAAGAAGGAATATGACGATATTGAAAATGTCGGCTCCGGCAATTTCAAGTGCGTGCGATAGTGTTTCTTTTGACCTTACGGCAATTGCCGTTATGAGCCAAAGAAATCCGGCGGTAAACAGAGCGACCGCGGACTTATTTAAGCGAATTTTATGTTCAAGGGTGATCAAAAGGTAGCTAAAAACGAAAACTAAAACGGCAGTGATTGTTAAAATGTCCATTTTTTGAAGATTAAATTCTAAAATACCACAGCCGATTATTCAAGCGCTTTTAAGAAGGTGTTGACTCCGTACGCCCAACTCCCGTTAGATGAGGGTGTGTATTTCTTCATGATCATTGAAGCGGTAATGAGTCCTTGGTCGATATAATTTTTTTTGATGCCTTTGGCGACGGTCCTTATAGCCTCTTCATAGGAATCGAATCTTGTAACCGTTGTCCCGTATATACCCCACCCCCAACAGTTGTGGGATTCGTATGGGATGACACGACAAAGGTTTGATTCCTGCATTGCAATTGCCGGGAGAAGCCGGTAATCGAACTGGTATTCGTCCGATACTTTAACGATAATTTCGGCTTCGTTATATAAGGGAGAGTTGTATTTCCTGAAAAACGCCTTAAGATTGGCAACCCGACTGTCGGCGACTGTAATGTCTGTCTGGAGTCCCTGTACCTCGGGATGTGCGGCCAACTGAAATTGTCGGTTTCCTCCGGTATTCTGAGAAATTTCGGCCAAAATCCGGTCGACATCCGACTGCTTTTGGTTTATAGCATATGCCTTTTGAATAAGAAAAATATTTAGGGCAGCCAATACAAAAAAACCAACCCCCAATATGAGGATTTTTTTAAACATAATTTAACTATAAATGAGGCGCCAGATAAAGTCAATTGATGGCTTTATTTAAATCTGGTAGACTTGAGGTGGTTTAAGTTGACTGACATGAAAAAAGCCAAGAAAATTATTGCGCTTTCTGCTTCATTGCTTCTTTTGCTAGCGGCCGTATTTTTGTTTTTCGAAAGCATTAACCTTGTGTATTTTATTATCCTGGCTATTCTGATTCTGATTTCTGTACTCATCGCCAACTACATAGTGCCGGTATTTAAGAAGGATTTGGATACGGGTGGCATAATTAGCCGAAATCCGGTCCTATTCACCACGAAATCGGTATTCCCTTTCCAATTTTTCCCCGACCGTTATATAGTCCAAGAAAAAAATTTTTATATCGTAAGAAAGACATTTTTTTCAACTGGATGGACGGAGATGCTCCCGATTAAAGATATCGCCAGTGTTAGGATGTATTCCGGGCCCTTTTTTGCTTCGATTACAATCCTAAGGAAAGTACTACCGCTAACTTCTTTTGAACTAAGAGATCTTTGGAAGAGCGACGCTTTTAAACTTAAAGAAATCCTGGACGGACTTATTATGAAGGAAGCTAAGCTCATTAATATTCCCCAAATGATCTCAAGTGATGACAAAACTGAGATGCTTATTCGGAAAACTGGAGGTGAGGATGTTGAAAAAGAAATGTGAGTCCGGAGAGACTCAAGCTGTGAGTAGCTTCGTTAACGCAGATAAATTGTCAATAATTTAATGGTACACCCGACTATTTTGTTTGTCAAGTGTATTTTACGATACAGTTGATTTAGCGCATATTAGTAGTACAATCTAACTGATTCTATGGGGAACTTTCCCTCGTTGGAAGAGGTAACACTATATCTGACAGATGAACTCGGATCGAAGCCTTCAAGTGTTTTTAAGTCACGTTACAGCAAGATAACACGTACTTTTAATGTAATAGATTTTACCCGTGAGAACGTGAGGGTGTTTTTGAACAGGTTGAGGACGGAAGAGCGTCTCAAATCCTCAACTCTTAATAAGTACCTCGGAGTCCTCAAGACTGTCGCCCACTACATGAAAACGGACATCCTTGATAACTACAAGGGGTACAAAGTGATGGAGTCGGACACCAAGCCTCTGGGGGATATGCTCTCTGATCGCCAGATGAGGGCAATTTGTGAGGTCTACATAGCAAGACGTGACGAACGAGCCACCAATTTAAGATACGGGGCAGCGTTAACCTTAATGAGGTTTTCAGGTATGCCGCCTGTTGATTTAACACACTTGAAATGGGAGAACGATAACCTTACCCACTTTGAATACTACAGAGCAAAAACTGGTAAGCATATGAGAGTCCCCATAGTCCCCGAAGTGAGACGCTTACTTGATAAGCTAGAGAGGTTCCCCCACCATTACGTATTCGGCTCCTCACATGGAAGACTCCAGGAGCAGTCCTTAAACTCGGAGATCAAGCGCCGGTGCAAAGTACTTAAATTAAAGGGCCACTTCACCTCTTACTCTTTCCGCTACTCCATGATTACCGCCTGTTACGTCACAGGAGGTGAGTCGATGATACCCAAGATAGCGGAGATTTCCGGCCACACCATAAACACGGCGATGAAGCACTACGTTAAGTTTGACGTACAGGTGTTAACCGACGCCCTCTATGCCACCCACCCCGGACTTATAAG
>DJWA01000008.1 GCA_002440905.1 Candidatus Roizmanbacteria bacterium UBA6242 | reverse complement strand
CCAGTTCTGGCTAAGATTGTCGATACTTCAAAAATCGTACCGGCCGTTGTTGAGTTTTACGACATTGCCGGACTTGTAAAGGGCGCATCACTTGGGGAAGGATTGGGCAACAAATTCCTGTCGCATATCCGGGAAGTTGCCGCCATCGTCCATGTCTGCCGGTTGTTTGAAGACTCAAACGTCACCCATGTTTCTGATAAGATTGACCCTGTTTCAGATATGACAACGATTGAATCCGAACTCATGCTTGCGGATCTGGCAACTCTTGAAAAACAACGGGAACCCAAAGGAAACGCTGCCTCAAAGGAGGCGTTACTCGCCTGGTCGGTATTCGTCAAAGTCAAAGAAAACCTCAATAAAGGTATCCCGGTTAGATCTCAAGTGCTAACTGACGAGGAAAAAGAGATAATCAAACCCTTGAATTTCCTTACCATCAAGCCGGTCGTTTATGTTTTCAACGTGTCAGAGGCACAACTTCTTACCCAAGAAGAAACCAAGAAGAAAATTGAGGAGGTGTTGAAGAATGTCGGGAACGAAAAAAGCTCTTACATCTATCTCTGCGCCAAGATGGAAGCCGAGATTGTTGCCTTCACTACAGAGGAACAGAAGGAATATCTTAGCCAGTTTGGTTTGATAGAATCCGGACTTAACAGGCTCATCAAAAAGGCCTATGAGACTCTAGGACTCATATCTTTCCTGACGGCAGGCTCACTTGAGGCTCGGGCTTGGACGATCTCAAAAGGAATGACCGCTCCCCAAGCGGCTGGAGTAATCCATACGGATTTCGAAAAGCATTTTATAAAAGCCGATGTTATACCTTACCAAAAATTTGTTGACGCGCCTGGCTGGGTCAACGCCCGCGAAAAAGGATTAGTAACTCTTGCAGGTCGCGATTACGTTATGGCTGATGGAGATGTCGTTGAGTTTAAGGTAGGCGCCTGATATTCACTACCCCGGGAAAACTATCACGATCGGTCTTTCTTTCTCTTTTCCCATTACTATAAAGTCGGCGGCGTGTGAAGCAAACTTTTCAAGACTCGCTCTTTCCTCAGCGCTAATGCTTTTTGGATCGGCCATATATTTTACCCACGCTAACTTTGCGGCAATCAGCTCCTGTATATCAATCCGTCCGATACCGGTTTTGAATTTATGATCTGGTACGTTTTCCTTCAACCAGCCGTCGGTATCAACACATTCCATGATTCTGGCAAGTTCAAGTTTACCGTCGCCTTCAGTATAAGTCCGCTTGAGTCTGGCGATTCCAAGTTGAAGTTCGCCTTGACGACTGGCAACGTCGTGTTCTTTGCTGTAACCGACTAAAGCGTTAGATCCTTTTCGAAACGGCTCCCTTGACATTATATTTTTGTATTTGAAGTCTTAACCCACCACTTTATGTAGATGACCATGAACCTCAACGAAGAGAATAAAGCAAAAACAAATCCCGGAAACCCGTCCATGAATCCCTTGTGCCTGAAATACATCGAAAGGAATGTCATCTTGGGAAGCCAGATAAAATGCTTGAAAAAACTCAAATGAGTGCCCTCAGACATCTTCTCAACTTCAAGTGTGGTATACCTGTCCCATCTCATAAGATATCTCGAGAAATCCGGGTCTGCATAGTGCAGAAGTGGGGTTTCAAGATATCCCGTCTCCCCTTTTATTTCAACGTTCTCGTGCACATCCTTGCAAGGAAACCTGGCCGCCCCGTTTTTGTAAAGTCTTATCGTATAGTCGGGGTACTGCCCGCCTTTTGTAAGGAATCTCGTCAGAAACCAGTTTTTGCGGGGTAGATTATATGCTTCCTTGGCATCTTTTGAGTTGATTATTCCTTTTATTTCTTTCTTGAGTTCCGGACTCAATTCCTCGTCGGCGTCAAGCTGGATAATCCACTCACCCGCTGCCGCTTCAATCGCCTTCTGTTTATTGATATGAAACATTTTGGGATTGGGAGAGAATAATACCTTTACTTTTTTGCCGTACGACTTGGCGATTTCAACCGTTTTATCGGTTGAGCCGCCGTCAACGATNNGCCAAACACAAAGATAGCTTCATATATTAGTTTATTATATAATAATCTCATGTTAAAGATCGTGAATGTACCCCATAAAGTCCTGTCCAATCCGACCAATCCCGTTGTCAAGATAGACGACAACATAAAGAAACTGATCTATGACATGGAAGAGACCCTGATCTCCCAATCAGACCCCCAGGGCGTTGGTCTGGCCGCCAATCAGGTTGGAATTAACCTATCTATATTTGTTATTAAAAAGAGTCCCCAGGCCGAAACTCTTATATTCATAAACCCCAAAATCCTTAAAATAGAAGACTCTCCCGGCAAGAAAAATAAAAATAGCAGAAAAACAGATAAGCTTGAAGGCTGTCTCTCAATCCCCCGCATATGGGGTCCGGTAAGTAGATCAAACAAGGTTTACCTTGAGTACCAAGATCTCAATTCCCAAGTTCATAAAAAGTGGTTTAAGGGATTTGAGGCGACCATAATCCAGCACGAAATGGATCACCTTAATGGAATCGTCTTTACTCAAAGGTCACTCGAACAAAAGGCGCCTTTGTATAAAGAATCTGGAGGAAATTTAAAACCGTTTGAAATATAATAAATCTATGAAGAAAAAGGCCAAGAAGAATAGGAAAATTATTATGCTTGTTGTCGGAGCTATTACTTTTTTATCGTTATTGGCCTACTTTATCAACTACGCCGTCAATTCCGAGGCTGGATTCAAGAAAGGAAAAGCTTATTTCTGGTGCGCATCATACAAGTACGGACAGGTCGTAAACCGTTATTGTTACGGTGACACCGGTATGTGCCAAACCTATAACCTCTACAACAAAAAACCAAAGAATAATGAAAAGAAAGGCCTAACCTACAGCTGCTATTCGGATAAAGTTTATGTCAACAGAAAAGGATCACCATGCCCGCCTGATGACTATGTAATAGAAAACAAAGATGGTCAGAGTGTCGGGTGTTTCGGTGGATTTAAGGAAAAGAATCTGAAGATTATTAAGAAGTAACCTCGGATTTAGCCTTTGTTTTTACGGCTGCCAAAGTCACAAACGGCTTGACTCCGTCTTTCATGTCTTTCTTTACCCTCTTCAAGCAGCTCGCGCACAATTTAACTCTTATTGTCTTGCCTTTTTCGACAATTGCGAGTCTTATGAGGTTCGCCCTGAATATTTTTTGTACCTTAGGAGCTCTTTTTTTCCAGCGACCTCCAGCTACACCTCTGTGGTGAGTGTGGGTACGACCGTAAAGAACGCCTTTTCCGCAGTGATAACAAACATTTCCCATAAGGATTTATGATATCATAAAGGAGAGCTAAAAACAATAACTATGTTATCTTATCTGTTTTCAAACCCGTTAATATTCATTGTGTACCTCTTCTCTCTCCTCGTGGCCATCGCCATACATGAATTTTCCCATGCTTTGGCGGCCGACCACCTAGGTGATCCGACTCCAAGGCTTCAGGGCAGGCTTAAACTTAACCCAATGGTTCATGTTGATCCCATGGGGATGTTTTTTTTGATGCTTTTCGGTTTTGGTTGGGGTAAGCCGGTGGAATTTGATCCCTATAACCTAAAAAACCCTAGACGTGACGCTGCTGTCATATCAATTGCCGGTCCTATATCTAATTTGATTTTGGCTATCGTACTTTCAATACTCCTCAGACTGTTTATATTATTTGATCTAACTTTTATGACGACTATAGGCTTACTTATTTTTATCCCCGTCATTAGGATGAACGTTGTATTGGCAGTTTTTAATCTTTTGCCGATTCATCCTTTGGATGGATTTAAAATAGTCGGCGGAATCTTGCCGAGGGAAAAAGCCCACGAATGGTATTCACTTCAAAGGTACGGAATATTCTTTTTATTATTGATGATCCTGCCAATTGGAGGTTCTTCAATGCTTCAGAGAGTCCTCATTCCCATGGTATCCTTTCTCAACGGTATTCTTCTTCCCGTTGGCCTTGGTGGTAGCGGAATCGTTTAACTATCGGGATTACTAAGCGCCATATAAAAGTCATCACATGGTAAAAGGAAAGTTTACATAGAAAAAACACTACCTAATGTTGTGGTGTTTTATGGAGTCGGGGTCAGCGCCCTTACGCATCTGAAGTAATCCTGAGTTGAACAACCTTTACCCAGTTTCTCCTTGATCTTGTCACAGTCGGTCTCAGAACAACCGGCGCTGGCGTCGGGAATCTCAAGGGTTTGAATGGGAGTTGGTGATGTTGATGTACCCGTTGCGGCCTTGGTCGGCGTGACCGTTGTACCAACAGGAGTTGTCGGAGCCGTTGTTGGTGCACCGACCGACGAATCTTCGGTACTTTTTGTCGTAAACGTCCAAGGAACCCCTCCATTGTCAAACTTCTTGTCTCCTACCCTGATATCAAAATAGTAGGTTGTACTCGGCGATAGGAGGGTCAAATCTAGGCTGTGGGTCTTGGCTTTAGCCGCTTCAGGGGCAAAAAAATTTAGAGCTGTCGGGGTTGTCCCGTATTCGACAACTCCTTGGGAATCCACTCCCGTTGCCCAAGAGATCTTGACCGAATTCTTCTCTATATTGGATACGACTACGTCCCGCGGTTCAAAGTCGGCCGCTCTGGTACCTATCAACTGGAAGGTCAATACCAGAAGACCGATAAAAACAATAATACCTATGAATATGGCGGCGATTTTGGCAACTTTTGGGTTATTTGTAATTGTCATAAGATGAGTCTTAAGGCTCCACCTAATAATAGCAACAACGCTCCGGGAATTGCAAGCCTGGCGACATTATCCCAGATCCCGGTTTGGGGCAATTCGGTAGGCGTTTCCCCAGTTCCGTCTGTTACCGGGGTGGCTGTCGGATCACTTGACCCACCGGCTCCAACCGTCACCGCGCTGGTTCCGTTTGACGTACAGGTCAAGACATTTGTTGCGTTAAGATCGTTTTTAACCACCTTTGAAGAATTACAATCAAAGCTTAAAGTCCCCGTCCCCTCTTTCAGGGCTTCAAATGTTATTATTGCGACCGTCCCTGAGCTTGAAATCGAGTTGGCCGGGTCGTTGACCATTCCGGCAATATATACGGTTCCTGATGTAGCCACATCGTTTGTAACTGTTGGGAAAAGCGATCCTGCTGAGACTCCTGTTGCCTTGAGTAAAGTTCCGTCATAGCTGACGTAAATATCGGCCGAATTGACGCTGTCAGAACCCGGATCGACAATCACTTCTATCTGAAAAGTTCCCCCGTTTGAAACGGTGGCCGATGAATTATTGAACTTCAATGAAGCCGCTTCAACGGCAAAAACCAACGGCGTTATACCGAGGAAGATCAAAAGGGCTATAAGGATTTTTTTTGCGTTTATCATTTTATTTCAACCGACAGATCGGTTAATGTCGGGATCAAGACCTCTGTCTGGTCTGTAACTAGATCGGTGACGTCCTGGCCGGCTGACTGCCTCAAAGAAAAGTTGAACTTGCCGGGCTTCTTGGGTTTAAATGAAACCGATGCCATCGGCTGACTTTTATCAGCTGTTCCCAAAACCGTTGGCGCTTGACTATCTAAAGATTTAACCGCAGTCAAAAGTAAATAGTTTCCTCTATTATACGAGTAAATTTTGAAATCCGATAAACTTGATTTAACCTCAACAAATTCAAAGGACAACGGATCATAATAAATAATTACGTCATACCCGACAATATTTTTTCCTTGCGACTGACCAGCAAGATCAACTGTAACCGTGTCGGAAACCGTATAGCTGTCTGTTTTTGTTGTTAGAGAAAGCGATCCTTCAGTCGGAGCGACCGTCGGCATGACCAGATTTTCCTGTTTTAAGGTAGCAACATCTTCCTTGACAGTCACCGTTGAATCCTGACTACTCTCCATTTGAGACTGTTGGTTATTCTTATTGCCCATGCCGACAAACAGGCCGGTACCGACAAATACGGCAAAAAAGATCACCAGAAGATAAATAAATATTTTGTTTTTTGGTTCCATTTAAAGTTCGTCGCTTTTAATTGACAACGCCGAGATTATAAGCGAATAATCCTGGGTGTCGCACTTGCCGTCGAGATTAATGTCGCATACGCCCAAAACCGAAGCGTCAGACTTGCCTAGATTGTTTTTGATAAACGAGATGTCAATAGCGTTAACTACTCCATCCTGTTTTTTGTCTGGCCCATAAATGTCTCCCGACAGTTGAAGCACTTTTGAGAAATCGAAGGTATTTTCGCCGGTTTTCAAAGTCATCGCTTCAGAGCTGCAGCGATAGGTACCAGCGGCAGTTTCGTTTGGAGCGTTTTCACAGATCTTTTTCTGGACGTGGCGTGGACCTTTTACGTAAAGCATATATTTTTTACCTGCGGGTGAGGAGACGTCAAAACCGACTTTACCACTCCATACGCCGCTGCCATCGCTCACGAATGAACCTGATTTTACAAGAGGCGTTGTAATACCGTCCCCTGATAGGGTGAACTTGACGTTCATGAAATTTCTTGCGTCTGCCGGTTTTGAAGGTATACCTTGGAACTTAAGTTTAAGATTGAGAATAGTGTTCCCGGTGACCGGAATCGCACCCGTTGGTGTTACGGCCGTTGTCGGCGTCGTACCGGCCGGTACGGTCGGCGTCGCAGCTCCCGCTACACACACCAACTTGAAATCGTCAAATCTCGTATTGGCGGCCGGATAATCCGGAGCACTATTCTTCACATAAAGGTAAACATTGCCTGTGCCCGTATAACCGGCATTAAACGATTTAGCCAACCGGTAACCTCCACCGTCCAAGAGATCATAATGGAATTCAAGATTGGCGTTTGTTCTTTTGATTTTCACCTTAACGGGCGACGTTGCCGCTAAGGAAGTATTGACGGTAGTCGGGGCTACCCAGTCGGTATCGTTCCAATCGTAAAGCACCCTTAACTGACCGTTACTCTGTCTCTCAATCGCAAACCCATCATATGGGTCTCCAAAGAAACCCAATCCTGAAAGGCTTCCGGAACCAGACGCGGAAGTTATATTCAGAGTTTTCAGAACCGCCTCAATCTCAAAGTTTCCGGACAAAGTCTGCTTTGTTAGTGCTGCCGTAGTTTTCACTGAAGAGTCGGTTGACGCGGGCACTCCGATTATTAAGACTTCTCCAGCAGTGATACTGACATTGCCACTATTTCCGGTCGGGGTCGACCATCGATTTTGATTAAGTGCTGAGGCCGAGAAATCGTCAGTAAAGGAAGTGCAGTTTGCCGCGGCTGTACCTCCATTAATTTTCAAGTCCGCCACGGCAGATATAGTATTGGTTTCAATAGTTGCGTCAGACTTGACAATGAAAAAATTGGCATCGCTAGCTTTTAACGTCGTACCGGTTGCCGATTTGGCGGTAAGCACCAACCTAACAAGATCGACAGTAGCGTTTCCATTCATAACCAAACCCGTCGAATTCTGAATCTCCCCTTGGATATTTATGGTGCCCGATTCATTTACCTTGGTTAAGGTACCGCTCGTGTCTGCAAAGTCTGGACTCGGAACGCCGAGTTTGTAGTCGATGTATTTTGCCTGGAGGATATTTTTATCGAATTTAAACTTAAGAGTATAACCTCTTAAGGAAATATTGGTCGAAGGTTTCATTTTTACCATAACCGTGACATCAGCTCCCGAAGCAACTGTCGGCGCGGCCGGGTCATAAGATATTTCAATCGTTTCACCGGATGCTCTAGATTTAGGGGCAGTTTTTCCGCTCAAAAAAAGATAGTTGAGCGCCCAAAAAACCGCGCCTACGGTGATCAAGAAAACGACAAATAGTCTGGTCCAGTCTTTTTTCATTGTGGTTTAAGCGACTTCATTAATATTGCCTTGTCGGCCGAGCTGACAACACCGTCCCCGTTGAAATCTATGTTTACCGTTGGGGGTAATTTGGCTCCGAAAGCGGTCGCTGACATATAGTAGAAATAGTCAAGAATGCTGGCCTTGCCGTCGCCATTCGAATCACCTTTCGTCCTCATGTAATTCCGGCACCATTGGTTTTTATTTGCCGCAGTCGGCGCACTACTAAATAAACCTGCCCCCAAATTACATTTGACCGGATTAGTATAGGTGACACCCGATCCAAACTTATCGAAAAAACAGCTGGTGGCACAAGTGCCGGCAGCCGCACAAACACAGCTTGCAACCGGGGTCGGAGTTGGATCAACGGTTGCCGCATTGAAAACTTTGGAACAGTTCGCATTGTACTTTGACCACACGTTAGTACCCGCTTTTTTGAAATATGCGTCGACTTTTATCCTTTTGGGTTTGGACATGTAATAGTTCCAGTTTCGATCTTTTCTGTTTATATCGTAAAAATTGATTGTCAGGACGTGGGTATCATCAGCAATTTGCTTATTAGCAACTTTGCCGGCAACTTTTGTCGTATCGGTTGTAAACCTTATCGGTTTGGGATTACCAGCTGCCGTTACGTTGTCCATATTATAAAGCCAGTACCCGAACGATATTATGTCCGTGCTCGTTGACTTTGCGGTAACTTGTATATTTTCCCCTGAACCCAAAGTATTGTCAGATATAGTCAATGACTTACATAAATCGGCTGTTCCGGCTGTAACCGGAGCTATGCTCCATGGAGGAATCGGAGTTGGGGTGGCGGTTGGAGCAACCGTACAAACATTGTTCTGACACGTACCGGTTTCTTCTATGCATACTGCTGCGCACGTTGACCCTTGAGGACAAGGTTGACATCTTTTGCACGAAGTGCCATTGGTTTTTCCTTTACAATCAAAGTCGTTGGAGCGACATACTCCTGAAGCATCAGGATTTGGGGCTACCTTTGATCCGTCTTCATATTCACAATAAAACCCGTTCGGACAAACCAAGCCTTGTATACCGCCGCACAATGTCGGGGTTTCCTGTGCATATGTTTTATCAACATTCATTAAAGTTAAGAATCCAACCAAGGAAAAAAGGACTATAAAAAGCAGTGATAATTTCTTCATATTAGATTACTTTTAACAACCTGAACATAAAAAAACTTACAAAATAGAAAAGGACTACTTGGAAAACCGGCAAATAAAGACTTAAAAATATCGTAACTAAAGCCAGAATAAAAAATGCTTCGTTGTGAATTGATGGCAATAAACCTTTAGTAAAGAGCATTAGGACGATCAAAGTCAATAAGGATCTTTTGTCAAACCACCACAAAGGCCAACCCAATGCCCAAGCCAAGCCTATAAGAACCGCGGCCAGTATTAGGAAGAGTTCCTTCGTATCGAAATAAAACGGACCGATATACATAGATTAATATTAGAAACTAATAATATAAATGTCAATCTAAGTTACGCAATCAATATAACTTTTCCATCGTTTCCTGCGATGGAGGCTCCTGATCTTTGGGTACTCTAATTTTCACGTCTTTGCCTCTTATGTTAAACGTATATTCCAAATATTCGAATTCACCAATCTTGACCTCGGTCACCTGGTATCCGTCTTTCTCTCCAGCATACACACCTTTACTGACTTGATTCAAAGGTGCCTGAAGGGCATTGTCGATATCTTGTGCAAATTCGACCTGAGTCGGGGGGATATTATCAAGATCGCTATTTTCATTTCTTTTTATAAAGTTCAAGGGGTTGAGGCTGGCAACAATAGCTCCGGTATTGCTGACAAATGACCTAGCTTTAACGATCATGTTGTTGGCGGCAAAGGGATTAAGCTTTGGGGTCCCGGCTAGGAAGATCGATTTGGAAGAAAAATCACTGACAAAATAAGCCGCGCCGAGAATCAAAAAGAGTTTTAGAAATCGATTATTTAATATATTGTTCATTGTCCTGTTATATTGATTAATATTTTAACACCGCCTCCACAACCGTCTGAACCTGATGCCGACATATGGAGATCGCCATCCGGTTTTTTTACTATATATTTAATTTCTGCTCCAATTGAATTAAAGCTAACGCTGCTGCAGGTTAACATATCTATATTCATGTCTTTCAAGTCATAAGTTGTACGCTGACCGGGTGCTAGGGTTACCCCACTTAATGGAAAGGGTTTATCAGATGGCCCGACAAGATATTTTTTAATCACTTTTGATCCCGTGCCATCTGTCTGACCGGGAATAATTCTAACTTCATACGGCGTACTATTTGCCACATGTATTACGTGGTGTTTATTATTAGGATCGTTTGCTCCACCAAGACAATTATGCTTTTTTCCATCCTTATAACATTCGTATTTACAAGTGTCTCCGGTTTGTTTCATAGCGTCAGTACACACCCTGAAAATGGAACAACCTTGACCGGTAACATTTTCAAGCGGAGTTGTAATACTACACGGCGCATTATCCTGTTTAAATTGCGTAAAAGAACAGTCGGAAAAACGGATGTTTAGAGGAGGAGCATTACACGAACGATTGGGATCGGGCGAATAACCACCCGGAGTTGTCGAACCTCCGGGAGGCGCGCCGGCACCACTTGGTATACATATATCGTTGACGCTCAATTTCCCACCAGTCCAAGTATTACAACCATTCCGATCTGTAAAATATTGCGTCAATTGATTGCCACCGGTTGTACTCTGTACGCCTTCAACATAAGTGCCTACGCCATTGGAGCAGTTTTTTGGTTGTGAGCAGGCCACAGTTACGTTACCCCCGGCAGGCGGGTTACCGGCAGTTGGCTTCTTACAACAGACCTGATACGATTGCTTACAAGTGAAACCGGTCGCATCCGTATACACGTTTGGTTGCCCTGAAATATTTTTACACGACTTGGCTGGGTCATTGTACAAGTTGCTAAAGCAACCGTAAGTGTTCCCGTCGTTTTTTGAATTCTGTGGTGTACAGGTATCGGTTCTTTGTGGGTTTTGGCAAACACCGCTATCGCTCTGACTTGAACAAACCAAACTACCATTACACTCATATGATAAAGAGAAGGATAAAGGATTAAAGTTCTGGATACACGCCCCTCCTAATTCTCCCTCATCAGGTCCTGCGGGTGCTTCTGGCACAACAACTGGTGGAGTATCCGGGTCGCCGATACAAATCGAGCCTGCCCCTGCTATTGCTAAAGATTCCGCGCCAGATATATTGGAACAGTCGTCTACTTTATAGGTGCCCGAATATTTTTCATAACCGGTTGTGGCGCAGCTTGTGTAACCAGCAGTTCCGTTTTCCTTAACTCCCGTAAACCCGACAACTTTGGCGGCATATTGGGAAGCGTCACAACCGTATTGCGACGCATAAAGTCCTTGCTTATATACCAAACAGCAGTAACCTATTCCGCCTGGTGTTGTCCCACCTCCTGGTGTTTGCCCTCCGGCTCCCGTTCCAGGATCGACGGGAACATCCGAACAAGCCTGGTACTGATTGTAATTAATCGGTGATTTTGACTTACCATCGCACGGCGATTCGTAACAACCGGTCGGCGTCCCCAACCTATTACAACATCTATAAACCGCGTCAGGCCGGGTAGTTGTTGCGCATGTCGGATCAAATCCAGGCCCTCCTCCGACACCGCCCGCCGCAGCTGGGGCAATACATATGGAGCTTAAAGAAGTGGTTCCAACCGTATCGGTCTTAGATTTATAATATTTGCTTCCTATCTGATAATAATTTATCGCCGGATTATTGCTACAAGTTTTGGCGGTCCCATAGTTCAAAACCCCGCCTTCTCCTTTACACTTGTATGTTCCGGATCGGCAACCAGTGGATTCATAATTATTTTGCCCACATTCAACTCGAGCTAATGTTAAGGTGTACGGACAGTTTGGCAAAGTCGCGCTGTCAGGATCGCTCGGCCCTGACGTTGCTGGACATATAGAAGCACCGCTTGTAGTCGGCCCACCGACCGAGGAACAATCTACCATCGCGTTAGCCGCACAAGTGCTCGTATAGGCATTACCCATATTCACGATTCTCTTTCCTCCCCCGCAAGCACTTGAAGATTCGTAGACCTTACAACAACTATTTGTTCCAGCTGCCCTCGGATTTGACGCGATGTTATTTCTGTTATTGGCGATGAATGAGGTGGCGATAGTAACGGCGGTTCCAATTAAGACTAAGCCTAAAGTTAATAATGTAGCGATTTCGCCCCTACGGTTTTTCATAAAAAATATACCGAAATTTTCAGCACTCAAATAGTGTTTATATATAATATATATTAATACTATAAGGAAATCAATATATGCTTAAACACCGATTAAAAATATTTTTGTCGATATTCCTCTCCTTGATCATCGTCCAAGGTATAACTTATTTTTCAGACAATCCGGAGGTGGTTTCCGTCCAAGCCGGGAATATTAAAGGCCTCCTGTCCGGAGTAAAATTTAACGCTTCCTCCCTCACCAAATTATTCACCCTCAATATCGATTTCTCAAACAACAGCGATCCAAGCGATTGGAACAACCCAAATAACTCATTCGGTTTACCGTCTATATCAAACGCTCCAACTTCTCCTCCCGTCGTTGCGCCGACCGATTCAGTTAACTTCCCAACCGACAGTCCAGTTTTGCCAACGTCTTATGTTTCGCCTACCAGAAGACCAACTAACGCGCCAACCGCAACCCCTAAGCCGACTCAGCCCCCAAAGCCAACAGCCACTCCAAAGCCATCAGCCATTAATACAGATCGAAGGCCCGGGGATAGTCTTAACGAAATATTTTCAGAGGTTAGTAAAAGGACCTGTTTCCCAACGGCGTTACTTATGGCCTTCAAAACAGTCGAAACGGGTGAACGATTCAAGAGTGATAACTCTAAAACCATCGGGATCTATAATACTTACGGTTGGTGGAAAACCGGCGCCGGAAATCCCTGCTACGGATTCGGTTACCATACCCAGACCGGAATAGTTCCGGCAGATAGCGTCAATGCCGGAACCAGCTGTAGTAGTGCCGTTGGCAATCCCACCGATATTAAGATCATGGGATTACTCCAAATCTCAGAGTGGGAAGAGGAAGTAAGCCGAAAACACACAATCGCCCATCTGCCAAAAAGCATTGACCGGAGAGTTCTTTTCGACAACGCCCTGATATTCGCATACATTACAAGAAGTCGTGTCGGCAGTCCTCCTAAGGATTGTCAAAATTGGCCAGACGATATGGTAAAACTTGCCGCCGAAAAACACCACGGTGTTTGTGTTTATGATTACGGAACCGGAAATGCTGGAAATTACTGCACCCAAATACTCCAGTTATACAAACAGTTCAAGTAAATCCGCAACTTGTAATTTGATTTTTCATATTTGATACCTTATAATTCAAACTATGTCACTTAGTAACAAATCTACTAAAAAAATATCGCTTGAGGATCTACCCGATTTGCTGACGATCCGCGAAGTGGCCGAATTATTGAGAATTTCTCCCTTGACAATAAAACGTTGGGGTAAAAAAAATAAATTGCCGGCGATAAGAATTAACTCAAGAGGTGACAGAAGATATAGAAAAGAAGTTGTCTTGAGACTTCTTGGGGTTGAAGAAGAAAAGTAATTACTTCGTTTTTGAAAGTATCTCCTCGAGCTTTGTCCTAATTTTCGTCAAGTCCGCATCAGCCGTTCCTTGATAAAAACTTTTGGTCATTTCCTCTTCGGTTTGTTTTTTTATTTTCCCGTAAAAATCCTCATCGACACCGGTATTACCCTTCCTAACATTGATCATGGCGGTTTCGATATTTTCTTGAAGTTTCAGGTTATACAACGCCTCGTAAAAATTCCAAATGACTCTTTCAATGTGATATTTCTGGTCCGGATTCAGGGAATCAAAACTATCCAATAGACCGTTCCTGAATTTTTCCTCAAACGGTAGGATTTTAATTATTTCCTTGGTAGTTATTTTCATATTTATTCAAACTTTAAATCGCGTTCGCCTTGTCTCTAAGACTCAATATAATCGTATCATACATCGACCTCATCTCTTGGCCGGTGAAAGTTCCCCTATTAATAGCCCTATCCAATCTTTGTAATGTCTGGGCCATATCGTCAAATCCGGCCGCTCCACGGACAGGCACTCCCCTAACTCGAGCTCTTGTTAACGCTTCATTTACAAGTCCCGCCAGTTCTTTAGGAGGCAATGTCTTGACCATTTTGGGAACATATTCGTTCCTGTCTACCCTTTCTTTATAACCAAACATCGAGTCCATCAACTCCCAATACCCTTCAGGAATTGCTGCGCCGTTATCTGTTGTAGTTTTCTCAATATTGAACCCTGTATTAGTTGCATCTATTGGCGTATCTTTTGTATATTTTGCCCTGTTTGATCCGACTTCAAATGCGTTGGAGAATATTTCCCCCTGTCTGCCCATCATATCTTTTATGCAGTTTAAGACATCTTTATCACTTTCGAAATTGATTCTGTCTATAGCTTCCTGTTCGGACTTAATCAAGGCTTCAAGGTCAGCGATAGTTTCAGTAACTACGTGTCCGTGTCTCAGGACCATGCGATTACGGGCTTCGGCCATGGCTTGCTCCAATGCGGGGACATTAGCTGCATCGGCGGCGGCGGTGGCGGGCCAGCCTAGTCCTGCGGCAACGTTAAGATGTGCCATGGCAACCAATTCATCTCTTGACAATGTTCTCAATTGCTCATCGGTAAATCCTCCGCCAGGAGCAGCGGCGGTTATTGCCGCATAAGAAACATCACGGGCCGGTTTTTCCGTATCTATGCGTTCTTCCGCCTGGGTTTTCGCTTCGCTAATGGCATTGATGACCCTTAATCTATTGGCTGGCGTAAGGTTAGCTGCAGCCGGCCAACCGTTTGCGGGAACCGCAACATGTGCGGCATTAACTGCCGCCAT
>DJWA01000009.1:23630-63532 GCA_002440905.1 Candidatus Roizmanbacteria bacterium UBA6242 | reverse complement strand
TTGTTGGCATCACCTCCTTTCAATTCAATGTGCATCACTTATATCTGCTTATAATCCACTTAGCTATACCGTAAACCGCCATAAGTACTCCAATTATCAAAGGAATAAAACAGTTGAGTCCTCCACTGAGGGAAAACTTTTCATTCAACTGTGCAATCCAGTAGAGTAAATAGGCTGTGGCACTACCTAAAAACATGTATAGCCATACACTAAATCTTTGTCGCATTTTATTTCTCCTGGTTAATTTGATATTCTTACTCTTTAACGTTCGTTTCTTCCGGACCAAACATTTCCCTCATTGCCAACACAAATGCGATTACGAGAACGATCTTTACGATCAACATTGAATTCTGCCTCCTTTCTTTTTTTAAATGACTTGCTCCCTGAAGCTAAATCGTTTTAGCGTCAAAGTGCAAGCCATTCTTTCCCTACTTGAAACAACCCCATTATTGGAATTGATTCTTTCAGAAAGAAAGGTAAGAGTGAGGTGATTGGGTTCATTCGTGTTCAATTGAGCCATGTATTTGCCCTTTATTGCCCAAATTTGCCCATAAATATAACCTGTATTCTGTCTTTCGACAGAAATACCCGTAGATATCCTTTAGCTCTCAAAGAGCTAATCTTTGAGTCTTCCAGATACTTCCGGGTAACCCATTTTGTTAAAGTGCGAGGAAGTGCCCGCACATTCAAGCTTATGAACGTGTAGCCCTTCCACACTTGTCCTCACCTGTTTACGGCGGGGACTAGACTGATATGTCCCGCCCTAAGGCGGGAAGCTAGTCCCCGCCTGGGACGAAACAGTGCTTGGGCTTGTAAGCCCAAGGAGTAGGGGATAAGATTTACCCCCTATTCTTTGAGTTCAGGCCAAAGCCAACCACGAGTTGTTAAAGGTTCTTTTCCACTAAAAAACCCAAGGCGGAAAAAGCGGCGATTGATCCGCTCTTCCCCCCTTGGGTATTTATGAGTCTATACTCCCTGTATTGGTATATGTCTCGTCCCTTAAACATATGCCCTATAGTATAACATAACTATAGCTGAAAATCAACTATAGTCCTGATTGTAATAAACTAAACTTATTTATACACAATTCGTCAACATTATCCTATTTAGTATATATATAAGATTAATAATAAGGGTTAGTACACCCTATGTATTCTTATGAGGTGTCCAGAGGTTAAGATGACCTCTTTTTAAGGTACAGACCGGCTCCAAACAAAGCCAGTTGACCTCCAAGAAGGGCCAATCCGTATTCAGGACCAGCTGAAGGTACGACTTCGGCGGTGACCTGTTTTTCAATACAAAGCTGGGCGGTATCGTCATCGAAAGCGTTTGACGAGTTGGCCTTCACATAGTTTGTGACACAAAAGAGTCCCTTGTCTGACGGGATATTAGCTTGTGAATAGACTCTCATTTTGAGAAAATATGTCTTTTCCTGGTCGACTTCAAAATCTCCAGCGTTCCAAACAATCTCACGGGTTGTTGAATTAAAGTCTCCCGGTCCGTCCAAAGGTTCAAGATATGAGGGTACGGTGTCGCGGACTTCCATTCCGACAAGTTTTGTGGTTGAAGTATTTTTTACTTTCACTTTAAAGAATACGACTTGGTCAGGTTTAAAGCGGGGATCAGAGACTCCCAAGTTATCTACATAGCTGTATTTATTGGCGTCTGTTGAAGTGCCAGGTTTTCCGACCATCTTGTCAACGACTATGGCGTATGAGGGACAAGGTTGTCCATATTGTCCGTATTGACCGACACAATCAGCTGAAACCTTGTTAACAAACAAGAACGAAGCGGTTAAAACAACCAATAAGGAAACTATTAGTTTGCTCATGGTCTGAATTATACTATAAGACGTAGTATTTGTCAACTATAGGGTAGTCTTATCAAAATTGTAATAGTTTAGTTAGATAATATACCTGATTTGTAAGAAAGTCAAATAAAATAAATAGGCTATAATAAGCTCATGAAGCTTAATGCTAAGGAACTCAGGGACATCGATGAGCAAGAAGTAAAGGATAAACTCAAGAATATCAAAAGAAGACCAATCTTCTTTATTCTTGAAAATATCTATGACACTTACAATATCGGGGGGTTGTTCCGTCTGGCAGACGGGTTGGCGATTGAAAAGATGTATTTGTGCGGGGAGATGGAGATTCCACCCAATTCCAGGATCAAAAAAGCTTCAATAGGCACCTACAAGGTAGTTCCGTGGGTATACAAAAAAACGGCTCGCGAGGCTATTGAAGAGTTGAAGGAAGCTAATCCTGACACTAGTGTTTTAGCCGTTGAGCAGGATAAGAAATCCGTGTCGTATACCGAGGCTGACTACACCGCACCCGTTGCCCTAATACTAGGCAATGAGACCTCAGGGGTTACCCGGGAAACCCTTGACCTTGCCGATTCCATTGTCGAGATACCGATGTGGGGGATTAATAAATCCCTAAATGTCATAGTTTCGGCCGCGATCGTATCTTACTGGGCCGTAAACAAAATCAAGTAGGCGACTTCTTATTGTTATTTACAGATATTTTATTTAGCATTAGGGTATGAATTTCGGCCTGCACCATATTGTAGATAACTACCGGACGCAAGACTTTATCGCGTATTTGAAAAGAACAGACTGGTTCAGGAGGTTTATAGACCGATTTATATATTTTATCGGGATCTTCTCGGTATCCATACTTGTTCCCCAGCTTTACGAGATCCTGTCGACCAAAAGCGCCGAAGGGGTGTCCCTTTTAACCTGGATGGGATTTTTCACCAGTTCAACATTCTGGCTCATATACGGCATTCTTCATAAAGTGAAACCAATAATAATCACGAATATTGGAGCTATTGTGCTGCACGCGATGATAATTCTGTCCATTCTTGCCTACGGTGCTTGACACTTCAAATATATATTAGTCTTCTAATAATATAACTTATACATATAAATCTCTCCAATTTGAGGCTAATTATGGCGTATGTAAAATACCCCTTGACAAATAAAAAAGTATCCTGTAGTTTTAAATTATATGATAGTTTTTAATAAGCCAGCTGGATGTTACAAGTTAACAAAGAATCATATGAACAAACAAGTCCCGACCCGATTCGAAGATGAAAACTATCCAGGAGGTTTATGGAGCGGATAAATAAGAAAACAAAGCTAAGTAGCTAAAGGGAACAAAAAAACCCATACGCCGCCGAGTCCAAAGAAATTTTCTGAGGGCCCGGCGCGTTTTTTTAGGGCAAAAAGGCTAATAGGAAGCGCAAATTGTCTCAAGTGTTCAACTAATTTAGACCCTGCCTTAATTCTGTCTATAGGATATCCATATTCAAGGTTGGGTTAGTCGTAATGGGCAATTTAAGATCTCATAAAGCCTTGCTGATAGGCAACAGGTGCTGAAAATACTAAAAAGCTTGGACTATAAGATATACATACATATAAATTTAAATATGGATTTGGGGACCTTAGGGGTAGATTAGTGGCCAGAATATTTGAGGATTTTCCCTTTCCTGCCCTCAAGCGGAAGCTCGCTTCTGACTCCCGGTCCCATTACGCAGCCTCCGTCGCAAAATAAGATGTCCAACAGCCTTATTTTCTTATCCTTGGCAAATTCCTGAACGGCAACCTCGCAGTTTTTGTAACCTGAAACCACTCGTATTTCCTCATCTTTAAGTAGCGATCTGGCACCTGACGTGTCGGTCAGACCTCCATCTATGGGGTATATGCGGGTTGAAGGTTCAGCTAGGTCAAAATCGGCGTTAGGGACAGGGGTTTCTAGCCCTAGTCTTTTAAAGGCGTCTTCGAGTTCTCTATAGGTTAGGACAAGAATATTAAGCTCTGGATGATCTTGAATAGCCTCGAGTTTCTTGACAACGCACGGACCGATGAATACCGGCTTATAGTCTGGCCATTTCTGCCTGACTATTTTTGCGGTCGCCACCATCGGGGAATCGATTTCAAAAGCGACGTGATGAAGGAGGTCCGGGTGTTTGGTGCGCATAAAGCGGACAAAGCTGGCGCAAGGGGAGGTGATGAAACGTGTGTGTGGGTTGTTTTTGAGGATAGACGCTGCCTGCTCGTTGGTCTTTTTGGCGCCGACCGCCACCTCAACCACATATTGGAAGCCGATAGACTTGAGTTGTCCGACGAGTTTTCCAGCCTCAAACATAATCGGAAACGAAGGCGCGACCATGGCGACCAGTTTGGCCTTTTTGGTCAAAAGCTCAACGAGTTTATCCGTATCACTCATGATTATTTGACTACCTTTCTAACTAATAGAAAGAGCAATCCTCCCATAACGGCGGTTGTCATTTGGAATAAACCCATGGCGGTCAGGAAGATCTTCGGAACTAGCCCTGTGTTGTAAAATGCGTATGCGAATACGAATAAAAATAGCGACTTCAGTAAAGTCGGTATAACTATTTTTATAGCGAAACTTCGGTTTTTTAAGGCTAAAAAGGATCTCATGAGGATTACATTACCTATCCATATGGCGGGTAGGAAGTAGGCGAGATATGGTGTAAGTCCTCCAAACACAAGCCCGTTTAGAAGCGCTCCTATACTCGGACCGACGGCAACCATAATCTGGTTTTTACGCATAAAGTAATAGGAAGAGGAAAACAATAAACAGTTTACAAGCGTCCCAGTCAGAAGTTGAGGGCCAGAAACAAGGAAGGGGATGGTAAAAGCAAGCGCTGGAAAAAGATAGGGATATGACAATAAACTCGATTTTGATAAGGTGATTTCTTTAGTCTGCATTCTATTTTATTATAGACGATTTCTTACAATGCGGTCTTACTATTTTATTACCGGTTTTTGAATGATTTCTTAACAGGTCAATTTAAATTTTATTTGTTATTAATTTAATGGTTTTTTATATTAAAAGTTCATAAATAAAGCGTAGATAATTATGAAAGGTAAATATTTTAAGATTGTAATCAGGCCAAAGTCGGAATTTAAGACGCTAGACATGAAGAAGGATCAGATAAGCGAGGGGGTAGTGCGAGTTGCTGGTAAAAGGAAGAGTGGGTTGTGGGACACGCAGGCATGGTTAATAAGCCAAAGAGAAGCTCATATGGAGGATCGTAGGCTAGTTCCAGATACTCAGATTGCCAGATACGCGGTCAAATCTTTAGCCTCCGAACCCAGGTGGGTGAGGACCAACGTCTTTCGTGCCAGGGACCGGTTTAGGATCCCTTAAAAATTAAAGTTTTAGCCATAAAAAACGAGAGGTAAGGAACCTCCCGTTTTTTTTTGGGCGAATTGTCTTAAATTTATTATCTATTAAATTTCTTGGGCACCACCTCCTTTCATACTTTATTTATAGAAGGATTATCTGAAGGGAAGCTTAAGTCATAAATCCCTGATCATTGACTTTATGTTACCCGGCTGTTAAGGTTAAGCATTACCAGTTACATATACACAAATGGCAAAAACAAAAGCAAAACCGAAACTGAAACAAAAAATGCATTGGAGAGTTAAGAAGCTTCTCAAAAAAAGAAGAGCTAACAGATAATCTCAAGACAGACTTCTATAAGTGAAATTGGGGTGACTGACGGGATTTGAACCCGCAACATTCGCCTCCACAGGGCGACGCTCTACCAGTTGAGCTACAGTCACCAATGAAATAAATTATATCATGATAAGATAGTTATTATGGCGATAAAACCGATAGAAAAGGCAAATCACCCAACCATGCTGATGAAAATCGGCGTCCTTGCGTTTCTAATAGGCGTAGGGTATCTTTTGACCAAGGTTTCGGTCAATAAAAAAGATATCGTCGACCGGGCCGAGGTACTATCCGTAGAATCTGAAAAAATAGTCAAGGAGAACACCCAAAATTTGACGGTCAGTCTCGTAGACAAATCAAAAGATGTGGTGGGCGATGTTTTAGGACAGGCAACCGATCTGGTTGAAGAAGCGGCCTCGCGTTCGGCCGACACCGTTTCCGACTTCATATTCGATAAAGCGACAGAACCTCTTATCGATCAGATAAAAAAACTCTCACCTGACCAACAGGAAGAAATAAAAAAGAATATCTGCCAGTGATTTTGTATAATTGAGGACGTGCCCTGATAGTTTAGTGGTAAAACAAACCCTTGGTAAGGGTTAGACTGTGAGTTCGATTCTCACTCAGGGCTCCAATGCTTCATCCAAATTTTGTAATCCTCGGTGCGATAATATTTTTTTTAGGTAGTGTTGGTTATATCCTGGATACAATCAAAGGAAGGGTCAAACCCAATAAGGTCACCTGGTTCATCTGGTCACTTGCTCCCTTAATAGCATTTGCCGCGCAAATCAACCAGGGGATAGGTATGGAAGCACTGCTGACCTTCATGATAGGTTTCGTACCGGTAATTGTATTTGTGGCTTCTTTTGTAAACAAAAAATCATATTGGAAGATAGAGAAACTTGATCTTGTCTGTGGAAGCCTTTCAATTGTCGGTCTTATTCTTTGGCAGATCACGAAAGTAGGGAATATTGCTATAGTTTTCAGTTTAGTAGCCGACTTTTTGGCGCTGTTGCCAACGCTTATCAAATCATATAACCAGCCGGAAACGGAAAACTATCTTCTGTACTTCGGGAATGCTATTTTTGCCCTTCTGACGCTTTTGACGATTAGAGATTGGAACTTTGCCAACTACGCGTTTCCATTATATATATTCATTGCCACTTTACTATTGGCGGTTCTTATTAAATTCAAAGTAGGTAAATCGCTGAGGGTTATTGGTGATTGAATTTTTCGTTCGGGTTTGCTATTCTTTTTACACTTATGGAAATAAAATACTTGGGTCACGCTTCTTTCCTCATAAAAACAAAAAACGCCAAAGTTGTGACCGATCCATTTGATCCAAAGACAACGGGCTTGAAGTATCCGAAGACCGAGGCAGACATGGTAACTGTTTCTCACGGACATGATGACCATAATCAAGCACATTTGGTCGTTGCCCCCGAAGGTAAAAGTCCCTTGGTGTTTGATATGCCCGGTGAGTTTGAAAGCCGTGGTGTGAGGATATTCGGATTCAGAAGTTTCCACGACGACAAACATGGGGCAGAACGGGGAGAGAACACCCTTTACAAAATCGAAGCCGAGGGAATTTCCGTTCTCCATTGCGGTGACTTGGGATTTGTTCCTGATGATGCTTTTATCGACTCGATAGGTGACGTTGACATTCTTATGGTTCCAACTGGTGGATTCTATACGATTGATCCCGAGGCCGCTACTCAGCTTATCAAAAAGGTTGAACCATCTATTGTTATACCCATGCATTACAACCACAAGGATCTTGACCAGAAGAACTTCGGTCAGTTAGTTGCGGTTACGGAATTTACAAAGAAATTCGGGACTGAGAATGTCGCCCCGATTCCAAAATTGGTTGTCAAAAAGGACGAGCTGGAAGAAGAAATGAAAATAGTAGTTCTGAGCATCTAATTATGCCTTCGTCAGATTCACCTCTTAAAGTACCGCCTCAAGACCTCGAGGCCGAAAGATCGGTAATAGGAGCCATTCTAATTGATTCCGGAGCCATGAATTTGGTCGCGGAATTTCTAAAGCCTGAATTTTTCTACGACCCGGCAAACAAAACGATCTACTCAGCGATGATTTCTCTTTACGAAAAACAACAACCCATAGACGTAGTCACTTTACAGGATGCGCTAAATAAGGAGGACGCCTTAAAAAGAGTGGGAGGCAAGAGCTACCTCTCTGATCTAATCAATACCGTTCCATCCTCAGCCTATGTCGAACACTACGGACAGATAGTCAAAAATCACTACGTCAAAAGGAAGCTCATCGAGATGTCCTCCAGAATGGTCGAAAAGGCATTTGACGTCAAAGGCGACGTCAAGAAATTGTTGGATGAGGCCGAGGTTCAAATATTCAGTCTGTCACAGCAACACGTACATCGAGACTTCGTCCAGCTTAAGGAAATACTGGCCGAAAGCTTTGAGCGTTTGGATGAATTTATGAAAAAAGGTAGCCACCTAAGGGGAGTTTCAACCGGTTATCCCGACTTGGATAACAAGCTGGCCGGAATGCAGAACTCGAACCTTGTGATTCTGGCAGCCCGCCCGGGAGTCGGAAAGACGACTTTAGCTTTGAATATGGCTCTAAATGCCGCCGTAAAAGACAAAGTTCCGGTCGGATTTTTTTCGCTTGAGATGAGTAAGGAAGAGTTGGTCGACCGTCTATTGGTCGGCCAGGCTGACATCGATGCTTGGAGACTTAAAACCGGTAGGTTGTCGGACGACGACTACAAAAGGCTGACCGAGGCGATGGGGGAACTTTCTGACGCACCCATTTATATTGACGATACTCCCGGTCTCTCGATTCTTGAGATGAGAACTAAGGCCAGGAAACTGAAACTGGAAAAGGACATAAAGCTTGTTATTGTCGATTACCTTCAACTGGCCGACCCGGGGAAGAAATTTGACTCACGTAATAACGAAGTCTCGTTCGTTTCCCAGGGTTTGAAGAATCTTGCCCGTGAACTTAAAGTTCCGGTTTTGGCGTTATCCCAGTTATCCCGTGCTGTTGAACAACGGGGTAGTAAGAAGCCCCAATTGGCCGACCTCAGGGAGTCAGGGGCGATCGAGCAGGACGCGGACGTAGTTATGTTTATTTACCAGGAAGAAGAGTCAGAGGATTTACTTGACCAGACGAAAAGGTTAGTCAAACTCTATATTGCCAAACATAGAAACGGCGCCACCGGCGAGATCGAACTTATGTTTAGGGGAGACCGCGTCAAATTTTACGGAGTGGAAAAGTAATCTTCATCGCCTCATACTTGAATTTGGAGCATAAAGAGAATATAATACGGGAGCTATGGATAGAGCTCAGTTTGGTAAATTTCTTGATAACATTCCCGTGATCGGGACTGCACGTAGTATAAACGCTGCTATGAAGGGACCGCCTCCGTCATGGAGATATTTTAGTAGAGCAGATTTTAATAAAGCGGTAGTAGTTTTAGCTGGATCCTTAGCGCTAGCAGCTTGTACTCCACCCTCATCCGAATCCGGGGAACCCATATACGGGGTAGCTGAAGTTGAAAGCGAAAGAATACTGTCAGGTTCAGGCGGGGAATACAAGATCCAAAAGATCAGGGTCGATTCCCTCCGTCCCCTTGCGGGGTATGACGCCCAGGTGGAGCAGACCTTGGATGATATCGAAAGCGTTATCAAGCTCCAGAAGAAAACCGCTGATGGAAGTTGGCAGGACGTCCTTATTCCCGGATCTTTAGTCACAAAACCGATCATTAACGAGTTTAACTCCTTATTGGGTGATAACCCCGATCCAAAAGAAAAGGCAGCCTTCAATGCGACACTTTTTGACCCCAGTATTTCCGCCAACCAAAAATGGTCGGACTTAGCTCCTTATATAAGAGTCCCAATATCAGATGAAGACGTGGAAAGAAAATTAGACTGGTTGTATTCAATGGAAGGACTGTTAGGTGATGTACCCGACAATGCGCCTTGGGATCTGATTTTCGATGCCCGGTCCGCCGCCAATCCTGAGGTTCTTTCAGATTACGGATCAATACTTCAAGCTGCAAGATATACCGGAACCCAGATGGGTATATTTGTTCCGAAAGACAAAGAAACCAAAAGCACTAAGGAAGAACTTTCACAAATGTTTTTGCAGGTTCCGAATCCGGAAACAGACAGGCCGCGCATGTATGTGTCAACATTTGTTCTGCAAAAGCCGCCGGAAAAAGAAGGAGGGGAGCCAAAAATAATTAGAAGCAAAAGACTTCACGTACTTTATGGAAAAGATGATGAAAGAAATAAGACTTTTGATTCGGTCGGAGGAGATTTGGAGAAGCCTGAGAATCTTGTTCCTTCCGTTCTTCCGATTGACATTCTTGCCAAAACTGGCGACTTGGGTTCGGTTGTCGAAACACACGAAATTAACAGGGATATGATTGACTTCGCTTTTGTTCCAAGAGGAAGAAGCGATTATAAAGGAGAAATCAAACCGGCAATTTTTATAGATGATCCTAATGACGTATACAAATCAAAAGTCTATTTACCGGAAGATAATAAGGTAGTTGATAGAGTTGATCCCGATAAAAGCAGCTGGATCAGTAAAGTCTCCCATACGGTAAATATGTTGCGCCAGTTGGGAGTTGATAGCGCTTTCAAATATGGGTTATTACCCGCCAAAATGGCCTTCGAAAGAATATTCAAGGGAGGTAAATTGGACGAGGCTTCGGGCCAAATGCAGTTGCCGAGTCTGGCACTATTCCCGGAGGATCAGAATTTAGTCAATACGCTTGCCACCTTGTATATGCAGGGAAATATTGTCAATCAGTGGGGGACTGTACTATACCAAGGAGAACCGGAAAACAATCCAACAGTTCCCGTCAACAACTTTGAAGGTAAAGAAAACGCCTTAAACATGTTTGAGAATATGGCTTGGGGTGGACAGGCAGGCGCTGTTGAGGCAGGAGGCTTCTTTAACCTGTTGGAAATAATGAAAATGGGTAACGAAAATGTAGTTGCTTATTACAGCAATAAGGTAGGAAATGCCTTATCAAAGGACGTCAAAGGAATTGGAGGAAGATTGGAAGACCTTATAGATCGAGTAATGGTAATGGGGACAAAGGACGAGTTAGCCGAGACAATGAAGACGTTGGGCAAAATCGCTCCCTGGGCGCTTTCGGCTATTGCGCTTTTTACTCCGGCAGGTAAGGCTACTCAAGGCGTTTGGAAGGTCTTAACCTGGATCGCATCTAAGCTAATCTAAAGCAAAAATCACAACTTCTCAAGAAGCTAGTTACCTGTTTGATAAAGTCATTTTTTGTAAATCTCTTGACAATTTACTGCGTTTCATATATCCTGGGGGGGAGGATTAGAAATTATCCAAAAATATGCAGAACCCAAAAAAAGCTAACATGATCCATCGGATGAAAATTGCTAGGGGACACCTTGACAAAGTTATTGAAATGGTCGAGAATGGCGACTACTGTTTAGACATCCTTCAACAGTCCCAAGCGGTCCAGAGCGCCTTGTCCAAAGTTGACGATATCATTTTAGAAAATCATCTAAAGACCTGCGTCAAAAGAGCGATGATGACCGAAAGCGAAGTTGATGAGAAAGTATCCGAGATTATTGAAGTTTTCAAAAGAAAATAAACAATGGTTTTTGACAAAGTCTTGGTTTTAATAATTGGCATTGTTGGCATTATAAGTACCTATTGGTTTTTCTTTATGAAAAAATCACAGACGATCGAAGCTGAAGGTGACACGATTGAAATTAAAGTTGAGGGTGGTTACAAGCCGGACAGGATATCAATTCCAGTTGGGAAAACTACAAGGTTGGTTTTTGATAGACGCGACCCGAGTTCGTGTTTGGAGGAGGTTGTTTTGTCCGATTTTAAAGTCAGAAAGTTCCTGGCCTTGAATGAGAAAACAACCGTCGAAATTACACCCGACAAAACTGGGGAATTCGATTTTTCGTGCGGAATGGGAATGTACCATGGTAAGTTGATCGTCAAATAAATATGACAAATAACATAAAGAAACAAACGTTTGCGATAAAAGGCATGCACTGCGCTTCGTGCGTTTACACAAATGAAAAAGCCTTGAAGTCGATTCCGGGTGTAACAAGCGCGGTTGTCAACCTGGCAACCGGTAAGGGAACTATCGTATCGAGTGAAGTGGTGCCGGATCGAGCTATAAAGGACGCCGTAAAAAGCGTAGGTTATGAGGCCTTGGTCGAAGTCGGCGAATCGGGGACGCTTGACGATAAGATAAAAAAGGAGAAAGCCGTCGAATTGAAAAATCTTAAGACAAAGACATTCGTCAGCTTGACTATTGGAGCCATGGTTGTCTGGGGAAGCTTCCCCGGAATTATGGAAATCGCTCCGGCAGTTTTCAAGAATTTTTATGTCCAGATGGTCTTGGCCGGAATCGTCCAGTTCTGGGCGGGTTTTGACTTCTACCGGGCGGCCATTTCATCCTTAAAACATCGGTTGGCAAATATGGATACGCTTGTTGCTATAGGGACAACAGTTGCTTTCGTCTATTCGGTTTTCGTTACTTTTTATCCGGAGTTTTTCATGAGTCTCAATATTGAAGTGATGCCGTATTATGACGTATCGGCCGTGATCATAGGATTAATTCTTTTGGGGCGCCTGTTTGAAGCCCAGGCAAAGGCCGGGACAGGAGAGGCAATAAAGAAACTTATGGGACTCCAGGCTAAGACCGCCCGCATTATTCGAGGAAACAAAGAAATAGATATTCCAATTTCGGAAGTTATCGTCGGTGACATGATCCGCGTCAGGCCTGGAGAAAAGATCCCGGTTGACGGGATAATCGTGGAGGGCGGTTCGGCAATTGACGAATCTATGGTGACCGGCGAAAGCATTCCGGTCGACAAACACAAGGGTGACACAGTAATAGGCGCGACCATGAACAAGTCTGGATCTTTTGTATTCAAAGCTACAAAGGTTGGGGAGGATTCGATGTTGGCACAGATTATAAAGCTCGTGACTGAGGCTCAGGGAAGTAAAGCGCCTATCCAAAGACTGGCTGATGTTATCTCGTCTTACTTTGTACCGATCGTCATCATGATGGCGATTGCCACCTTTACCGTCTGGTACGTTTTTGGTCCGTCGCAAGCGGCAATTATGGCCATGCTCAACGCCATTGCCGTTCTGATAATTGCCTGCCCGTGTGCCATGGGATTGGCGACTCCGACGGCTATAATGGTCGGGACGGGGATAGGAGCTCAACATGGGATATTAATCCGCGACGCTGAGAGTCTTGAGACCGCTCATAAAATCAAGACGGTCGTTTTTGATAAAACGGGGACCTTAACTCACGGTAAACCCGAAGTGACCGACGTTATCGTTACGGGTCCTTACAATAATCAGGAGATATTAAAAATGGCAGCCGCGATCGAAAAGAATTCCGAGCATCCCTTGGGGGAAGCGATAGTTAAAAAGGCGGAAGCTGGCAAATTGTCATTTAGCAAGGTTAAGAAATTCCACTCGATTACCGGTAAAGGAGTCGAAGGCTTCGTTGATAACAAAAAGATATACGTCGGAAAACTACTTTCCGACAAAAAGAAAAAGGAAGCGCTAGATCTTGAGAAGGAAGGCAAGACCGTCGTCTATGTTTATGCCGAGAAAAAGATGGTCGGTATAATTGCCATCGCCGACACCATAAAGGAGTCGGCGGTTGATGCGGTATCGGCTTTAAATAGGATGGGGATTGAAACCGTCATGATAACCGGCGACAACCAAGCGACCGCTTCAGCGATTGCCAAAAAAGTGGGAATAGAAAGGGTTCTAGCAGAGGTTTTGCCTCAGGACAAAGAAAGGGAAGTCAAAAAGCTCCAACGAGAGGGGAAAATCGTCGCTATGGTGGGAGACGGGATCAATGACGCTCCTGCGCTTGCCGCCTCAGATATCGGAATTGCCATGGGGACGGGTACGGATGTAGCAATGGAAGCAGCCGGGATAACGCTTGTTAACAAAAGCCTTATGTCGGTTGTTTCGGCCCTTAAACTGTCTGCCAAGACAATGAAGACAATTAAACTCAATTTGTTCTGGGCTTTTGCTTATAATGTTGTATTAATTCCGGTGGCAATGGTCGGCTTAATAAGTCCGATATTGGCGTCGGGTGCGATGGCGTTTTCATCGGTGTCGGTTGTGCTGAATTCATTAGGTTTAAAAAGAGTTAAGATATAATAGACGCATAGAATGATTTAGGATTACAAATTTAACATATACTTATGTGCGACGGATGCGGTCCCCACGGGGGCGGAAAAGGAAAGTAATTTCCGTTAAATCTTCCCTTGTCAAAAGGGTTTATATACCTTAATGGCAATGGAATTTATGGCGAAAATTAAAAAAACCACGCTTTACGTCGAGGGGATGCATTGTCCTTCGTGCGAAGTGCTGATAAACGACAAATTTTCCGAAGAGGGGAATGTGAGGGGAGTTAAACCCAATTTTAGAAACCAGAAGGTCGAGATCGCATATACCGGAACTCTAAATCCAGAGGCACTCAACCGGAAAATAGTCCCTTTCGGGTATCGCATTGGAGAAAAGGGTGAGGAACCTGAAGTCGAACCGTTATCCAAGCGGATCTTCGAAGCCGTTGCCATAGCATCGATCGTATTCATTCTTTACCTTATAGCCAGAGAGCTTGGTGTTGTTCCAGACTTCAATATAACCGGTTCCTTGAGTCTTGTTAGTATTTTTGTAATCGGTCTTATTGCTTCAACTTCAACCTGTATGGCGACCTCGGGCGCTTTATTTCTGTCAACCGTCGGTAAGGGGGGAGACAATCTCTCGAAGGCGGTATTTTTCAACGCTGGGCGAGTCGTCTCCTACGGATTTTTTGGTTTTCTGGCCGGGCTTGTAGGTCAAGCATTGATAACTAACCTAAAGTTTGGTCCATTCCTGACGTTATTGGCGGCCATCTTCATGGTCCTTCTTGGGCTCGATATGGCGAAGATTTTGGCGATTGGAACAATCATACCTTCGGGGCTTAATAAAAAGATATTCGAAAGCCTGGAACATAAACTGAAACGGTACCCGAGGAAAGCACCTTTCTTTTTGGGTGCGATTACATACTTTCTTCCATGCGGATTTACGCAGGCGGTCCAGATTTATGCCTTGGGATTGGCTTCACCTTTGATGAGCGCCTTGACCATGATCGTCTTTGCCATAGGCACGGCACCGGCATTAATGCTCATAGGTGGTCTAACTTCATTCACAAAAACGACTTTTTATAGCTACTTTATGAAAACGATGGGAGTGATAGTCTTTATAGTCGGGTTTTCATATTTTTCCAACTATCTTTCCCTATACAACATCAACATAAATCCATTTTCATCGGAAGGAAGCGCTAATTCTATATCAGCCACAACCAAGGACGGAGTGCAGACGATAAATATGAGGGTAGTTGCTTCGGGTTATGTCCCAAACTCGTTTACGGTCAGGAAAGGTGTGCCAGTTAAGTGGATAATAAACGGCGAGAATACGTTTGGATGCCAAGCTTATTTTGTCGTACCGTCCCTCGGCATTCAAAGAACCATAGTCCCCGGAAATCAAGTGATAGATTTCACGCCGGACAAAGTGGGAGTTATTAATTTCTCCTGCGGAATGGGAATGTATCGTGGACAGATAACGGTAATAGATTAAGATATTTCAGGAAGGGGGCCGGTCTTTCCGGTATGGCTATTGAAAGCTTTGAAGAAATCGGCCATCATTTCATGGGTTGAAGAAATTCTTTCGGGATCGACGGTGTTTTTGGCATCTTCAAGAAATAGTTCGTTTAACTTGACCTGCAGGTCATAGTGGTCATGAATCCCAAGCCTGTTAAGATTTCCCTTACCCATAAAACTGTCTTTCTTAAGCTCTTTAATGGCATCTCTCAAAACTGAATCATAGTCCTCAAAAAAGAATCCGACAAAGAAATTGTTAAATCTATATTCCTTATCAGAGAAGATAAGTCTTTCCCAGTTCTCGACGACCTTGTTGAGAACCGATGTAACGTTGGCCCTTTGTTCGGCGTTAAGTTTAAGATTGGGGTTCTGGACAAGTTTTTCCCTGAAGTAAGCCTGGGATTGATTTGGATTTTTTTTGACCGTATATATGGCGCGGTCCTCCTGGCTTGGTGAGCCCTTGGGAACTCTAACCCGATTCGCTTGACTGCCGATAACTCCAAGGTGGTTTTTGGCCTTTGCCAGGTCGATCTTATGACGGTAGGCGACCGATTGGGCGGTGTCGAAAACGTCGTTTCCGGTTGTTGCTGACAGCATGCCGTACGATTGATTAAGTAGCTTGACGTTTTCATAAATGCTGGTTGTTGCGTCTGAAGCCATTTTCCGCCAACCTCCAAATGGAGCGGCCAATACCGCCGGAGTCCCAAATCCGCGCCTCGCCCAGAGTATTGCTTCATTGACCATCTTTACGTACTCCATTAATTTCTTTTTATCGGCCGGGTCGATTTTGGGGGGTTGACCTCCGTCTTTTTTATACGCTTTGTAGCCGAATTCATATTTCGCCAATACCTCCTTTATGGGGTCAAGGGAAATTATGACGGGCTGAATGTTGTCGCATTTGGGATCCGAATAGGGGTTACTGTCGGCCTTGTATAAAAGGTGCATGTATGGGACATTGTTGGCAAGAGCCAGGTCCAAAGCTCGCAAAACGGCAGGCGAGACTTTCTGGACATTTTTATTCAAGTTTAAGGTTACGGTCTCGTAGGTGTCATTTATTATTGACGTTGAGGTAACTTCCGGGAGGGGGACTGTCAGGTTTTCTGGACCTATTTCCACCCTTTTTGACTGTTCGATGATCCGCGGTTTATCGAACAGGTCTAGCTCCAGTTGGCGGGCTTTTAGCTTCTCATAAATTTCGCCGTAAAAAGCCGTCAAGGCAACGGCATCAAAATCACGATGGGCGGCCTTAACCGAATATTCAATTCCTTCAGGTACGTCCATATTGACATCAATTAACGCCTGATAAGATCCGACAGTAAACATCGAGAAAACAGACTTGTTGGTAAGCTTTTGTTCCTGGCCGTTTTTTGTCGTTAGCCTGATGATATAATCCCCAAACCCCGACTTTGTCCCTTTAAATCCATAAACCTCCTTGAATCTCGGCGAACGGTTTTTCGGGTTTTTATATGCGTCCAATTTAAGGTTGTATCTGTCTTCAGGGCTCAGTCTAATAGCTGAAGCATTGTTGCTGAGGGCTTTTTTTATATCGTCGTCTGACGCGTTTACGGGAAGTCTAATCTTAAGAACACCGGTATCATTAACGACGACCATTAGGTTGACGTCCCCGTTTTGCTTGAGGATCGCGCTTTGTGACTCGAGAAGTGCTTTTACGGTGTTGACTAGGACTCTTTCGGGCTGTTCCCGGTAGCCGGTCATTTCTGTCGAGCGACGAGTGATCGAAAACGCCGATGCCTCGGAAAACCTTAGAAGTTCGTCAAATACGTGGCTTATGATCGACTGGAATTGTTTTCTTGATATCCCAAGATCTTTGAGATCTTGATCCGATAAATTTCTTCCAAGTTGGGTACCCCAGAAGGTGTAGGCGTTGATATGCGAGGAGACCATTCCGGGCATATTATTCCTTATCTCGTTAACGGCTTTGGCGATGAATTCGGCGGCGACTCCTTGGTTGCCTGGTCTGGTACCGCTGGAATAGCAGTATTTTAGATATTTGAGGCCAAGATCGAAAGCAAACTGGTATTCCAAAGCTCGCTTGAGTGGGTAGTTATACTCCTTGGCCTGGATTCCGAAAAATTGACGCGCGACGTCTTTATCTATTTTATCCTGAATTTCCTTGTGTTTTTTAAACCTTTTTAAATATGTCGGCCTGAGTTCCAAAATGTTGGCCCTATTGAGCATTAGGATCTCCTTGGATTTTTCGTAATAGTCGGTTACGGTTTCGTATCCGTATTTGTTATATTCATTGAGAATGACGCCGAATTTTTCGTGCGGCTTCATTTCGGAATAGTCATCGACATCGGTGAGAGTAATATTGTTTTTTACGGCAAAATCACTGGTCAGGTCGATCCGCCTCATGAGGTGAGCCAACACTACCTGACTGGTTTGAGTTTTTGTAAAACCTTTTGACCCCATATACACGATAAGGTCTTCAACCCTATGGTCAAAAAAGTAATCGCCCGAATTCAAGATCCCTTGGTCGTTTACATTGCTTTTCGGATTGATTTTAATTTCAAACATACTGCTTACCAGTTTATCCACTTTCTCACCGTTCAATTTGGCGATCTCTTCGTATGCTACCCCCGGATAATATTTATCAAAAACCTTGGCGGTGCACTTGTTTGCCCGTTCGAGTATTTCCGCGTCAGGCGGGGCAGTTCTATAAATACCTTGTTTATTAAGCCTTGTCTGATATTCTTTGTAACGAATGGTTTTTTCTGTCATTTTATTTCTTTCCTAAATAGATATATTGTCAGTTGGCTAATCGACCAACCTAGTAGGGCTCCGCCTAGAATATCCAACAGATAATGGCAACCGAGGTATATCCGTGAAACAGCGATCAGTATGGCTATAAGATAGTAAAATAATTTTCGTTTTTTGTCAAAAAAGGTAAGGACGGAGGCAGCCGCAAAAGCGGTTGAAGCGTGCGCCGATGGGAATGAGAAATCGGCCGGACACGTTTTTGAGACAGAAGGTAAGTTGAATTCTACGTAAGGTCGTGGCCGAAGGAATATATCCTTTAAAATAAAAATCGTTAAAAGCGATGTTAGAAAAAAAGACACAAAGAAAACAAAGGTAAACTTCTTATCCCGTTCGCTTATTCCAGGGTTTCGGCTCTCTTCGAGGTAAATCGTGAATCCCATAACGAAAAGCCAAATAAGAATAGAGTTACCGCGAAGGGAAAAGAATGAAAAGAACATGTCAAAGAAAGGAGTTACGGGAATAAGATTTTTAAAAAATAGTGTCCAGGTTGCGTCAAACTGCAAAAGGGTCTCCATAGCCACAATTATAATCAAAACGACTTGTAAATAAAAATCCTATTCAAACCCTCAACCTGTTTCTGGCTCTTGCCAAGCGGTTTGACCTCATACATATATGAAACAACCGTGAACCTCTGAATCTGCCTTTTGACGTTTTGGATTGTTTTTTCCATGTGCCAAGGGGAGATGTATAGGTAAAAAAGGGTGCTTTTTTTTGGATCCAATATTTTGTCAAAGTTCATAGTAAACATGTCACCAAAGACGATATGGATATTATCTCTATTGCGGTTAATAAGCCTTCTTATGCTCATAATCGCAAAAAGAACCGGATTTATTTCCACGCCTACAAACTCGGTGTCCAATCCCTTACGTTCAGCCATTTCGGCCGCCTCAAAAATAACGAGACCGTCGCCGGCCCCAAGATCAATAACCGTTTGCCCATTACTTAGTGAGAGGCTCTCAATTATGATATCAATGTCCTTTGCGTTGGAAGGAAAGTAAGGTACGGGAGAGAGGCGCGGGGACGAGAAAATAAAGATGATTATTATAATAATAATTGCCAAAAAGACATAAAATAGCATTTGACTAATTGTAGCAAGTCTGATTAAATTAGTGCGTTCACATGAATAGAATTCCTGCACCCACACTTTCGCAGGCGTATGCAATTTCTCCCCTAGACGGGAGAAATCATCTAAAAATAAGCAGCCTTTCTGAATACTTTTCAGAGTTTGCCCTCAATAAATATCGCACCAAGGTGGAACTGGAATATCTGCTGAAACTATCGGAATGGAAGGTGGTAAGAAAGCTTTCGGCAAAAGAAACTTCAAAGATTGTTGGCATATATAAGGATTTTAATCTTGATGACTATTTTGAAATCAAAAGGATCGAAAGTAAGACCAACCACGACGTCAAGGCGGTTGAATATTTTTTAAGGCAAAAACTTGAAAAGGCTCATTTGGATGATTTAACACCTTATCTGCACTTGGGATTAACTTCTGAAGATACCAATAACCTTGCCTATGGCTTGATACTAAGGGAATTTAACGAGAAAGTCCTCGTGGGGGAGCTTCAAGTCATTATCTATCGATTACTCGAGATGTCAAAAAAATATAAAGGGGTAGAAATGATGGCTCGTACCCACGGCCAACCGGCCGTCGCAACGACGGTTGGTAAGGAATTGGGAAACTACTGTTATCGCTTGTCAAAACTCCAGAAAAAGCTAAAGACCTTTAAATTCGAAGGTAAATTGAATGGAGCGGTTGGCAACCTGAACGCCCATAAAACCCTTATTCCCAATATTGATTGGCTTAAGGTTAGTCGAAGTTTTGTTATGGAATTAGGGTTGGAACCTAATCTATATACGACTCAGATACTTTTTTATGATAACTGGATGGAGTACTTCCAAGCAATAATTCTTGTAAATTCCGTCCTTGTTGATCTTTCAATCAACGTCTGGCAGTCAATAATGCTAAACATTTATATACTCCAAAAAAAAGAAGGAGAGGTTGGTTCCTCGACCATGCCGCAAAAAGTAAATCCAATAAACTTCGAACACGCCGAGGGTAATTTACTGCTGGCAAACAGCATGATGGAATTCTTTGTACGGAAGTTGACATCCTCACGTTTACAAAGGGATCTTTCTGACTCGACTATTAGGAGGAATTTCGGAGAATCCTTGGGATATACGGTCTTGGGATGGAAGAGCGTTTTTGAAGGTTTAAATAAACTTAGCGTAAATAAAAAACATCTTGAGGATGAGTTATTGGGTCACTGGGAAATACTTACGGAAGCAGTTCAGACTGCCCTTAGGCTCAAAGGTGACAAAGATGGATACGAAAAGATTAAGAAAATCTCCAGGGGAAAGGTAATTAACAAAAAGTCTTATACGAAGATGCTTAATGATCTAGGGCTTAGTGACAATAAAAAGCTTCAAGATCTGAATCCAATTAAGTACAGTGGTTACTCAATAGAATTGATTAATAAGTTAAAAATTTAATTTAATATGATCAATTTAGTCATAGGTGGGCAGTGGGGAGATGAAGGTAAAGGTAAGCTCGTAGATTTATTGGGTGAGAAGGCAGATTTTGCCGTCCGTTTTCACGGAGGTAATAACGCCGGGCATACGGTTGTTGTAAAGGGAAAGAAGTATCCGTTTCATCTAATGCCATCGGCGATTCTCAACAAAAACGCAACCGGCGTTATTGCCAACGGGGTGATAATTGACCCGGAGGTTTTGCTTGGGGAAATTGATAAGATCGAAAAAGAAGGTATAAGTCTCAAAAACAAACTTATCATATCGCCCCGGTGTCACTTGATTATGCCTTACCACAAGGCTCTAGATGAGGCCTATGAAAACGCCCGTGGCAAGAATAAGCTCGGCACAACTAAAAGAGGAATTGGACCAACCTACGCCGACAAGGTGAGCTACAACGGAATTAGGGTGTATGAACTGATGAATTGGGAGGCGTTTCAGGAAAAATTTGAATTCCAGGCGCGGATTAAGAACAAGATTCTAAAGTTATTCAAGGTAAAGGCTATAAATATCAAGTCCGAGCTTGCCAAGTTCAAGAGGATAAGGACAAAGCTCATGCCTTATGTTAAAGACGCATATCAAATCCTGCAAAAAGCCAAGGAAGCAAAGAAAAACATTCTGTTGGAGGGCGCCCACGGCGTAATGCTCGACAACGATTTCTCGCCTTATCCGTTCACAACAGGGAGTAACGTTGTAACAGGCGCTGTTAACACCGGTTCCGGGATATCAACCTCGTCAATTGACAACATCTGGGTTGTCGTTAAGGCCTATACTTCAAGAGTCGGAGGGGGACCTCTGCCGACCGAGATTAATGACAAAACGGCCGATGACATCCGTAAAAAAGGATACGAATACGGAACCACAACCGGGCGACCAAGAAGAATCGGGTGGCTCGATCTTGAAGCCGTCAAGTTTGCGGTTGAGGTGACATCAGCCAACAAAGTCGCCATCACCAAGATAGACATATTAAGCGGATTGAAGGAAATCAAAGTCTGCGTCGGTTACAAATACCAGGGGCGGGAGATTCCATATTCAAGCAGCGGATATTTGGAACTCGCAAAGTTAACGCCGGTATACAAGATTTTCAAAGGATGGGAGGATGACATAACGAAAGTCAGGAAATTTTCCGACTTACCCGTTAATTGCCGAAGATATGTCGAATTTATCGAAAAGTTCCTCAAAACCAAGATAGCCCTCGTTTCGGTAGGTCCAGAAAGAGGAGAAAATATTTACCGTTAATTAATAGTTTATCAATACACATGCTTAAAGTACGAAAGGATATTGGATTGACGTTTGACGACGTATTGTTGGTCCCCCAATTAACAAGCGTTGAGTCAAGGGGAGACGTCAATCTCAGTTCAAAACTTACCAAAAAGATAACCCTGAAGACCCCTCTGATATCGGCTAACATGGACACCGTGACGGAATCAGACATGGCAATTGCAGTAGCTGAAGTCGGTGGAATAGGTATTATTCATCGGTTTTTGACGATAGACGCCGAAGTCGCCGAGGTTAAAAAAGTGAAAAAACAGAAACTTTTGGTAGGCGCGGCCGTCGGGATAAGGGCCGATTATCTTGAAAGGACAAGGGCGCTAATTAAAGCCGGAGTCGATACAATCGTAATTGATGTTGCCCACGGACATAGTAGTTTTTTTATTAAGGTGCTTAAGGAACTAACTAAAAAATTTCCGAAAACTGAGTTTATTGCGGGAAACGTCGCCACCCCCCAGGCGACCGAGGAGATGATCAAAAACGGGGCCGCCGCCGTCAAGGTAGGGATCGGTCCTGGTGCCCTCTGCACTACGAGGATTGTCACGGGCTCAGGAGTCCCGCAGTTGACCGCCATTTCAGAAAGTGCCGAAGTTGCCGCTAAATACGGCGTTCCGGTGATAGCCGACGGGGGAATTAAGCAGTCGGGAGATATTGTCAAGGCTTTGGCGGCCGGGGCGTCAACCGTAATGATCGGAACGCTTTTTGCCGGCTGTGAAGAAAGTCCGGCCTTGACTTTTTTTAGGAATAACAAGAAGTATAAAATGACCCGGGGCATGGCGTCTTTGACAGCTAACGCCGACAGGCAGAAAAAGGATGAGAGCGTCAAGAAAGATCTGAAAAAGTATGCCGCCGAAGGAGTTGAGGCGATTGTCCCATACCGGGGTAAGGTATACGATCTAATCCACCAACTAATGGGTGGCGTGAAGTCGGGGTTCTCATATAGCGGAGCCCATACCTTAAAAGAACTTTGGGAGAAAGCAGAGTTTGTTCAGATTACCCAAAGCTCACTAGTTGAATCCGGTCCCCACGACGTTGACGTTACCTAAGGTTTGGTTAATTTTAGATCACAAAAAAAGTAAGCTATTCCAAGGTCTTTTTGTGGGCTTTGCTTGATAGTGCCTGGAATCGTGTCCCTTCAGGAAGGGTGTAATATTTACCCCTGTAGAAAAACTTAGCCGATTCGCGGCTCGTAAATATGTGTTTTAAACCGTAGGCTTTTACATTAGATCTGTCCGCTGACACGTCTGTTTCCAAGGTTCCGCCGCCATAATATGAATGCCAAGGATATATCCAGGTTCCGGGTTTAAAAAGCCAAATAACTTTCGGAGTTTCTTCTTTCAAACGCAGTTGATAAGCTCCTTCATTGTGTCTATATTTTTCAGCCATTTTTATTTATATATAAGCCGAACCGACACTATTTGTTTAAGTGGGTGAGGAGGGAGTCGAACCCTCATGGAAGTGAATCCACTAGTTTTTGAGACTAGCCTGTATGCCATTCCAGCACTCACCCTGATTGTAACATTTTATCATAAAAGGCCGGTTTTTACCCTTGACAAAATTTTTTTATACTCTAATATATAACAGTTAGAGACATATGAAAATTATTACTAATTGGCCAAAAATTATATAATCCATCCGCCCTTTGAGGGGCGGTTTTTTTTAACAATTTAAGAAAATATGCTTGAAAAGATAAAAGGAAATTTTAAGGGAAAAGACGTCGTCTCACTTGATCAGTTTGACCGTAAGACTATAGATATACTATTTAAAGAAGTCAAGAAAATAAAAAAAATCAAAGCGTCTAAACTTCTAAATACTCTGAAGGGCAAAGTTGCTGGTTTACTTTTTTTTGAACCTTCAACTCGTACCTTTTCGTCAAATGCGGCCGCCTTCAAAAGACTAGGCGGGCAAACAGTTGAACATCAGAACCCGATGGTCACCTCGTCGGCTGTCAAAGGAGAGACGATTGAAGATACTGTCAGGATGATGGAGCAGTACTGCGATCTGTTGGTCGTCAGGCACCCTGAAAAAGGTACTCTTGAGAAGGCAGCTGGAGCAGCCTCCGTCCCTGTTATTAACGCGGGCGACGGTATCGGTGAACACCCGACCCAAGCCTTGCTTGACATGTTCACGATTTACGAGAAATTTGGCAAGCTCACGGGTCTAGTCGGGCTAATGGCCGGCGACATGCTCAACGGCCGAACCGTCCATTCTCTAATTCGGGGACTCTCTATTTTTCCTGGAAATACCGTATATCTACTGTCACCCAAACAGTTAAGGCTATCGCGTTCGGAGTTTGACCTTTATATGAAAAGAGGTATAAAGATAATCGAGATAAACTCCGTCAAGGAAATTCCTGAAAACTGCCATTTCTGGTACTGGACACGGGTCCAGAAAGAGAGATTTACCAACAAAAAAGAATATGAAAAACTTAAGTTGAGTTTCATTTTGACGGAAAAACTTGTTAAAGAAAAAGCCGGAAAAAATACCCTGCTAATGCACCCACTACCAAGGGTCGGGGAGATCGTCGAGGGCGTTGACTTGGATCGTCGGGCGGTATACTTAACGACCGAACCCAAGAACGGGATGTATGTCCGCATGGGGCTTTTTAGCCTAATTCTTAAATGATCGACTATATACTATGAAAGCTAAATTAATTCTTAAAGATGGAAGCATATTTGAAGGGAAAAGCTTCGGATATGAGGGGTCGGTAACCGGAGAGCTTGTTTTTTCAACCGGTATGACCGGATACCCGGAGGCGTTGACGGATCCGTCATACAAGGGGCAGATATTGGTTTCAACCTACCCGATAGTTGGTAGTTACGGTGTCCCTGAAAGAAAAAAATGGGAATCAGGGCGCGTTCATATTTCCGGCCTTGTGGTTAATCAATACATAGATACCCCATCACACTTCGAGTCGAAAAAAACTCTCGCCCAGTGGTTGAAAAAAGAAAAGGTTCCCGGGGTAGAAGTCTTGGACACTAGGTATTTGACGCATCTGCTTCGTGACCGGGGAGCGCAACTTGCCAAAATAATATTTGGTAAAGATATCCCATTTTCCGACCCGAATCTACGTAACTTGGCCGCGGAGGTTTCTATTAAAGAACCGAACTTTGAGGGTAAGGGAAAAAAGACAATCATCCTTATAGACTGCGGGGCTAAAGAAAACATAAGACGAAGTCTTTTAAAAAGAAACGTTAGGTTAATAACCGTACCGTGGGATTATGATATTTTTTCAATCAAGGAAAAGATTGACGGCGTGGTAATTTCAAACGGACCTGGAGATCCCAAGATGGCCGATCGAACGATTGTCACCGCGAAAAAAGTTCTTGAAAATAAATTGCCTTTATTAGGTATTTGTTTGGGGAACCAGATACTGGCATTGGCCGCAGGAGGAGATACCTATAAATTGAAGTTTGGCCATCGTGGGCAAAACCAGCCGTGTATCGAACAAAATTCCAAACGTTGCTATATTACAACTCAGAATCATGGATTTGCGATCGGCAAGATACCTAAGGATTTTAAACCTTGGTTTGTCAATGCCAACGATGAGACAAACGAGGGAATCATCCACGAAAAAATGCCGTTCATGTCTGTTCAATTTCACCCCGAAGCAACTCCCGGTCCAAATGACACCGAGTGGGTATTCGACCATTTCCTGAAAAAAATATGATCAAATTTAGAAAAATATTATTGCTGGGTTCAGGGGCTCTAAAGATCGGCCAAGCCGGTGAATTCGATTATTCGGGAAGTCAGGCAATAAAAGCCTTTAAGGAAGAGGGGATTAAGACCGTTTTAATTAACCCCAACATCGCAACCATTCAGACGTCAGAAGATCTTGCCGATAAGGTTTATTTTCTGCCGGTGACTCCGGAATTTGTCGAAAAGGTAATCGTCAAGGAAAAACCTGACGCGATTGCCCTGTCGTTTGGAGGGCAAACAGCCCTAAACTGCGGAATGGAATTAAACAAAAAAGGCGTATTCAAGAAACACCAGGTCACCGTCTTGGGGACGTCGGTCAAAACGATCGACATAAGCGAAGACAGGCAAAAATTTGCCGCTCATTTGAAAAAAATAAACGTGATGACCCCGGAATCAAAAGCAACAGATTCACTTGCCGAGGGGTTAAAAATCGCGAAAGAAATAGGATACCCGGTCATGATCCGGGCAGGATTTGCCTTAGGTGGACAAAAGTCCGGGGTTGCGCAAAATGAAAAAGAATTTAAAGAAATCTCATCGGCGGCACTTTCGTTTGCGCCCCAAATTCTGGTTGAAAAATATCTCCACCACTACAAGGAAATAGAATATGAAGTTGTCCGTGATAATCAGGATAACTGTGTGACTGTATGCAATATGGAAAACTTCGACCCCTTGGGGATTCATACGGGCGAGTCCATCGTTATTGCTCCCAGCCAAACTTTGAATAATCACCAGTATCACATGTTGAGAGAGTTGTCGATAAAAATTGTCAGATCTCTCAATATTGTTGGGGAGTGCAATGTCCAGTTTGCTCTTGACCCAAAATCAAACAATTACTATGTGATCGAAATGAATGCCCGGCTTTCAAGGTCATCGGCATTGGCTTCAAAGGCGACCGGTTATCCCTTAGCTTACATCGCCGCCAAACTTATTCTCGGTTATCCATTAACCAAGATAATTAATCAAGTGACCCGTGTTACCCAGTCGGCATTCGAACCGGCCCTTGACTATTGCGTCGTCAAAATTCCAAGGTGGGATATTGAAAAGTTTAAAGGAGCGCAGGTGAAGATCGGTAGTTCGATGAAGTCGGTCGGAGAAGTAATGGGAATTGGTCGGTCTTTTGAGGAGGCGGTTCAAAAAGCCGTTAGGATGCTAGATATCGGAGCAGATGGCGTTACTGATAATGGTTTCTCGGATTTGACGCCGACTCCAAAAAGACTGTTTGCGATCGCTTCGGTTCTTAAAAAAGGCCTATCCGTTGACAAGGTATACAAACAAACAGGAATCGATCCATGGTTTCTAAACAGGATAAAAAATATCGTTGACGCGGAAAGAGAATTAGCTAAAAAGAAAAGATTAAACAAAGAGAGTTTATTAGAAATGAAAAAGATTGGATTCTCAGATAAAAGGATTGCCGTCATATTAGGCAAGAAGGAAATTGATATAAGAAAGCTCAGACAAAAATACAACATATTACCTTCGGTCTTTGCAATTGACACCTTGGCCGGTGAGTTCCCGGCAAAAACCAACTACCTTTATATGACCTATTGGGGTAACCACAACGACGTGACTCCGTTAAACAGCAAAGGCGTTATAGTATTGGGATCTGGTCCTTATCGTATCGGCAGTTCGGTCGAGTTTGACTGGTGTTCAGTAATGGCCGCCAAAGGTTTGACAAAATACGGTAAAAAAGCCATTATGGTCAACTGTAATCCGGAGACCGTTTCAACCGACTATGACATGTGCGATCGGCTGTATTTTGAGGAACTATCTTTTGAAAGAGTTGCCGATATTTATGAATTCGAAAAGTCCCAAGGGGTGATCGTTTCGGTAGGTGGACAGACACCAAACAATATTGCTCGAAAGGTTCATAAGTATGGTATCAAGATCCTGGGAACGGGAGCCTCGGATATCGATCGAGCTGAGGACAGAAATAAATTTTCCGGACTTTTAGATTCACTCAATATTAAACAACCGGCGTGGAATAGTTTTACGGATATTAAGTCGTTAACCGAATTTGCGGACAAGGTCGGCTATCCGGTTTTGATCAGGCCTTCTTATGTTTTGTCGGGAGCCGCCATGAATATCTGCTATACGCAAGAAGAACTCATGATGTTTATAAAAAAAGCCTCGGATATCGGACGCGAACACCCGGTAACGGTATCGAAGTTTATAGAAGAGGCCCGCGAGGTTGAATACGACGGCGTAGCCCAAGAAGGTGTCGTTAAAGCATATGCGATCTCAAACCACATAGAAAATGCCGGCGTCCATTCCGGTGACGCAACCATCGTATATCCGGCTGAAAGGGTTAGATATTATTCGGGAGCTCGAATGGTAGAAATCGCTAGTTTACTGGCGAAGTCACTCAACATTACCGGCCCTTTCAACATCCAGTTCATGGTCAAAAATAATGAAGTTTATGTTATAGAGATGAATTTAAGGGCGTCACGGACCCTGCCTTTCATATCTAAAGTGACCGGCGTTAATTTCGCGCGCCTTGCCGTTGATGCTTTTTTTGGACAAGCTCGTGAATACAAAATCAAATACCCGGACTATGTTGCCGTAAAAGCTCCACAATTTTCTTTTGCAAGACTTGAAGGCGCTGACCCAATATTGAGAGTCGAGATGGCGTCAACCGGAGAGGTCGCCTGTTTTGGAGATACGGCCGAGGAAGCATACCTGAAATCGGTTATCTCGACTGGACTATCGTTTAAGAAAAAAGCTGCGCTGGTGTCCGTCGGGGGAGACGAATATAAGATGAGATTTGCCGAGTCCGTATGGAGATTGAAAAATCTCGGATTTAAACTCTATGCAACAAGGAGGACGCATTTTTTCCTCAAATCAAAAGGGGTACAAACTATTCTTATTAACAAGGTATACGAAAACAGAAAACCCAACGTCGTCGACATTATTAAAGATAAAAATGTTTCTTTGGTTTTTCACTTAAATAAAATGGAGGACGTGAATGAAGAATTTAATAAGGGAATTATGGATGGGTATCTAATAAGGAGAGCTGCCGTTGATAACAACATCTCTCTTTTTACCGATATAAATGCCGCTAGGCTTTTTGTCATGGCCCTTGATAAATATAAAGTGGAGGATTTGAAAATAAAAAGTTGGGACGAATACCTATGATAAAGTTGCCGGGTCTTATTGATCCTCATGTTCATTTGCGCGACCCCGGACAAACCCATAAGGAAGATTTCCGTTCCGGGACCAAAGCAGCTTTGGCCGGAGGTTTTACGTATCTATTGGACATGCCCAACAACAAGGAACCGGTGACGACGTTGAAAAGGTTAAAGAAGAAAATGTCTATTTCTAAAAGCAAGTCTTTGTGTTTTGTTGGTTTTTATGCTGGTAGCCTTGGAAATAATTTGGAGGAACTCATGAAGATGGAGCCTTACGTTTACGGACTGAAACTGTATCTGAATAAAACCACCGGGAACTATCTAATATCTAGTGATAAGCTCAAAAATATATTTGTAGCTTGGAAAAGTAGAAAACCGATATTATTTCACGCCGAGTCAGATATTATTCAAGACGTTCTTGATAAGGCAAAATCAACAAACAAAAGAGTTCATATCTGCCACGTGTCATCGGTCTCTGAACTTAAATCAATAATTGAGGCAAGAAAAAGAGGGGTTAGGGTCACATGCGGCGTGACTCCCCATCATCTGTTTCTGTCTGTTAATGACGCTAAGAGACTTGGCGCGTTTGGACTGATGAAACCAGAAGTACAAAAAGGATTCAGGGAATTCGTTTGGAAAAATTTAAAGCACATAGACGTTATTGAATCTGACCACGCACCCCATACGAAGCAGGAAAAAAAGTCTAGCCAACCCCCCTTTGGAGTCCCAAATCTGGAAACAACATTACCACTACTTATTAATGCGGTAACCAAAAAGAAATTATCTGTAAAAAGACTGATCGAGTTATGTCACGATAACCCTAAAAAAATATTTGGAATAAAAACGGATAGAAATACATATGTAGAAATTGACGAGAAAGAGGAGTATATTATTGATAATAAAAATTTACTTAGTAAGTGCGGTTGGTCGCCTTACTCGGGAATGAAAGTCAGGGGAAAAGTTAAAAAAGTTTATTTTAAAGGGAAATTAGCATATGTTGCATAAGCCATACTACAACCCCAGCAAATCCTACGAAGAGAATTTTAAAGATGGGCCGTTTGGAGTATTTGCTAAGAATAAAAAGTTTAAAGAGTCTAAAATCCCCGAATACAAAATCTTCGGATATCCGGTAAATCTCCCATTCGGTATTCCGGCCGGCCCGGTTTTAAATAGCAAGTTCGTAAGAGCGGCATTCAATAACGGGTTTGACCTTGTCGTGTATAAAACCGTCAGAAGTGATTCATATCCATGTCATCCGCATCCGAACGTTTTGCACGTAAATCTAAAAGGCGATTTGACTATGGAAAGAGCTAAGAAGCCATTGGTCGCTGACAAAAAGTACCTGGAACCTCTGTCTATCACCAATTCTTTCGGAGTACCATCGAAAAAGCCGGCCGATTGGCAAAAGGATGCCGCCCGCGCCGTCAAGTATGAAAATCGCGGAAAGTTGATGATCATGAGTTTTATGGGAACGGTCAAACCCGATCAATCGGAAAAGGAATTCATTTCCGATTTTACCCGTGCCGCGAAACTTGCCCTAAGAACCAAAGCAAAAATATATGAGGTCAATCTTTCCTGTCCGAATATAGGTAATGAGGGATTGGTCTGTTACAACCTTAGTGTGACCGAAAAAGTCTTAAAAGGTATAAGGAAGGTACTGGGAAAAAAGCCCCTAATAGTCAAGACGGGATATTTCCAGGAAGACCGCGAACTAAAGAAATTCGCATTGATAGTAAATAAATATGCAGACGCGATAGCGGCTATTAACACGATTGCGGCACCGGTGGTTGACAATAAAGGCCAACAAGCTTTACCAGGTAGCCCGGTGAGATTGAAGTCCGGTATTTGTGGCGCCGCTATAAAGTGGGCGGGTATAGATATGGTCAAGAGACTGAGTAAAATCAAGAAAGCCAATAATTACAAATTCGCAATTTTTGGGGTTGGCGGAGTTATGAAGGTCAAAGATTATTTTGAATACAGAGAAGCCGGAGCCGACGTTGTTATGTCCGCTACCGGGTCCATGTGGAACCCATATCTTGCTCAGGAAATAAAAAAACATGAAAGATAATGTTTTGTATGGAAAACAAACAAGTGCAGCGTTAGCCAATTTCCCTTTCAATTACCATAGGGTACTTAAAGAATTTGTATACGCGATCGTACAAATAAAAAAGACCGCTGCAGTTGCCAATTTTAAAGCGGGAAAATTAGATAAAAAAATCTCCGATAAAATTGTCAAAGCATGTGACGAAATATTAACGGGTAATTATGATGACCAATTTCCGGTCGGCGCTCATCATGGAGGAGCGGGGACATCCGTCAACATGAACGTCAACGAAGTCATTGGTACGTTAGCCGACGCTCATCCAAATGACCATGTCAATGCCAGCCAGTCAACAAACGACGTTAACCCTTCAGCTCTAAAAATCTCCTCGATAAAATTGACCGAAAAATTGCTGGATAGTTTGAATTATCTTATCTCAACCCTTGACCAAAAATCCAAAGAATATGCTAAAGTGAGAAAACTAGCCCGAACCCACATGCAAGATGCCATACCGACAACCCTGGGAGCGGAGATGGGATCCTATCGAGATATTCTCAAAAGAGACAAAATGAGAATTATTGAGGCGATAAAATATTTCTATGAATTGAATATGGGCGGAACCGCCATTGGCAATTCTATTAACGCACCAAAAAAATATATAGACAATTTTTATCCGGAACTAAGAAAAATTACCGGTATTGAAAATCTGAAGCCTTTGAAAAATATGATGACCGGTACATCATCGGACTCAGATTTTTGTCACCTATCATCGGCTGTCACGATCCTTTGTAACGACGTCTCCAAGATTGCTCTTGACTTAAGGTTTTTGAGCAGCGGCCCTATGGGTGGAATAGGGGAGATCTCGTTTAAGGAGTTGCAACCGGGGTCATCGATAATGCCCGGTAAAGTCAATCCGGTCATCGCCGAATCCATGAACCAAACTTACTATCTTGTTAACGGCAAAAACGTCAGCATTCATCAGGCGGCTGAAGGCAGCCATCTTGAACTTGGGGTCATGTTGCCGATTATTGCTGATTCGCTCTTGATGATTTTAAGAATTTCCGAGAAAGCCATGAGAATTTTTGCCGATAAGGGGATAAAAAACATTGTCGTCAATGAGAAACGGTGCCTCGAGCACTTGGAAAAATCGACGGCCTATTCGACTCTCCTCACACCAAGATTGAGTTACGACGTTGTCTCAAGTGTCGTAAAAGAAGCTGTTAAAACAGGTAAAACCATAAGGGAGATAATTCTTCGGGATAAACTTTTAACGGAAGAGGAATTTAATAAATTATTAATTACAAAATGAATATGGAGAATAAAGTGATTAATCTTTTAAAAAAAGTAGGGGCGATTTTGACCGACGACCATTTTGTTTTGACATCGGGCAGGCATACGGCGGTATATATTAATAAAGATTTTCTATACCCACACGTTAAGGAGACCGCCCAGGTTGGGCGAATGTTTGCCGAGAAATTCAAAAACAGGTCCATAGACGTAGTTGCCGCACCGGCTGTTGGTGGTACGATACTATGCACTTGGACAGCTCACCATCTTTCGCGTCTTAAAGGGAAAGAGGTTATGAGTGTGTACACGGAAAAGGATAAAGGTACGACCGCATCAGCTGCTGAAAGCGAGCAGATTTTTAGGCGTGGTTATGACAAATTTATTAAAGGGAAAAAGGTGCTAATTCTTGAGGACTTGACGACAACCGGTATATCCGTCAAAAAAACCGTTGCCGCCGTCAAAAAGGCCGGCGGGAAGGTCGTTGGTGTTTGCGTTATGATCAACCGCGATTCAAAACGTGTCAATGCTAAAGTTGTCGGCGCTCCTTTTACCGCGCTTGGAGTTTTTGAGGTCGAGTCATTTCCAGGGGAGGATTGCCCTCTATGCAAAAAGGGAATACCTGTCAACACGAAGATAGGTCACGGTAAAAAGTTTTTGGAACACAAAAAATGAAATTTATTGAAAAGCTAGAGAAAGCCATTAAAAAAAACGACTCCCTGGTCTGTGTCGGATTGGATACGGATGTCAAAAAAATAGGAAAGGGTAAGAACCAGTTTTTGTTCAATAAGGAAATTATCAAGGCCACCAACGATCTTGTTTGTTCATATAAGTTGAACGCTGCCTTCTATGAGTCTATAGGTCATAAAGGTATTGAATCTCTTAAAAAGACTTGTGACTACCTCAAAACTAACCATCCGGAAATTCCGATCATCATAGATGCTAAAAGGGCTGATATAGGCAACACAAATGAAGGATATGTTCAATTTATTTTTACACACCTTAAGGCCGATGCTTTGACCATCCACCCTTACTTGGGACAAGAGGCTATAAGACCATTCCTGAACCAGTTGGATAAGGGTATCATTATTCTTTGTCGTACTTCAAATCCCGGAGCCGGTGAGTTTCAGGATCTTGAGGTCAAGGGCACCCCTTTGTACAAAATAGTCGCCAAACAAGTCACTAGAAAGTGGAATACTAACGGCAACTGTTTGTTAGTGGTCGGGGCTACATACCCCAAGGAGTTACGAGAGGTAAGGCGAATCGTTGGCCAGGAGATGTTCTTCCTTGTTCCGGGGATTGGCGCGCAGGGAGGCGATATTAAGTCAACCTTGAAAGCAGGTCTGAATAACAGAAAGACGGGTCTTATAATCAACTCCTCGCGTGGAATAATATTCGCCGATAATCCGAGAGAAGAGGCGAAAAAGTTAAAGAGTGAAATAAATCAATACAGGAATTGATTGACATAGAGCCATGGGTCATATAAAATGGCGAAAACCAATATGACAGCAGAATCCTCGGCTCAAAAAGGACAGGAATTTATAGCTGCCCTCAAGCAACCCAATCTTCTAAGTCTCCATAAACTAGTAATGGTTGGAACCGGTCAGATAAACAATATTGAAGTGACTTTCACCGAGAATAATGGACCGAAAACCGAAAAAGGCCAGTATTTCGTTAAATTACCCGAAGCGCTGGTTCATAAACTTCCCGGTAGCTATGTAACTCCCCAGTCTTTTGTTGAAAGTTTTCCCGAATCGATGGTTGAGGGCGAATCAAGATACAAAATACTTGGTGGCCACATCGGCACCCTTAACAACCTGGCTTTTGAAGCTCATCAGGACAATTTTGACTTAAGGGTGTTTCATGGTTCCACAAACGAACATTCGCTAAGGTTGTCCAAATTGGCGGCTCGTGGGACAGAAGACCCAAAAAATAGAGTCCATTACCAGGACAATCTAGCCCAGCTTATTGAACCCGTTCTTAAAACACCCTCCGATGCGCCTTTGAGGATTGTTGAGGACTGTTTGGCCTCTGGCGATACCCTCATCGGTGTTATTAAGGCTATAGGCGATAAAACCAAGTTGGCAGACCACGATCTTGGAAAAATAACCATAGACGTTGCCGTTGCTACAACCCAAGGGGTATTGCTCCTTAAGAAATTTGCCCAGGACAACGGAATTAATATCGAACTGAATGTTGGATATTTAGCCTACGGGTTATCTGAAGGCAAAAAAACCGCGGCAACTATCGGTCGAGAACACGCCAATTATATAAATTTTCCGGAGGAACTTATTTATGAAATAGAAACAGTTCGCCCTGAAATTACCACGCTCCTTAAGCCGGACGATCAAGTTGTCGGCGATATGGGAGATTTCTCCAAGTTGATTCCCCACGATGACCCCGAAGCGCCCGAATGGAATTCATATCGTTCAGATACTTATGGCGGGCCAAACGGTACAGGCTTTCCCGAACCCGATTATGAAGAGAATGTCAACCAGCACCTTTTATACTTGAGTAACGGAGGATACCTGATGAGGGGTTTGTACCAGTATTTCAATAATCCTTCTGGTGCCATCAAATATTCGGAAATGGTTTTTGCCGCGAAAAGACGATGGACTCAAGAGCAGGGGTACGGCGTTCTTTTCCGGGATATGAGTGACAAAATCTTAAAGTAACTTTTGATATAATAAATTTCCATGTATACTCCTTCAAAAAAAGTACTAGAAAACTACGCGCGCGTCATGGTCAACTTTGCTTTGGGCAAGGGGAAGGGAATTAAACCGAAAGAAGTCGTCTATCTTCAGTTTGATAGAGAAGCCAAGCCATTGGCGGTTGAAGTATTCAAGCAAATTCTTGGAATCGGCGCTTACCCGATGCTTAAACCTGCGGATGAGACGTTCGAGAAAGCCATGTTTGAGAACGCCTCGGATGACCAGCTAAAATTCTTCCCTAAAAAATATACGAAAACTCTTATAGATACGATCGACCATCGGGTTTATCTTATCGCACCCTCAGACCCATTTTTACTCAAAAACGTTGACCCGAAAAAAATAATTATGGCCAACAGCCAAAAACAAGCTTTAAGGCGTTGGCTTTTTGAAAAAGAAGATAGGGGTAAATTGACTTGGTCACTGTGCCTTTATGGAACCGAGGGTATGGCTAAGGAGGCGGGACTGACCATTGAGGAATTCTGGAAGCAGATCATAGACGCCTGTTATCTTAATGAGGTTGATCCCATTTCAAAATGGAGGAAAACCTTTAAGGAGATAGAAGCGCTCAAGGAAAAACTCAACTCATTACCCGTCAAAAAATACCACATAGTTTCAGAAAAGACGGATTTGTATATAACATTGGGAGAAAAAAGAAAATGGGAAGGGGGCAGGGGAGCCAATATACCGTCTTTTGAAATTTTTACGTCTCCCGATTGGCGGGGTGTTACCGGAAAGATATTTTTCAATTTCCCACTTTACCGGTACGGCAATATTATCGAAAACATCCAATTAGAGTTTAAGGAGGGGAGAGTTATTAAGGCAACGGCCGACAAAAACGAAAAACTCCTTCGCGAAATGATATCGCAAAAAAACGCCGATAAAATCGGGGAATTTTCCCTTACAGATAAAAGGTTTTCAAAGATTTCCCGATTCATGGCCAATACCCTTTATGATGAAAATTACGGTGGGAAATACGGAAACTCCCATTTGGCAGTCGGTACTTCCTATCACGACTGCTATACCGGAGATATCAAATCGATGACAAAAAAAGACTGGGAAAGGTTGGGGTATAATGAGTCCATAGAGCATTGTGACATCATAAATACCAACCCTAAAACGGTCACGGCGATTCTTACCGACGGTACTGAAAAACTAATATACAAAGATGGTCTATTTACTCTTTAATATTCTCACATTTTTCTTATTGAAATTGTATTTTTAAGGTAGTATCATCAAACTGTTTACCTATATGATTGATTTATCTTCCATAGTCAAAAGAAAAAACATCATCAAAGCCGATCCCGATATGACCCTGTCTCACGCGTTATCCAAGCTTTCAACTTCCCACGATGCCGCGTTTGTGTTTGACGAAGATAATAAATTCTTGGGCGTCATCAATCCTTACTATTGTGTAATAAAAAGTTCCCATCCTGGAAACGCCAAAGTGGAACACTGTCTGCATCATCCTCCTAAGATATATGTAGATTTTCCTGTACCCAAAGTAGCATCGCTTTTGATTGAGTCCAAGATCCATTACTTACCTGTCTTTGACAGGAAAGAAAACTTCTTGGGGATAATATCGGCGCGGAGAATTCTTGCGAACCTTATGGATTTTCCGGCCTTCAAAAAAACCATCAAGGAGGCACTCAGCTTCAGACAAAAACCCTTAACCGTTATCTACGAAGACGAAACCGTCGCTCAGGCGTTGACCCTTTTCAAGTCGACCAAACTGTCAAAGCTTATCGTCATCAACCGGGACATGAAACTTAAAGGAATATTGAGTTATTATGATTTAATATCATTTTTGACCCAGCCCAAAAACCACGAAGGCAAGATGGAAAGGGTGGGGAATAAGATCCATCTTTTCAACCAGCATGTAAAAAATTACATGAAAACTTATGTTCTCAGTCTAAAAAACGATAACCATTTGTCCGAAGTCTTTAACCTGATCATAAACAAAAAGATCGGCAGCGTTGTCATTGTCGACAAGGATCGTCACCCGATAGGGATTGTAACCACTCGGGATCTATTGAGGTTTTACATGGATAACGAGGTTATACGTGGCGTGAAGAAAACTTTTTCAAAAATAGGGAAACTTCTTTTAAATCGTTGAATTTGTTTTTGTAAGGGATAACTCTGTCTACTAGATTCGTTATCCAAAGTATTTCGGCTCCGGTGTGATGATTAAGTTTTTCGATGATGTCCCAGTTATCTTCAACGTATATATCGAGTTTAAGCTTTTTAATAATTTCCTCTTTGAATTCGTTGGGTTGAGTGTTTTTTTTATTGATGTAACACTTCTCAAAAACCTTATTAGCATTTATTTTCTTGAGCCATTTTTCGTAGTCGTCTTCTAGAAACCCGTATCTTCCAGTTACAAGATATAATCTAATTCCCTTGTTTTTAGATAATTTCTTAAGATCGTCGTATCCGCGATTTATTTTAAAACTGGTCAAATGGATAAGCCTCCACAAAAACTTTTCAAAGTTGGATCGGGGAAAGTAGAATGATTCTTTTTCTTGGCCGAGAACGCCGGCCTTTAATGGTTTGAGGAATTTTTTTGCGAATGGTCTGAAAACTCGTATGGGATTATAAAGAATTACCCCGTCCAAATCGAAACCAACTTTCAGAACTTTTTTCATAATATAAATTTGTATAATTATACCTTATGAGAGTTCTAATTACAGGTGGCGCCGGGTTTCTCGGCCTCCACTTGGCAAAATATTTTTCAAAAGAAAAAAAAGAGGTATATCTTTTAGATATACACAATCCCGATATGAGGGAATATCCCAAAAAGGTTGTTTTTCTGGAAGCGGACGTCAGGGACAAAAAACTACTCAATAAAATTTTCAAAGAAGTGAAGCCCGATTATGTCGTTCACGCTGCAGCCGCCCTTCCTTTGAGGAAAGCTGAGGAAATACACGAAGTAAATGTCAATGGTACGGAAAACATATTAAATGTGTCTATGAAGTATAAGACCAAAAGAGTAGTATATATTTCTTCAACCGCCGTATACGGCGTTCCGACCAAACACCCGATCATTGAATCAGATAAGAGAGTTGGGGTTGGACCTTACGGACAGTCGAAAATCGATGCTGAAGACATCTGTTTTAAGTACATGAAAAAAAACCTAAACGTCACAATTATAAGACCTAAAACTTTTTTGGGAACCCACAGACTTGGGGTATTTGAAATCCTTTTTGACTGGGTTCACGACGGCAAGAAAATCCCTGTCATAGGCAACGGCCGCAACCGCTACCAACTATTGGATGTTGACGACCTCTCAAAAGCGGTTTTTCTTTTCACCCAAAAAAACAACCGAAGATACAACGACACCTTCAATATCGGGGCTGGGGAATTCACAACCATTAAAGGGGATTTTGATATTTTCTTTAGATCTATAAAATCAAAGTCGAGGATATTAATGACACCGGCTTATTTGGTAAAAAAAGCCCTTTGGATATTTGAAAAACTTCACCTATCTCCGTTATACCAATGGGTATATGACACAGCCGACCGGGATTCGTTTGTATCAATCGACAAGCTGACTAAAACCTTAAAATGGCAACCACGCTATTCAAATTCAGACGCTTTGACAAAAGCCTACGTCTGGTACTATAAAAACTACCGGGAAATAAAGTCTCGGGGGACCGGCACTACCCATACAGTCGGTTGGAAGCAGGGAATCCTCGGAATAATAAAAAAATTAATGTAACTTCTTGAATATCATGATTTGCGGATGGTCGTATACCGTAAATGACTCGTCGGCCGATTGGTCGTTAATACCTATATAAAACTTGCCGATTTTTATTCCCGGGTTCGCCTGGAATTCGGCAACTTTACGGTAGGGAAGGCGATTATTGAAAAGTTTGTCATAGTATTCGGAGGTTTTTACGTAACAGGACTTATACTTTTGGCAGTCTGTCAGACGGGATAGGGGAACGTGCAATCTGTTTGAAGCGATTATTATGTAATCGGAACGATTGAGTTTGTCGTTAATTGTCAACCATTTGATATCATCATCGGGTTGGTCATATAGAGTCAGTTCTTCAAAAACGTAACTGCCTGAATCACCGACTGGCAATCGGTCGTCCCAATGTTCAACTGCAAGCGTTGACCCTGAGGGAATGTTTTTCCTTATCCAATCAGAAGCGGCAATTCTTGTATGGGTATATGAGTATATATTTACAAAAGCCAAAGACCAGATTATTGAAAAGGCAAAGACCGCGGCCGCCAAATATTTGTTAAGTTCCTTTAGACGACTCATGCCGTATCCGGCGATAACCGTTAATAGGGGATAGAGTGGCAACATGTAGCGCATGAACTTGACCGCGCTTCTTCCGATAATAAGAAAATAGAATGTCATAAAAATTGCCAATAAAATAAAACCGGTACTTTTAAAATACTTTTTTGAATTGATCACTCCGACAATTACGCAAAAGGAAATAACCGGTCCAAGTCCCCAGAAAAATATGTTCTTAAGGTAATACAGGTAGGGTAAGGTGTCGACATATTGGAGAGTGTAGGGGAAGGTGTAGGGATTGGAATTCATTTTTAATTGTTGCGAAATGTCAGCCAGAAACCGCTCACCCTCTATAAAGGCATAGGGCATAAAAATGAAAAAGAAAAGTAAAAATGTGATTCCGAATCCCGTAGACAGCAACAATAATTTCTTGGGCTTTTTGAAGTTTTTCCAAATGATCAAGATTCCGATAAACGGCAGGAAAACTATTGCCGTAAACTTTGTCGCCATCATCGCGGCAAAAAATACTGCCATGATAATCGATCCCTTAAAAGTAGGTTTCTTTAGGAAAAGAAGCATTCGGTAGGCAAGAATTGTCGTAAACGTTGTCAGTAAAACGTCAACGACAAAGAAATGGGAATTCTGTATCGGAAAAAAAGCGATCGCATAGAAAAAGCCCGATGCCAGAGCAATTGATTCCTTTTTAAAAATGCTTTTTGAAATCTTATAAACAAAAATTACAGTTATAAGGTCAAAGAATATTGACAGATATCTGCCGGTCTTGACCAGGGTATAGTAATCGGTTGAGGGATGGAAAAATCTTAATAAATACACCGGCAGACTTCCGTAGTTAAAGAAGTCAGGGTTGAGATTCGTAAAAAAGCTTATTTTTTCGGTGACCATCATCAACATCCGCTCATCGGGGTGAAGTTGGCCCCACTGGTCCCAGTCTACGCCATACAGTCGCAGCAAAAAAGCAACAATTAGGAGGATTGCCATTTTGGCCATAATGATATATTATAGAGTAATTATGCTGCCTGTTTTATTGGATTTA
>DJWA01000009.1:0-23562 GCA_002440905.1 Candidatus Roizmanbacteria bacterium UBA6242 | reverse complement strand
CGCCTCTTTTACGTCATAATCAACTTTGAAGAGTTCGGGTTTGACATATTGAAATTTGTCCTTATAAACGGCTACCCGGGCATGTCCGTATGGGGTGTGATTATTGGTACCTTAGTGACATTCTATTTGTTTTTTTCCAGTCGCAAGATTGATTTCAAGGAGATTATTGATTATTTCATTTCGCCGATTTTTCTGGCGCTTTCGTTTGGTAAGCTGGGAAGTTTCTTTTCCGGGAGCGAGGTTGGCTCCAAGACCGACTTTTTTCTAAAAATGAAGTTTCCGGGGCATGAAGGGATGAGGCATTTGACAAGCTTTTATGAAGCTGTAGTGTTTGCCATAGCCGCCTATTTGGCTTACAAACTGCTATTTGAGATTAGGAAGGAAAAGTATGGTCACGGATTTCTTTTGGCCTTTTTCCTGTGGGTCTTTTCCTTTACGTATTTTATATTTGACAAACTCAAGGCGCCTACCTTATACTTACAGGGTTATAGTTTTAACTTGGTAATGTCAGGGGCATTGCTCTTGACAATGAGTTTTTACTTTATATATTATAAGAGACAAACGATCTCAAATTTTATAACCAAATATGGACAAAAAACGATCTCAAAAATTCGAAACGCTTCAAAAAGAAAGACTTCTGGAGGAGAGGCAAAAAAGCCTCACTCAAATTGAGGAATTGAAAAAAGACGATCCGTTTGCAGATCCAGACCACGCATCCGACAATGCTGCCATTGACACTGATGTCAGGGAGCAGGTTGGCCATGATACGATTGAAGCTCAGATCAAAGATACCCAGAAGAGGGTTGCTCAGATAGACGTTGCTTTAAGGAAGATCTCTAAGAATCAGTACGGCAAATGCGAAAGTTGTGGTGAAGAAATTCCTCAGGCTAGACTCAAACTTATCCCCGAAGCTGCCAACTGCCTGGAATGTGAAAAAAGGCTGAGAAAGTAAAGGGAAACTCCTATATACTCTTTATTATGGGTGATATTGCGCCAAACCTTATTTTTAACTTTTTTCTCTTTCTTTTCATACCGTTTACCCTCGCTGCATTATCCAAGAAAGCAAAAATATCTCCACTTATAGGGTATATCGCCGGAGGACTCGTTTTAGGAAACCTGTTTCCGGAATTGGCTAGGGTAGAGGCCATAAAAAATTTTGCTTATTTTGGCATAGTGTTGTTGCTGTTTACTGTAGGATTGGAAACAAATTTCCAACGTCTGGTTTCCTTGAAAAAGTATATTATCCTTGGAGGAACCTTACAGATCTTGCTCTCGGTAGCGGCGGTCTTCGCGTTAAGTCTTTTTTTCAGGTTCAGTCTTTTGGAATCATTTCTTATCGGAATCGCTCTTTCCTCATCGTCAACGACCCTTGTTGCCAAGATAATTCAGGATAGGGGGGAGGAGTCGTCGTTTGTCGGAGAGATCGCCATGGGGATACTCATTTTCCAAGATATAGCCTTTATTCCTTTCCTGATCATTTTCACGTCAATCACGGCTGGATCTCTTTCGGCGATAACGGTCACCGGGGAAATTGTCGTGAGTTTGATTAAAGCGACCGTCATCATTACTGGCCTATACCTTTTGGGACAAAAAATTATCCCAAGGATCTTCAGCCGGATCGCCCGATCATCGCGGGAGCTTTTTAACCTTTTCATCATCGTTTTTATTCTGTTTGTTGCCGGACTATCCCTATTCCTTGACATTCCGGTCCTCATTGGGGTATTTGTCGCCGGGGTTTTGCTGGCACAAACGATAGAGCACTATCACATTTTTTCACAAGTCAGGCCGTTCAGGGATCTTCTTGGAGTGATATTTTTCGTATACATCGGAAGCAATATAGAAATAAGCAACATAATTAACAACTTGCCATCGATCCTATTGTTTAGTGTTATCGTTATGCTTGTCAAAGGACTCATTATTCTTTCAATCTTCCTTTTCATGAGGTTCCATTCAAAGACAAGTTTTTCTTTGGCGACCTATTTATTTCAGATAGACGAGGATGCTTTCATTCTTATGTCGACCGCTTATCTTAATGGCGTTTTGACCCAGGACAAATACCTTTTTATAATCGCATCGACTTTAATCACACTAGTTGTTACCCCGTTCCTGATCAACAACAAGGACAGTATGTACAAATCGATAAGGTTTTTTACTAAAAAGTATTTTGGGGTAATTGAGGATTTCCTTGTGACCCGCGTCGATAGCAATCGTTCTCCGATAGACGAACTCAACCTTAAAAACCACGTGGTATTATGCGGATACGGCCGCATCGGTAGTTACGTCGGTCGTTCTCTCATTATGGCCAACATTCCCTATATTGCCATAGACTATAATCTTTATACGGTTGAGAAAGCACGAAGAAGCGGGGTCAATATCATATACGGAGATCCGACCGATATAGATATTCTGGATTACGCCCAGGTGGATGAAGCGGCGATCATGGTCTTGGCCGTTCCCGAAAAAAACACCCAGGAAGCAATCGTATTGGGTGCCAAGAAATTAAACCGCGACCTTTATATAGTCAGCCGAGTTCACAAGAAACAGGATCAGACAAGGATGAAGGATCTTGGAGTCGACCTTGTCATTCAGCCAGAATTTGAGGCATCGCTTTCGATAGTACGGCGAATTTACAGTCTTCATAAAATGGATAAAATAGAGGTAGTTAATAAAATTAAAAGACTTAAGATAGAACACGGACTAGCATGAAAAATAAGCCGAAACTTAAACACAAGAACCTTGGGTTCAACTTGATATGGATCTTTGTTTTGTTAGTTGGTTACTGGGGATATAAAAACGTTACTTCATCAGTTTTTTTGAAAAACAAGGATAAAATTAACGTTGTCTTTTTCGGCAATACGACTCGTTACTATTCAATCGACCCGAAAGGTCTGGATTACTTTTTGAGTTTTCCAGCCGACGCCAGGATGTTGGTTCCCGGCGGCTACGGACAATACCGGGCCGGCGCGGTAAACAAGCTGGCCATGCTCGAGAAGAAGCCCGATCTGATACGCAAAACCTTTTCTTGGGCGACATCAAGCATGGTCGATCTTTACTTCTATCCTCTGGAAGGGACAATATTCTATAAACAAAGTGAAGATACGGAATTTAGCCCTACTTTTTACGAAATATTCCTAAATCCCGGAAATGCCAACTTGGTCGATAGATTTTTTGTCTTGGGTTCTTTGGTCGGTAAAAGCAAGAATTCCTATAAAGGGATTAAAATAGGAAACGATTTTAACCAAGAAGAATTTACTAAGGACAATATGGGCATTTTTTACAAAAGAAGTTACCGGAATAGTCAGATTAACGTACAGATAGAATATTCAAAAAGTTATAGGACAGGACAACTCATAAGTGATATTCTGGATGGGGAGGGGATAAGGGTTGTTGATTTGACCTCAAAGGGCGAGGATTCTGACGAGCCCTGTGAAATCATAACTTCAAAAGACAACCTTGGTACGGAAGTGGCTCAGGGAATAAAAAACTTTTTCGGTTGCCGGACAAAAGTCGGGGAGGTGACCGTATCTGATATAATTTTAAAGTTGGGAAAGGTTGAACGCGATTGGGCGATAGAATAGTTTAGGTTATATATAAAGTTATATATCAATATGTATATAAGTTTTTTTATAATATTGGTGGTTTCGATTATCCTTGCGGTTCGGTCGATGAAGGATTTCGGAGTTCCGGAAGTAATCAAAAAAATGATTTCAAGTAAGCGGGCAAAAGGAACAATCATTTTCCTCAAGAAAAAGATCATTCATTATTCTTCAGGTTCTTCGTCTTTCTCTTCGGGGCCATAACCCAGATACTCTTTTTCCTCGACGATGGATTCTGCCAGTTGCTCTAGGTCAACCTCCGACAGCTCCGCATCTTCTTCGTTATTATCTCCGTCTTCCTTTCCACTCATATTCTGAAGATTGGATTGGATGTTGACGGGAAAGGACATGTACTTGGCGACTCTTCGGCCTTTTTTCTCTTCCTTGAGAAAAACTGCGGCTTGTTTAAGGCTGGTTTCCTTGGCATAGGCGTTAAATACGCTTCCGGCCTTGATGAAAATCGTCAAGCGCTTGGAAATGTCGTCAGGAAGGCAGCCGATATACTCATCATCCATGGTCCTCACTTCAACTCGTCTTTTCTTGACAATCATTGACAGTTTTTGACCGATAGCCAAACGGGCAAGAACGGATTTTTGTCCGCAGTTAACGAGAGTAACGGTTTTTGTTTTACCGGGAATATCCAAAAAAAGGTAGGGATTTAGGTTGACATCCTTAGATTTGTGGATTTTCTTTGTTTCTAGGATTTTTATTTTTTCGAGGTTGTCTTGAGCGGTTCGGTTGCCGGGTAACAAGGCGAGAGCCTTCTTGTAGTATTTTCTGGCGTCATTAATATTCCCGTCCTGCATGAAGGCAAAGCCCAGACGAAGGTGAGCATCGGCATTCTTTTTGTCGTGTTTTATTATCTCAGTATTGTATTTTATAGCCGTTTCCCAGTCCGCGGAAATGGCTGCCTCGATAGCCTGTTTCTCAAGTTGTGATGCTTTATCCATAGATTCAATACAGTATATTTAAAACTATTGATTTGTCAAGTATAATTGAGTCACTATGTCAGGACATTCCAAGTGGGCGAATATTAAGAGAAAAAAGGGTGTTAACGACAAAATAAAAGGCAATGTTTTTGGCAAAATGAGCCGGATAATTACGATTGCGGTCCTCGAAGGGGGAGGGCTCACCGATCCTGAACATAACGTCAAACTTCGTATAGCCATTGAGAAAGCCAAATCGTTCAACATGCCCAAGGAGAATATCAAAAGGGCGATTGAAAAGGGGATAGGCCCCGATAAAAGTACCCTCAAGGAAGTCATCTATGAAGGTTTTGGTCCGGGGGGTGTTGCCATGCTTTTACAAGCAACAACCGATAATCCAAACAGGACGCTTAGCGAGATAAGAAACTTAATGGAACGTAATTCGGGTAAACTTGGCAATGCCGGATCGGTTGGGTATTTATTCAAGAAATGCGCCTTGATGATATTTAAGAAAGCAGCGATAAAAGAAGAAGAAGTCTTTACGGTCGGGGATAAGCTTGGGGCTTTCGATATAGACTCCGATGAAGAAAGGTTTTATGTTTATTTCCCTTTTGAAAATTTGGGGCACATAAAAGACAAGCTTGAAGGCGTAGAATATGAATCAGCTGAAGTTGATTACAAGCCTCAAAGCGCGATTGAAGTCGAATCCGACAAGTTGGTCAAGGTCGAGAACCTCATCAACGTCCTTGAAGCTTTGGACGATGTCCACAAAGTATTTGTCAATCTATGAAAAAATTTCTAAAAGAACTCAGCAAGAGATTCCAAAAAAAAGTCGTCAGAATTGATAAGCGGGTGAGGTTTGTGATTTCGGCTCTGCTGCTTGGTTCTTTTATGCTTTTCTCGACCTTCTTTTACTTTGACAAATGGTATATCTTCTTACCCCTATTGATAATTTTGACCTATTTGGTTACTTATTTTTCCCTGGCTGAAGGGATTGAAAAGTTGGGGTGGTTTGGGCTTTTTGTCATGCCGATTGCCGTATCGGTATCCTTTTATCTTGTATATTTCCTGTTTCCGGGACGCTGGTTGACGAGAATACCGTTCATAATTTTTTATGAAATATCCATATATGCGATGATCGTCTGCTCTAACATTTTCAACGTCGGAGTAGAGAAGAACTTGGGGCTTTATCGCGCTGCATTTTCCATTAATTTTCTCTATCAGGCGATCGTTTCTTTTTTGATTTTCAACCTTATATTCGCCTTAAAGGCAAATTTTATCATCAACAGCGTCATAAGCGGGGTAATAGGGATGATCTTGGGCTTGAACCTTTTCTGGACGATCAGGCTCAAGAGGCATCTTGAAAATGAAGTGAAAGACTATTCTTTGTTTTTGGGCCTGATTATGTTCGAACTGGCATTATTAGCCTCTTTTCTGCCTCTGGCTACGCCTGTTTACGCGTTGTTTCTTACGGGAGGCTACTACAGCATAGCTGGCCTCATTTATAACCATATGGACGAAAAATTGTTTAAGGAAACAATTAGAGAGTACGTAATCGTATTTAGCTTCGTTTTATTAATAACTTATCTTTCTTTGACCTGGTAAAAATAAGGCTAACCCGAGGCCGGGGAGAGGGTAGTGGGAAAGGCGGGAAAAGGGCACTATTAGAAAAAGTACACGGACGTGAATAATTATCCTATAGTAATTAATAACTAAATACTATAGGGTATTAACTGAGGCTAAAATTAAAAAATATATTTAAAACAAGTCTGATAAACCGCAGTCAATTAAGGCTGTTTTTAATAGTTTGGACCGTCACTATACTCCAGACAGTATGTATAAGTCCGTGTGGACAAGTGCGGAAATTCGAGGCTAAAAATGAAAATTCGGATTGATATAACGCGCTAAATTGTATCCTGTTATGAACGTCCTACATATAAGGATTCAGCCTCAAAAATATCGATTTGGAAGATAATAACAGTCTAAATCTAATCAACTCCTACACCCCTATAAGCAGATACAGCCCCAATCTGACATTTTAGCCTCAAAAAGCACAATTTAGACTGATATAACGCTCTAAAAATACGCAATTATAAAGACGGTCAAGAGAAGCGGTCGTCTTGACGTAATTAATCGATAATTAACCAATAATAACAAGAGTGACCCTGATATTAATGAGAACACATTGTGGAGGGAGGTGTGGACTTTGCTCCCCAAGGATTATTTACAGGAATTTCTCCAATAGACAGATTAGGGATATATGAGGTATATATATCAGAGAGAATAAAGATATACAACGTCGTAAATTGTATCTTTTACGATGTTACGCTCGGGTGGAGCAAGGGAAGTGGCGGATTGTTGTATCAATCTAAATTAAAATAATTAACGATTAATAAAAGTTAATTAATTCTTATTAATCCCCGTTTTGGCCCCATTATTCCCTCCATGCGCCTCGTGCCTACAACCCTGATTTTTGACTACCACTCCCCGACCCCAAAATTATATTTTGGACTGTTAGGACAATATAAAGCATTACACTTCTCTATTTTTTTATATGCTAGGCGAGTGGTTTGTGGAAGAATTACCGATTAATAAGGCTAATCACCTGGTCCTTTATGTTAGGATGGCAGGTTATGACGTTGTAAGGTTGTTTAGCCTCCTTAAAGTTGGGTATTATGGGTTGACCCTCAAAGTCGAACATCGCGCCTCCAGCCTCGCTTATTATTAGTGAAGCGGCAGCTATGTCCCAGATAAACGTATTGCCGTTTATAGTTAGGTTGATTATGTTTTCGGCAATAAAACAGTTGGATAAGGTCATACAGAATAACGACCGTAAACCCTTGACGTTGGGGAATATTTTTTCTAAGGTTTTGAACATTTTTGGGTAAACATTAGGCCTAGAGCTTATAATCCCGTCCATCAGACACTCATTAAGAGGTTTGGAGCTAATGGATAATCTCTTGTCATTTTTGAAAGATCCACCGTTTTTTTTGGCATAGTAATAGTCGTTGGTGGTTGGCCTGTATATGGCCCCTTCTAAAATTTCACCGTTTAAGCAGTAGGCTATGGAGACTGCGAAATAGTCCAATCCCGACTCAAAGTTGGTCGTCCCGTCCAATGGGTCGATAATAAACAGATGTTTATGGGAAGCCTCGTCAAGATTTTCCTCACCAATAAAGCCGATTTCCGCCTCGGGAATGCCCATTTTGGTCAATTGTCCTATAATTGACTGTTTGACCGCTTCCTGCGATTCTATGTCGGCCTGGGTGCAGAAGTCCTGGTGGGAGAATTTGTATTCTATCTGGTGGTCTTTATGCCGGAAATGGTTAAGTAGTATTTTACCCCCTACGTGGGCGGCTTCATTTAAGACGTGTTCCATATACTCGGTATTATAACTCATTTGTCAAAGGCCGATGTTAGGTTAGCTAACTCTACTGTTGAAAAAAGGCGAAGTTCTTGCCGATTTGTCATATTTACCTAATATCCGACCCAAGAATTTCAAAAAGCGCCTTAAGTTGGTGGGCGTCAGTTTTTGGTATTGGCCGGTTTGAGTGGCATTCCTTGATTCCGGGGTCCAATCCGATTCCAGGTATTTGACGATAAGGTCGACATATTTCTTCTGCAGCTTAGGATCGGTGAAGAAATCGTCATGATGAGCACCGTCAAACACGGTAATCATGCCGTATTCCGCCTGAATATCTTCAACGAAAGTTATAAGGTCGTCTTCGCCGGTTATGATTAGCGAACCCATTCTGGTTTCTTCACCTCGGTTGTGGACCCGCTGGAGGTCGATTGTTTTAGCGATTGCCGCATTCAGATGTTCAAAGATTTCCTCAACATGCAAGTTCACCTGTCTTTGTACTTGCGAGGGTAGTTTGTTAAAGTCGGTTTGGGCTAGAAACCTGAAAACGTCAGCTAAAGTCTTAACCGAGCCGACGTAACCGTAACCGTTCAGGATTCGGACGACGTCTTTTGCCAAAACCGGCGCAATTTCGGACTTGAACACTTTATCCAACCCTTGAATGTATGGAATGAAGTTCAAAAGGAATTTGACAAATAGAAACTGGGTGGCTTTGTCGATTTGGATCGCCGGATGAAGAGCGACATACTTACGATTGTGCTTTTTTTCCAGGGACTTGTGTAATAGGTTTGCGGCAGCACCTGCAGAATGGCCAATATACGCGACTTCCGGTCCAAACTTCAGTTTGGCCTCCGCCTGTGTAATCATCTTGTTATACACTTCGACGCTGACGCGCTCCGGATTAATTTTTGTCTTGGAATCGTTGGCAAGAACCTCGCTGCCGTCAAATCCCGGCCCGGCCATACCAATGAAAACCGGGTTGTAGTCAATCGGCGTATCGTTGGAAACCTTCGATTGTTTGGCTTCGCGGACAGCCTGAGCAAGGTTTTTTATCGCCGATAATTCCGGCCAGTTGAACTGGTCGGGACTGGCCAATAAGCCAGACATGAGAAGATATGAGTCCGGCTTGTGGTCCTGGGAAAGGTAACCTTCAACGTCCATTTCGTTCTGGCACCAAACAGGCATGACAATTTGCTTCGGGACATCTGGTCCATCCAAATTGAGGATTATATTATATCTTTTTGCAAGGTCTCCCTCGGCAAACATTCCGGGGAGTTTTTCCACTCGGTAAGGAGTTCGGCTTGATGCTTCCGGAGCGGCCGATGATGTACCGATACTTTTTGTTTGCGGCTCCATAATTTTAGTCGACTAATACAACTCGTTTACCAAATGTATTAGTTTGGCCTATTATATCAATCCTTTCTTACATATGCAATATTGTGATGTATAATGATATACATGGACGTGCTTGAAGTTAAGGATCTTACAAAAAAATTTGGTAAATTTACTGCCGTTGACAAGATCTCGTTTTCGTTAAGAAAAGGCGAGATTCTTGGGTTATTGGGGCCAAACGGCGCTGGTAAGACAACAACTATTCAGATGCTTCTCGGGCTAACCACCCCCTCTACGGGATCGATCCTCTACTTTGGTCGCGATTTTGAGAACAACAAGCAGGAAAGCCTGTCGAGAATAAATTTTACTTCGGCCTTCAACACGCTTCAAAATAGGATTACGGTTCTCCAGAACCTGCTCGTTTTTGCCGGCCTTTATGGAGTCAGGGACGCCAAAGGAAAAATTATGAAACTAGTCGAGTATTTCGAAATTATGCATCTTTTAAACGAGCGTTTTAAAGATCTGTCAACCGGTCAAAAAACTAGGATAAATTTTATCAAGGCCTTGCTTAACGACCCGGAAATAATTCTCATGGACGAACCAACGGCTTCCCTCGATCCGGATATTGCCGACAAAACATTGGCTCTTATCGAGGACCTTAAAAAGACCAGGAAAGCGACAATCCTTTATACGAGCCACGACATGAGAGAAGTCTCGCGCATTTGCGACCGGGTGATATTCCTTAACCACGGTAAAATCGCCGCCGTGGATACGCCCCTTAATTTGACCAAGAAGATAGAGATAACGACATTAAGATTGACTTATGATTCCGACAAAAAAGTCTTGGAGAAGTATTTGAGGGACAACGAACTGGAATATATATTCCAGGATAAAAACGTCGTTTTAGTCAAAACCCGGGAGAAGATGGTTCCCAAGATAATATATGGCGTCACCAATCACGATATCTGGATAACCGACATAGAGATAGAAAAACCAACCCTCGAAGATGTATTTTTACAAATTTCAAGAACATGAGAATATGTCACTAAGTCGCGTAAGAGCCTTAATAATGCAGGAGCTTTTCATTACCCGTAATTCTTACGAGGTTATAAATGACATCATCATCTATCCGCTGTGGTCAATAATCGTTTTCGGGTTCTTGACGATTTATCTAGCCGGAGTTACCGGTAGCGTCATTGCTAACTACGTCCTCTTGGGGACGATCCTTTGGCAGGTTATAAATATAACCCAGTACTCGATTGCCGTTGGGTGTCTTTGGGAGGTTTGGTCCAGAAACTTGACAAACATTTTTATAACACCTGTTTCCAATAAGGAATATCTGTTGGCATATACCCTTTCAGGTTCGGTCAAGTCTCTTATGGTTATGTCCCTTGGAAGTCTTATTTCCTACTGGATTTTCCATTTTAACATTCTCGATTTGGGGATACTCAATTTGTTTTTTCATTTTGGCAACCTGACGATCTTCGCTTTCGGATTCGGAATAATTATCCTCGGTTTGATCTTTAGGTTCGGGACCAGAATCCAGGCATTCGCCTGGGGTCTAATAACTTTCTTCCAACCTTTGATGGCGGTCATCTATCCGGTGTCGGTCTTGCCCAAACCATTACAGTCCGTAGCTTATCTGTTTCCGCCGACACATGTTTTTGAGGCAGCCAGGATAAACGTCGCCGACCAGACTATCCAATGGCAAAGCATAATCACGGCATTTCTGCTTAACCTAGTTTTTGTTGCCTTATCGGTCGTATTTTTCAACGCCATGTTCAACAAGTCAAAGAATATTGGCCAGTTTGCAAGGCTTGAAGGTTAACTCATTCGGTCAATCCATCTTCTCATTACCTTATCCGATTTCTTGAGGATATCGAGCGTCGAGATGACGCCAACGGAAAACCTCATATGGCCGCTATCCCCGAATACGGTTCCCGGGACTCCAACGATATTCAGGTCGGATATAATGTCGAAGCATTTTTTGAGGAAGTTCCCCTCATCTTTGTTGATTTCAACCCAAAGATACAATGGAACATCTTGGGTAATTGTACCTTCTGGAGCGTCCTTGTTCTCATCTATTGGAATGTGGATCTTGTCGAGATTTTTGAAATATCTACCTGTCGGATCAAGATCTTTCAATACTTCAAGGAGTGCCGTTTGTCTTTGTCTTAGAAGTTTTTGGTAGCCTTCGACATCTTCTTTATCAACAAATTTATTGACCGCTTGGTACATGACGTCGGTCTCAACCGACCACCCTGGATTAATCGTCCTTGTAGTTTCCTGGATCCGGCCGTCACCGGTCCCAAGTTTTTTTCCATATATTGATGAGTTTTTCGGGATGACGATAGCTCCGAAACGGCTGCCCGGTTGTCCGAGTCTTTTTGAGTCCGAAAAAGCAAATGCTGCATGGTCGATGGCGCCGGTTTCCTTGATGACGTTTATGATCGCTTCAGCTTTCTTTTTGGGAATGAGTTTCATATAGGCCATGTCGAAAAAGAAAACCATTTCCGGGTTGGCTTCTCTTGCCATCAAGATAAGGCTTCTAAGTTTTTCCGGGTCAACCGATCTTGCGGTCGGATTGTCGGCAGGTGTTAGATACATTATGTCCGGGATAAAATCCTTTTTGCCTCCGTAAACATTAGCCAATTCCGCTTGTTCTTCAAAATATCTTTTAAGTCTTTGGCCGTCTAACTCCTGACCCGGGAGATCCTGGGCGTTGATATATGAGACTTCAAGTCCAAGCTCCTTTTGGGCTTTGGGTACCATAGTAAAACAAGGTAAAGGAGCCAATAATCGAGCTTTTCTTGGCGCAGTTTTTGGATCTTGAGGATTCTCAAAATAAGAATTTATAGAGATACCCAACCTGTTTAAAGCTCCCATACCCCCCTCAGTCAGCCAAACGTCATCACTTTCAACATCAATGCCTAAGCTTTTTGCTTGGTCGGCAAAAAGGTTTCTTGATTGGGTCGATCCCCTCCCCGACGTTTCATATCTCAAAAGACTGGTTTTCCCCCACTTTTCGGCGTCTTCAAAAATCCGCCGATAACGTTTTAATATTTTTACGAATTTACTTTCCTTGCCGTAGAATTTTGCCCCCGGGTAAAGACCAAGGTCGTTGGCAACGCCGGCAAATTCAGATTCGAAAGGATCTCTCGTGAATAGTCTGAAGTCTATTTCTTCTCCGCTCTGTAACGACTGATCTCGTATTTCCTCCCTCTCGTCAGGATCCATTTTCCTGTTAAAGCCCAGACTGCTAACGTCGCCGATAGTTGCGACCAACGGATTGAAAGTATCGGGAAATTTGTTTCTCTTTAAAGTCGTAGTCATCTCTTGCGCGCAATCTTCCATAGCACGGAGCGGATTGGGAAAGATACCTTGGAGAATTCCTTGATAATACTTTTGGATAACGCTTCTTGTGAGTTGTTGAGCTGCCTCTGTTGTGTATTCTAGGCTGGCCATAAAATTAAGCCAATTATACTACCGTAAGGCTCTTTTTACAAATTACATACCTTTCAATGATAGCTTTGTCGAAGAAGTTTTCGTCAGAATCGATGACTCGAAAGTATAGGTAATGTTTTTCTTTAATCGATATCTTTCTTCGGCGTAACCGATAAGTTTCTCCAACAGGTCGGAAAACTCTATTCCCGTCTTCTTCCATAAATGATGGTAAAGGGTACCTGGCAACGTGTTGATTTCGTTGGCAAACCATTTTTTGGTCTTTTTATTGTATAGAAAATCGACGCGAGCAATGCCGGAGCATCCAACAAGTTTAAAGATCTGAACCGCGGCATTTTGAATGTCTGTAGTAGTTTTTTTATCCAATCTGGCGGGAATAATTATGTTTTTTTCTGCTTTGCCGGTCTGGGCGCCGCCGTCTTTAAGGTATTTATCTTCATATGAAAAAAACTCGCTTTGAAAGACAGACTCTTGTAGAAGTGACGGTTCGGGGTCATCGTTCCCGATTACGCAACAGGTCACGTCCATTAAATCTGTAACTGCTTCCTCGACGATCACCTTTGGATCATAGTGGAGAGCAACTTCAATTGCGTATTCGAGTTCTTTACGTGTGGAGGCTTTGGATATTCCAATTGAAGAACCGAGTCGGGCGGGCTTGATTATTAGGGGAAATTTCAGCGCGCCGGTCATCTTAAAAACGTCTCCTCTATTATTCATCCAATCAAAATTCGTTACCGTCACAAACTCAGTTGTCGGCACATCTGCCGCTTTGTACAGAAGTTTTGTCAAAATCTTATCCATCGATACGGCCGAAGAGGCGGTGTCGCAGCCGACGTAGGGAATATTTAAAAGCTCCATCATACCCTGAAAAGTCCCGTCTTCGCCATTTTGACCATGAAAAGCAGGGAATGCCAAATCTATGGAAATATTTTTTGCCAATAATGATTTTTCTTTAAAGTTTGGCTTGCCCGTTTCCTGCTGTAACTCCAAATAAAAATTCTTTACCTTTGTTAAATTTGAGGAAATGTTGGGATCAGTAAAAAACTTCATACTTCCCAATTTTTCGTTTATGAGCCACCGCCCTTTTTTATCGATATAGACGGGAACGGTTTTGTATCCGAGTTGTTTTAGGCCGGAGATGATAAGTTGGGCAGTAACAATTGAAACATCATGCTCGGGACTGCGGGAACCGAAAAAGACTCCGATGGTTTTCATAATTTTAAAAATTAAAAAACTAATTACCTTAACCAAACACTCCGGCACAATATGTCAGCCGATATGTCTTATATATAATTATCTGGCCAGTCGTTCTGCAAAAGGACGACTGTTCCCGGCTTGGCAAAGTTCTTAACGTTTTTATATGCTTCTTCTGCCGAATCAAACCAAACAATATTTTTTCGGTTGAACCCTTTCTTAAGCAGTCCCCTCTCGATATCTGGGGTAACGCTGTTTTTTATAAGGACAACCAAATCGGCCGTCCCAGCCAAACCCACTCCTATATTATAGTGAATCTCGGGGCTTTTTTCTCCCATCTCAACGAGTCCTGGGGTGACATATATCTTTCTTCTGTTTTTAAAAAGTCCAAGTGTCTTTATCGCTTCCCTTACGCCGTCGGGGTTTCCGTTATACGAGTCATCGATTATTAAAGCTTTCAGTGTCGGGTTTACAATCGGTTGTAGGCGGTGCGGGACCGACTTGATATTCTTAACGCCGTTTATTATCTGAGAATCGCTTAAACCCAGTTTTTTTCCGATCCAGATCGCACCATCTAACTTATCCAGATTGAATTCGCCAAGGAGCGGAAAAAATACCTTGCTTTTCAAAACATTCAAAACGTAACCCGGCATATCTTCGTCAAACTCTACATTGCTTCGATCTTGGTAAAGGTAGGCTTCTTGGTTTTTTACGAATCTTTTATAATTAGTTTTCACGAATCGATCCTTTCCATTTAGTACAACCATTCCTTCGGGGTTCATATTCTCAACTATTTCGAAAATTGTCAGGACCGTATTGTCAATCGACCTGAGTCTTTCCAAATGGGCTTCGTTAATGCCGGTGATAACACCGATATCAGGTCGTGTAATTTGGCAAATGTTTTTTATATCCCCCCTGTAATATTCACCCATCTCAACGATAAATACCTCGGTCTCAGGCGTCAGCTTTTTAAGGATGAGGTCGGCAATCGCAAAGGGAGTGTTGACGCTGCCTTCGGTCTTGAGAGTATTGAATTTCTGTTCTACGACTGAGGCGATAAACTCTTTCATACCGGTTTTCCCGTAACTGCCGGCTACCCCTATCACCTTCAGTTGTTTGAATTTTTTGATCTTTATCTTCGCACGGTATATGGTCAACTCCTTTATTAAGTAGTCAAAGGGCGAAATCAAGAGAGCTGCTGTTGTAATAAAAATGAAATGAAAAAAGAAATGAATTATAGCCAATAGCAAAAATAACATTACTCTAATTTCTGGGGCAAACCCTGAGGAATTGACTCCGAAAAGAATTGCCAGAAACATCACGACCGATAAGGCGTAAATCAGTTTGATCTTTGACGTCCAGACGAGTGGCTTGCGAACCGGCCTCTTGGGCGGTATGCCGCGGGTATTTATAATTGCCTTGAAGTACCTCAACAGATCATATTCCTCAAGTTGAAGCAGAAGTAGTTGGAAGTATACGTTGTCAAATGTTTTCATATGAATCTGGTTAGGGCTTCCATAAACTTATTCGGCTCGTCAATAAAACTGAAATGACCGGCCGACTCAAAAACCACCAATCTCGACCCGATAATTAGTTTTTTCATAAGTTCGGCATAATAAAGAGGGGTAGTCTTGTCCTTGCCTCCCCAAACGATAAGGGTCGGCTTGTTGATTTTCGGTAGAAGCGGAGTAAGGTTTTCTGAAACTACCTTGGAAAATATCCTTGACATCTCTACGTTGTCCAAGTATTCACTCCCGACCATCAAATAAAGTTTTTTCCTTAAAGGCTGCATAAACTCGGGGATAAAAAGTGGCTTTATTATTTTTGCGAATTTGAGAGCCAACTTCCTGAAAGTGCTCGGGGTATTGATGCCGGCGGCATCAACAAGGACAATTTTGTCTATAAACTCAGCATTGGAAGACGCCAACTTTATCGTGATCCTTCCTCCGAAAGAGTGTCCGATGAGGTTGACATCCTTAAGCCCAAGTTTTTTGACGAATCCGCTAACAATATTCGCGTAGTTGTCCAGGTTAAAATCAGATGCGGGTGTCTGAGATTGTCCGAAACCCGGCAGATCCAGTAGATAAACGGAATACTTTTTTGTTGTCAGACGATCAATCAACTTCCCAAACGAAAGACTGTCGACTCCCCAACCGTGGAGGAATAAAAGTGTTTTTTTTGCACCCTTGGGATTGTAGAAGTAGTACCGTAAAAGAAGGTTGTCTACGATGATATTTTTGTTGTGGATAGCCATTATAACGTTAAATCAAAAAAGTCTCATTCTATAAGTTCTTTAATACCCCGTCTATGGCGGGATGGCTTATAGAGACAAAATCAACTGTTTGAATTCGTCCATGGTTGCAACTTCGACCTTTTTGCCGTTTAGTATAAAGGTCGGGGTAGAATTGATCCCGATCTTTTCGGCCTCAGATACGTCGGCTTGGACCTTGTCTTTGACCGCTTGTGAATCCATGTCTTTGGTAAACTTCTCAACATCAAGTTCAAGCGATTTTGCTAATTTGACGAAATATTCCTTAGGATTGGGTAGACCGCTCCACTCCAACTGTTTGTCGTATAGCGCCGATTCCATCTCCCAGAATTTATTCTGGAGTCCGGCAGCTTCGGCCGCATATGATGCCGAAAAAGCATTTGGGTGGATTTGGTATAACGGAAAATGTCGGAAAACCAGAGCGGCATTAGGGGTTGCGGTTTTTTCAAGGTCAATTAGGAAGGAATTAAACGCTTTGCAGGCCGGGCATTGAAGGTCGCTGTATTCAACAAGAATATTCTTGCTGTCAGCTTTCCATTTAACGTTGTCGGTTTTTCTTATAACGTTTACTTCGAGGAAATCAGATACAACCGGCGTGTTGGTCAATTTGTAGGCGAAAAAAAGAATTATGAAAGTACCGAATATAGCGCTAATACCTATTAAAATGTTTTTGGTGTTCATTCTCCAATTTTATCAGATAGCTCTCCCTCGATCCAATCGTAATATTTATTGCTCACCTTACCGGTGGGTAAGGCAATAATTGCTGGGGTATTATAGGAGTGGATTCTCAACACTTCCTTCTCCAACTCATCAAATCTAGAAACAAGGCTTTTAGCTAGAAGAACCGTTTCTTTAGCCGACTCTATTTTTCCGGTTTTCGGAGGCCAGAGTGAAAGAGACTCCATATGGGGTAGAATATTTATGCAAGCCGCCAGCCTTTTTTTAAGCAGAATCCGGCCGATTTTTCTGGCTTCAGTCACAGATCCGCAAGTTATATAAACGATGACCATTTTCATAGACATATTATAGCTTAATTTCAAATCTTACAGAAATAAAGGCGTCAATATCTTATAATTTATAATTACTGGTTGAATAAATGATGAAGAAAAAAATCATAGACAATATTAAGAATAACCTTCTTTTGTATAAACTTGCCTTATTTATGGGTCTGACCGGATACGGAGGCATGGCTGTTATTCAGCAAATCAAAAACGAATACGTTGGGCATCATAAAATTGTCGATGAAAAGAAATTCCTCCAGTCGTTGGGTTTAGCTCAAGTCTTACCAGGGTCAACGATTATCAGTATGATCGCCTACTTTAGTTATCTTAAAGCTGGTCTTATAGGGGCGATCTTTAGCGTCGCCATTTATATACTCCCGGCTTTTGTCTTGACGAATGTGTTGTCGATGGTTTACTTCCGCTATGGCAACCTTTCGATCATAAACCAGACGGTCAAAAACCTCAATATTCTTTTGGTTGCCCTTTTGACAAGTGCCTTCATAAGCGTTGGTAAATCAATCTATTTGAGGGATGGCAAGGTTGATTTCCGGGGAATCCTGGTGACTTTGATATGCGGCACGCTATATTATTTTACCCACCTGCCGATTGTTATCATAATTATGATATCTGGACTACTGGGGATACTTATATATTTCGTTACCGGATTTCTCAAAGATACGCTTAGCTATACGGAGATAAAAATGGGAAAGCTTTTTTTGAGAAAAAAGGCCTGGGCTCTTCTTCTTATGTCCATGGGGTTTTTTGCCATATCGGTGTTTTACATATCCCAACCTCTATGGGAATTATTTTCCTCCTTTCTTAAGATCGGCGCTCTGGCATTTGGTGGCGGTGTCGCCGCCATTCCCCTTATGGAAAACAACCTGGTTGTGCAACACGGTTGGTTCACAAGTCAACAGTTTTGGGACGGGATGTCAATCAGCCAAATCACGCCCGGTCCGATTCTCAACTCGGCGGCCTTTTTTGGATACAGAGTTGCCGGTATCGCCGGAGCTTTCGTATCTACGGTTGCTATAATAATCCCGTCGTTTCTATTGGTTATCATATTCGGGAAGGTTTACGATAGGATAAAACATCTGGGAATCATAAGAAGCACGTTCAGGGGTTTTCTTGCCGGATTTATGGGAATTCTTCTTGTTTTAATTATTCAGCGAATTCCGAACATAATGACCGGTTGGGAACCCATCTTGCTTTTTGTCTTTCTGTCGCTATTGATCTTCAGAAGCCATAGAGGGCTGGTTCCGGCCATCGTTACGACGCTCGCCTACTCTCTTGTTGAGATGTATTTTTAATAACATCGGCAACAATCTTATTTTTTGGGAAATCAAACTCTAAGAATTTGTCCAAATACGTTTCAAGTTGAAGTTAACAATTCTTATTAAGTATGGAGAAGTTTGACCCAATTACTTATGAGGTTGTATGACTTTTCACAATCTATTTCCCACCCGGCTTCCGTCTTTTTTGCCGCCGGTGCTTTTATAACATGGTAAGGGCCCCTTAATTTTCGGTCTAGATTGAAGATAAAAGCGATTGCCTGGTAGTTGAGACTGGTCGGCGTCAGACGAGGGTTGGTAGCGACCTTTGTTTTAATGGATTCAAGAGTCGGAAGGATCTCTCCCCTTCTCCAAAGATCAACTGGTCCGACCGAAAACCAATGGTTTAAAACCCCGACCCGTATAGCATCAAGAGGAGCCTTGAAAAGAAAATCGAATCCGATAATTTTCCGATCTATATAATTGACGAAATCTTCAAAATTTCCATAATCGTAAAAAACATCAAGTGTTAGTTTCATGAAGTCGATAGAATTCTTGGCAAGCAGGTTGTCGTTTTTACCAATAGTAACGACGTTGGCATTCTCGCCATCGGAACTTCGCCAGATGTATTCGACAACGAGCTCGCTGAATTCCTCCTTGATAAGATAGTCCTGAAGTTGTTCTTCCGTTGGTCTCGGGTCGTTTATGTCAATAACCCAAGCATTTTCATACTTGCCGTCCACGGCAAACTGTATTTTATCCGGTATTCCCTGGATGTCTATCGCCATGAATAAATTATACACTTTGTAAGGATTTTTCAATAATTCCTTGACAGTGAACGGAAGTTTACTATACTTGAACTATGGACTTTAAGGAAGTTAATGCGAAAACCATTCTCACTCCCTGCGGGATACCGGGGATAGATTACGTCATAAACCCGTATATCGGCTGCCGGTTCGCCTGTAAATATTGTTACGCCTCATTTATGGGAAGGTTTGTGGGCAAGACCATATACGATTGGGGTGAATACGTCTATGCCAAAGTTAACGCCCCAGAGCTTCTAAAGAAAGAAATAAAAAAACTCAAGAATAAAGGAGCGGGTAAGGAGATATTCTTGAGCTCCGTAACCGATCCTTACCAGGGTGAGGAAGGAAAATACAAATTGACGAGGCGTTGTCTTGAGGTCCTCGCCGATTATGGGTTTTCGGGAGTTGTTTCCATTCTCACGAAATCCAACTTGGCTGTTAGGGATATAGACGTATTCAAAAGATTGAAGCATGTCATTGTCGGACTAACGATAACTTCAACGTCAGATGGGATATCTAGATATTTTGAAAAGAACGCCCCGGGTGTAACTGTTCGTTTGCAAACTTTGAAAAAATTAAATTCCGAAGGAATTAAAACCTACGCTTTTATAGGACCGCTTCTCCCCCACTTTGTTTCTCAAACTGAAGAACTTGAAAATCTTTTCAGGGAGATAAAGGCAACGGGAACAAAAGACATATTCATCGAGCATTTGAATCTCGCCAAATATATAAGGCAGAGGTTGCTGACCGAAATGAAAGATTTGGATAGCGATATTCTTGAAAAATTCTACTCTTCCCAGTCTAAGGATTACCGGATAGAGCTCGAGACGAAAATAAAATCACTGATCAAAAAATATAAAATGAATCTGTTGAAGGACATGGTGATTTTCCATAAAGAATTTCAAAAACTAAAGTAGACAATATGGATAAAGAAATTCTCGAACATTTTAGAAACAAAGATCCTCTTCTTTATACCTTTGCCGTAAAGGTAAAAAGCCTTACCCATTACAAGAAAGGCGGTACAAAAAATTATTTTCTTCGCCTGTGCCGGGAAATTATCAGTCAGCAGTTATCGACGGCAGCCGGTGACACGATTTTCACTCGCTTCACGAAGCTGTATAAAACAGAAGGTGTCAATCCGAAAGCGGTCCTGTCGACTCCCCACGAAAAGCTTCTGTCGGTTGGCATGTCAAATTCCAAAGCCAGATACGTGAAAAATTTGGCAGCGGCAGTACAAAATAAAACATTGGATTTAGATAGAATTGACGAAATGCCGGATGCAAAGATAAAACAAGAGCTTGTAAAGATCAAAGGGATTGGGCCGTGGACAGCCGAGATGTTTCTTATGTTCACGCTACTCCGTCCTGACGTTTTTTCGCCTGGAGATCTGGGTTTAAGAAAAGCGATCAAAAAAATATACGGGTTCAAAAAAGATCCATCTCCTCGGACAATTTCACGAATCGTTTCCAAGTGGGCGCCTTACAGGACCTATGCTTCCCTTGTCCTATGGCAAAGTTTGGAAGTGGTATAATCTAACATTATGCCTTTTTACGTATACGCTTGGATCGGATCTTTTGTATCAGGATTTTTTGTCGTCACCGCCAAACTGACTTCCAAACATTCAATTTCCAATCCTTGGCTTTTTAATTTCCTACTGTCTATGGTCACCTTGCTTTTCACGATCCCTCCGGCATTGGCAAATAATGCTACGATTCCTTCGGACTGGGTGTCGGTTTTTCTTGCCGCCTTGTTTCTCACTTTATTTAATATTTTCTGGATTTTCGCTACCTATGCCCTGGACATATCTACCTTAACACCCCTTTTCAGTTTCAGGGGAATTTTTGCCGTTTTGATCGGCGTCCTATTTTTTAACGAAACTTTTCAGATGAACCAGTTAGTATTCATTGCATTGATCATTGTCGCCGGTGTTTTCACGTCCCTGGATGAGAAGTTCAAGATCAAATCTTTTTTTAGGTGGGATGTTTTTCTGGGGATCGCCACCGCCCTGATGCTTGCCGTTTATAATTCATTTATTAAGGTATCAGTCATGAATAACGGACTCTGGTCGACTAACCTTTGGTCGGTAGTCTTAAGCGCCGCCTTGGTTATTCCAACGATTCCTCTTTTTGTTAAGGAATTCAAGAAGATGAACAGTGGTCATATTATGCCTATTGCCCTGATGGGGGTTCTCGATACGGTGTCAAGGTTTTCGGCCAATATTGCCTATGGCGCCAATCTGGCTATAAGCTCCCTCATTATGAATACTCCTTTTTCGATGGTCCTGGCTTTCATGTTCTCGATCTTTGCCCCAAAGCTTTTGGAGAAACATACTTTAAAAATTTATGCCATCAGGTTTGGAGCGACAGCTGTCATGATCTGGTCTGCGATGCAGCTTACTAAATGATCAGCCATCTAATTAAGTAGCAACTTTTTCAGACACTCATTTCAATTTTTTTATACGATGTTTATTATTGGACCCTCGGCCGATCAGTTTTGTCATAAATTGTTTCCGGTGACGACAGTTTTGTCCTCCCATCTTTAGGAATTGATATCTTGTATTCTGTAACCTTGTTGATTAAATCCTTGGTGAAGATTACTCGATAGACCGATGACGTTCTCGTACTTTCCTGGAAGTCCTGGTCAAATACAAAGTTACCGAGTGAATAAAATATAAATTTGTTTTTGTATCGTTCATAAGGTTGGAGAACGTGAGGGTGGTGACCGTGGATAATATCTGCTCCGGCATCAATAAAAGCGTGAGCATATTCCACTTGTGTTTTTGAAGGTTTTGAAACATATTCCTGTCCCCAATGAAGCGATAAAATTAACCAGTCAACCTGCCGGTCGTACTTATTAATAAGTTTTTTGATTCTGTCAAAAGACGTTTGATTGAAACTCATATGTTGGACTAAGTCAATTCCCAAAAACCCAAACTTGATATTATTTTTTTCTTTGACGATAAATTCAGTTTTAAGGTCATGGGAATAGTAATAGGGAATGTGGTATTTATCCAACTCCCCCATCGTTCTTTCCTTTCCGTTAATCGATGAAAAATCATTTATATGGTTGTTGGCCAGGGTAAAAATAAAATTATTTCGAGATAACTCCGGCACAAAGTCTGGAAGGCCGCATAGGATCATCAAACCGCCGGAACCGCTTATAGGGCATTGAAGGACTCCTTGGGCGTTTCTGCCGATAATCGAACTTTCGAAATTGGCAACATTTAGGAAGTTGGACTTCAGGAAGGACTCCATTTTTGAATCGAACAAATCAAAAGATTTGCTGTCGTATGCCCGTTTGTTTACGTATCTACCGATACTCAAATCTCCCATAAACCCAATAGCTACTGTGCCAATGGTTTTTGTAGATGATGTCGGACAAGGGTATCTAAAGCATTCGGGATTAAAAGCGGCATTATTATTGAAGATAAGTTTTCCGGTCTTCAGCCCGATACTTACAGCGACAACTGTCAGACAGAATATCAAAAGGTACAGGATTTTGTTGAAAGGTTTTTTTCCTTTTTTGGCCATTTATTTTTTCAATAAACTTTTATTGACAATTCCGAGGATTTCTTCATGAACAATCCCGTTTGTGCAATGAAATATTTTGGGTTCCCAAAGACTGTTAACCTCTCCCCTGTCTCATCTGTGCACTTGCCCCCGGCATTTTCGATGATCATTTTGATGGCCGCCCGGTCCCAGGCGTTGGCTCCGATTGTAATCATTGCCTTAACGACTCCAGTCGCCACCATCATTCCCTCATAGACAAGGGATCCCACCATATAATCGCGCAACTTTTTTTCCTTCAAGAGTGAGATAAATTTACCGGCATCGATACCGTCTTTCCAGTACGGTTTTCCGAATATATAGTCACCGGCAACAAGCTTTTCTTTCCGGACACCGATGACTTTGTCATTCATATACGAATCTAAGCCTGACGCGGTGTGTAATAGCCTTTTCATGAAGGGGTCATAGATTACGGCCACGACAGGCTCGCCCTTTTTGCAGAGGGCGATTGAAAACATAGCGGCCGGGATATGGTGCGAGAAAGGAATCGTACCGTCAATCGGGTCGCAGACCCAAAGAAAATCGGAATCGGTTTTTACATTTTGGATTTCTTCGTCAAGAACACGATGGCTCGGGAAACTTTCCCTGACTGAGTTGATGACCATTTGGCTTATTGCGATATCGGTTTCAGTGACTGGCGTAAGATTATCCTTTACGGTAATTGTGGAATGTCTGAAGTTCCTAAGGATGATCTCTCCAGCCTTAAGAGCAAGGTCTTTTGCAAAGGCGAGCTCTTTTGAGTAGTCCTCCATAGGACTATTATATATAAAGGAAAGGG
>DJWA01000019.1:10444-52914 GCA_002440905.1 Candidatus Roizmanbacteria bacterium UBA6242 | reverse complement strand
CTGCTTGCGCTCTGAATATTGTGAGTCCACAGGGACTCGAACCCTGAACCAACAGCTTAAAAGGCTGCTGCTCTACCAGTTGAGCTATGGACCCTTAACCTTGATCTCAATATTATAGCTTATTTTTTTAAGAAGTTTGGTGCTTTAGTCGTTCTCTTCCTGATTATTTTCAATAACATTGTTATTATTATCGGAATTGTTATCGCATTTATCAGGGTGTTTTTCACAAAAATCTGCCGCTTTCTTGACAATAGATTCTGTCGGGGTTGCTGTCGGGACTTCTGTAGGAACAACTGTTGGTTGAGTTGTCGGTGTTGGTGGAACAGGAGTTGCCGTCGGAACCGGAGTATTGGTTGGAACAGGGGCGACTTGATCATGGACAATATCCTCCATTTCTTTAATCACTTCTTCGATATTCTGTTGAGTATTATCAATCTCCTCAACGATCTGAGGCTCTTGAACGGGGGCGGGAGTCGGCGTTTTGGTTGGAGTTATCTTTGTTACGCTTCCAGCATTTGACGTTGAAGATGGGGAATCTGTTGGATTGTAGGTTGTTGTATTAGCATTTGTATTTACTTGTGGATTAGTAGTACTTGTCGGATTGACGAAGTTTTGTTTCTGTTGTCCGAGTCCGGTTGATATTACGTTGAGTTGGGCTACGTATTTTTTGGCGGCGGCTTTTCTTTCGGCTGGATCCTCAATTAACGTAATCGTGTAGGCGGTTGAATCGACTTCTTCATTGAGTCTATTTAAGCTTTCGCTACCATACTTGGAAGACAAGACTTGGGTAGTTTCACTGAATCGGCGGGCGACGAATTCTATTTGTACATCCACCTGTTTATTCAGGAATTTGCTCGATGCCAGCATGACTTTTTCGTAACCGAGCTTGAATCCGTAAAGGGAGTCACCGGGAATGGAATTCTGAGCGGCAACCGTCATCAACGAGAATATGACCGATGCAAAAAATATCACCCAGGTAGAAGAGTCTATGATTTTTTTAAGCCTGTCCATATTCTTATTTTAAGAGTAGTTTTTTTACTATTTCATGTCAAGGACAATCTGCTAGAATTGTAAGGATATGTCATGGATATTTTATGTTTTGACGGCAAATGGCCTTTTTGCCGCAAGTTCGATTTTCGACAAATTCTTCAACTCTAAAAGGATAAAGAGCGTGTACGTATATTCGGTAGTTCTCAACCTTATATATTTTGGTTTTTTTGCCGCGACAGCCTATGTAATAAAAGATACGTTCGTAATTAATAAATCTTTCTATTGGGCGATCTTAGCGGGTTGTATTTACTTTTTTATGTGGCTAATTTTCTGGACAGCCTTAAAAACTGTCGAGGTATCAAGGGCCTCGGCTCTATTCTTTACCCAACCAGTTTTTAACGCTCTTCTAGCCATATGGTTTTTGAACGAAACTTTAAGTCCAAGCAAGTGGATGGCTATAGGTTTAATTGTTGCTGGCGCCATCCTTAGCTCCTGGGAAAAAAAGAAGACAACGGGTTTTAATAAAGGGTATCTTCTGGTTATTGCGGCGGCTATTTTTTCGGCCTTGGGAAATACCATCGCCAAGCACGCCATGTCCGGCTTGCCATCCTTAACCGTCAATACGATCGGATTTTTCGGATCGGTACCCTTATATTTTATTCTTCTAGCGCAGAAAGGTGTTTTCAACGAAGTAAAAACGACGCTTGGGGATAGTGCTACTATGAAAAAGTTTTTCTTGAGGGGGCTTATTGGGTACACGGCTATTTGTGCTTTTATGCTTGGGGTCGGCGCTGGACCGATATCATTGGTTGTCGCATTATCTGGTACTCAACCTTTGTTTACCCTCATTTTCTCCCTCGCTGCCGGTTTTTTCCTGTCAAAAATGATCAAGGAGGATACGGCCAGGTCCGCTGTTATTACAAAAACGGTTGCCATAGTTCTTATAGTTATTGGTGCGATAATAATCAGTTTCTGATAGAATCAAGGGATGAATCCAGAAATACACACACTTGAGAACGGACTCCAAGTTGTTTTTATAGACACAAAAACATTTCCGACGATCACAACCTTACTGCTTGTTGGTGCGGGTAGTCGGTACGAAAATGAAAAAAATAACGGAGTGGCCCACTTTTTTGAACACATGGCATTTAAGGGGAGTAAAAAATATCCCAATTCGTTTGTAATTTCATCAACAATTGAGGGTAAGGGTGGTATTTTTAATGCTTTTACATCAAAAGATCACACCGGATACTGGATCAAATCAACAAGCGAGCATTTTCCGACGGTTATTGACGTCCTTAGCGACATGGTATTGAATTCTACTTTGAGTACCGAAGAAATAGAACGTGAAAAAGGAGTCATAAGCGAGGAAATAAACATGTATGAGGATACACCGCAACGGAAAGTAGGGGAGATCTTTGAAGGATTACTTTATAAAGGTAACCCTTTGGGATTTGATATCGCAGGCGATAAGGAGACCATACAAAAATTCGATAGAACTACGTTCGTTGAATATATAAAGAGTCTTTATCACCCTGGTAATTCCATTTTAGTTGTCGCGGGTGGTCTCAAAGACAAAGATGAATATCTAGAGTTGGTTAAATCTAAATTCAAAGACTGGAAAAAGGGTCAGAAAAACAAATATATTCCAATTATTGAGAGCCAGACAAAGCCTCAAACCTTAGTCAGGTACAAAAAGACCGAACAGGCTCATTTCTGCCTGGGATTTAGAACTTTTTCTTTCAAAGACGATCGCAAATATGCCCTTAGCGTGCTCTCTGCCATTTTGGGCGGTGGTATGTCGTCAAGACTATTTATACAGGTGCGTGAAAGAAGAGGACTTTGTTACTACATCTCAACCGGTAGCGAATTATACGAAGACTGCGGGAACGTCGTTACTCAAGCCGGTGTGACTAATAATCTAGAAAAGGTCAAAGAGGCTATAGAAACTATTCTCGTCGAACACGAGAAAGTCTCCCAAGGACATATTGAGGACGATGAAATGAATCGGGCCAAGGAGCTCATCAAGGGGAGATTACTCCTTTCCCTTGAAGACTCGTCGCACATCGCTTCCTTTTTTGGCAACAGAAAACTACTTCAAAACAAGGTGGAAACACCGGAAGAAGTCATAAGAAAGATAATGAAGGTGTCGAAAGGGGATATTATCAAACTAGCTAATGAAGTATTTGTTAACAAGAATCTTAATTTTTCGATAATCGGTCCATTTGAAAAAAATGACTTCGACTATATCTCCATAAAGTAACTTTTGTACAAATAATTTTCTTCAACAAAGATTCTCATGACAACTTGAATCATATATTTATACCTCTTTGATTGGAAACGGCCATTTACAAATAGAAGTTATAGAAGTAATAGATAATATAGACAAGAAAGAATATTGAAGATGTTAAAGATAATAAAGAAATAATAGACAATATAGAATTTATCCTTGACATGGAACAAATGGATGCCATATACTGGAATGTAAGAGAAAAGTAAGGTGTGTTTTGACAATGACGTAAGAAAAATCCATGGTAAAAATAGAGGATATTTTACACAGAATGAGCCCTTTTCAATTAAGGGCATTGTTTGCGTTATCCAAGGCTAAAAACGGCCTCATATCTTCTGTTGGTTTAGACGATCAGCTGGGTAAGAAGGGAAAGGCGCTGGGCGGAGTTTTCTCTTCCCTTATAAGAAGGAAAATAAATGGAGAGAGTTTGGTTTTACCTTGGGGAAAAAGTGAAGATGGTCGAGGATTGAGGTGGAAATTAAATGAAAAACTCATTNNTGGCAGTATCTTATATATTTTAAACCCAGCCCTGTTGAGGCGTTGACTCACTCAATTACTTCAAAAGTAGATTTCAACGGCGGTTTTTTTAACAATACCGAAAGTAGTAGTAAAGAGGGTGAGGTAAAACTTAAGTCAGATGTGACTTGGAACGCCCGAGTATTTAAAACACCAAAACTACCATTCGGCAACCAGACGGGAATCACTAGCGACGGAAATTATGTGTATGCGTTATTTAACTCTGACCGTTATTTTGCCCGGTATATCCCAGATGATGACCGCTGGCAAGAACTCGCTAAAGCACCTCATACGGCATATACAGGCACAGATATGGTTGTTGTCGGTGACGACATATATGTCATATACGGAGGTTACCAAAAGGAGTTTAGCCGCTATTCCATCTCTTCCGATACGTGGGAAGATTTAGCTTTTGCTCCGGACTTGTTTATTGACGGATCGTCGATTGGTTCAGATGGCACATATATTTACGCAAGTCGCGGCGGGTGGACGACTGACTTTTGGAAATATGACCCATCAACCGATACTTGGTCCATCATGGCGAACTCTCCTGCTGGTCTACAGCAAGGAAACGATATACTCTATAGTGACGGCGCTTTGTATGTTCCGAGAGGTTACTACAACAATTTCTATAAATATGATATCGCTTCAAATACCTGGTCGTCGCTCGCCAATATTCCGGCAGATTTGGTTGTTATGTACGGCAATCACAGTCTCGGAATAAATGGCGACTATATATACTTCACTCGCGATTACAGTAATACCCAGACTTTTTATCGCTACAAAATAAGTGATGACACCTGGGAACAGCTTACAAATTTACCTCAAACCACCGGAGGCGTTGGAAATGTTTATAATGCCGCTGATGGATATCTTTACATTTTCCGCGGAAATAACACATATGACTTCTGGAAGTATGATATAGATTCAAATACGTTCGTAGGAAATGCTGATTTATTGTTGAGTCCGGGAAGCGGAGCCGACTTAGTTTACCATGATGGATACTTATATTCACCAAGGGGGTCAAATACCCTTAGTTTTAGTCGCTACAATCTAGCAACAAACGTATGGGAGTCGCGAGCTGATGCTCCTGGACTACTCAACGACGATACCAAAGGAGTGGTCGCTGGTAATTACATGTACTTTTTCCGCGGGAGCAATACCACCGATTTTTACCGTTATGAGTTGGCCACCAACCAGTGGACAACCATGACCTCACCGGCGCCGGCGACGGTTAGATACGGCGCAGCTCTTGTTTATCCAGGAACAGGGGATTATATATATGCAACTCGTGGTAACGCAACTCGGCACTTTTGGCGCTATACGATATCAACGGACAGTTGGGACGATTCAGCCGCAACCGACCTTCCGGATGATGCGGAATCGGGTTACGGATCACGAATGGTGACGGATGGGACCGATTTCTACTATATTTCTGGTCTAGGAATATCCCAAATACTTAAATATACGGTTTCATCAGACACTTGGTCGTCTCTCGGCACAGCACCATTTGCCCCATATTGGGGTACGGATGCCGTTTATTACAACGGAAAGATATACTTCCAAGCTGGCAACCTGAAGGGCGACATTTGGGAATATACAATAACTGGTGGCGTATGGAGGTGGCTTGGGTCGGCCCAGAGTTATGGACCAACAGAACTGGGGTATTGGAATGGTGGCTCTTTAGAAGGTGATGGGAGCGGAAACTTCTATTCAATCTATGGAAATGGCATAACCAGAATGTTGAGTTTTACACCAAATTCCAACAACTATGTCGCGTCCGGTACTTGGACAAGTAGCCCCATAGATCTAACGTACGTGACCGATTGGACATCCTTAAGTTCCTCCCTATCCACGCCGGGTGATTCTGCCGTTACAATAACCACAAGAAGCAGTGCCGACGAAATTAGTTGGTCGCAATGGGAAACGGTCAGTGGAGGAGTTATAGCTTCACCTGCTGCCAGATATATACAGGTAAAAGCTACGTTAACGGCAAACTCAGATAATTCACAAACGCCTGTTATTTATTCGTTGACCATTAACTATGACGGGGATGAGGATCCTCCAACGAATCCGACGGCGTTTGTTGGAAAGTCACAGTTAGTAGGAGGTGTTTCTTTAACTACAGGCTCATCGTATAGTTATCATCAACCTTACTTCAGTTGGACAGGAGCTTCGGATTCACAAACGTCTGTTAACGGCTATTACGTATATTTTGGGATCAGTCCTTCGGCTAATCCGTCAACGGCTGGTAACTATCAGACTACGGCAAACTATACAGCAACCTTGGAAATGACAACCGGTACGACTTATTACTTACGACTTTCAACTAAGGATTCAGCCGGCAATATATCGGCGGCAACGACAGGTTTCACGTACGTGTATAATGGAGTTTCTCCACCACAGAGCATTATTCAATCGACTTCCGAAGATTTTACATCAGGCGTCTCAACAGACGTTTCAACAGAAAACGATCAAATAAAGCTTTCAGGGAAGGCAGGGTTTTGGCAGGAAGAAAGATTGAGTCTATCCCCGGCCGGCGTATATTACGGATCAGATTTTGCATATGTTGCCTCGACAAACAAGCTTTACAAGTTTAGAGGGTACAATACAACAACATTTTATGAATATGATATTGAATCAGATGTTTGGACAACCAAAGCCAATGCCCCTGAAGCGGTTTACCAAGGTGCTAGTTTAGTTGAAGGGCCGGACGGATATCTTTATGCGTTAAGAGCCACCAACTCTAACAAATTCTGGCGATACGATATCGCCGCCGATTCATGGAACGATGTTGACGCAAATGACATGCCTCAAACCGCCTATCATGGTGCCGACATGATATACGACGGAAACCGTTACATATATGCATTAAGAGGTCTTAATGATGATGCTTTTTACCGTTACGATAGCCAACTAAACATATGGGAACAGAAGGCAAACACGGATTTTGGCGCGCCGGGAGCGCAGGTAAACAACTTTATAAACGACGGGGGAGATTTGGCTTATGATGGTGACGATACCATATATGCGATTCAAGGAGGATCGAGAACTGGATTTGCCGCCTACAGTATATCGGGCGACATCTGGACAGTATTGAGCAATGCGCCATCTCTCATTGGTCTAGGAGCAAAGATAGTTTATGATTCAACGACCAGTGCGGTCTATTATATTGCTGGGGGTAACGACCCATTCATGTACAAATACGATATTGCTTCCCAAACTTGGGTGGAATTAACCGAAACACCAACCACAATTAGCGCCGGGTCAACGCTGAGAAACATTGACGGGACCCTATATATGATGAGGGGTGGGGGAGGAAACAATTTCTATAAATACAATATTGCCAAAGACTCATGGATGATTCCCAATACCAATCTTTTTGGCGACTGGTTCAGGGGTTCATACACTCGTTCCTTTTCCTACGGGGCAGACATAGTGAAAGGTGATGATGATAACTACTACATGACTCGAGGTAATTACGACAATCTGTTTATTAGGTATAACGGCGTAACCGGTGAGGCTACTAAAATGGCCGACGCCCCGGTCGGGCCTTACTACGGAAGCGAACTAGTATACGACAACACCAATAATAAAATTTATATGACCGGTGGCATTTATTACCGGAAGCTTTTTGTTTACGATGTTGCCTCAGACTCATGGAGTGACGAAACAAATGATCCACCGCCTTTCGATACAACTTATGGTTCGGCTATGGCATACGACGGTAGTCGTTATATTTACTGGAGCCGAGGCGGGTCAAACACCTTCCAGCGCTTTGATACCCAGGGTACGGCTGGTGCTAAATGGTCAGGGCTGACAAATGCTCCGGGTAGTCTAGGTTGGGGATCTGACATGGTTATCAAAAACGACTATATTTATGTCTTAAGGGGATCAAATACGTTATCGTTCTATAGATACGGACCGTTGTCCGATAATCCAGTCTGGAGCGATCCAGCCGTTGCTGACTTACCAACAGGAGGCAACGTCAATAATGAAGGCTTTTTAGTTGATGGTGGAAACGACTACCTCTATGCATGTAGAGGTGCGAATCAGGTCGGGTGTTACAGATATTCCATTTCTGGAGACTCTTGGGAAGCAGTTGTTGATGCGCCTGCCAATATATATCTTGGAGCTGGGGCGGCATCAAACGGTGTTGATAAAATATTCGTGATCCCGGGCGGATCGGGAACCAATACTTTCCAGAATGGTCTTTACACATATATAATGGAAACCGACAGCTCTTCATTTGAGGACTCCGGAAATTATATTTCGCCAAGTCATGACTTAACATCAGCCTATAGATATGCAAATATAAATGTAACTTACACGTCAGCAAATAATACAAGTTTAACAGTCTATACGAGCGCCTCATCAAATGAAAGTAGCTGGTCTGACTGGTCGGAAGCGTCTGAGGTGAAAAGCGTTGGTACGACGTATACGTATAAAATCAATTCGGCCGCCAATCGTTACCTCAAAATTAAATTTGTTCTTGAATCTTCAGACGGAATATATTCGGGGTCGATTTCCGATTACACAGTCTATTATTACCAAGACATCGATTCGCCGATTAACCCGTCATCTCTTGAATCGTATACAACCTCAACCCAAAGTGCCGAAATCACAACTAATACATGGTATAACTATCCGACTCCAAACTTCGACTGGCCCGATGCGGATGAGGTTGGTGGTGCTACCGATGGCTCTGGCGGTTCGGGAGTTGCCGGGTATTACGTATATTTTGGACCAAATGCGGCGGCTGATGCATCAACTTCAGGAACTCTAACAACGAGTTCTTCATATACCGCTTCGGGTTTAACGTCTGGCGAAACCTATTATTTGAGAATCCAAACGGTTGACGACGATGGCAATTTTTCGGCCGTTAACTGGCAACCATATATCTACAAGTATGATAACGTTGCCCCATCAAACCCGATAACAATCAGCGTCAACCCGCCAAGTTATACTTCGGTCAATGACTTTGACTTTACGTTAAAAGGAGCTACCGATAGCGCATCGTTAATTGGTTCATATTGCTACAAATACAAAACCGGTGAAGATGATGGTGAAATTGAGTATTCGGACGAAACCTGTATTACCGAAATGGATTCAAATGGTACGGCTACAGCAAGCGGTATTTTGGCTTATGACTCAGGAGAGGATAATACATTCTACGTCCGTTCAAAGGATAGAGCCGGAAACTACGCTTCAACCTATGCGACTCAAATTTACAAATATTCAGGAGAAGCACCGTCAAAACCAATGGCCTTACGAGTAACCTATCCGACGGATGGTTCTGATGCCAATTCAGTTAATGAATTCGCTTTTGCTTGGGATGCGCCTGAATCATATTCAGGCGCCCAAACGGGGTTGAGATATTATTATTCGATTAACGCTCTTCCGAACGGCAACAACGTCAACGAGATAGGTTTGGCCGACACCTATCTTTCAACCGGCGGTTATGCCACCCAGAGAGGCGATAATAAGCTTTATGTAGTCGCCAAAGACGAGGCTGGAAATATAGATTACACCAATTATGCCCAGGTGACATTTACGGCCGATACTTCGGCCCCCGGGATTGCCAGAAATATAGACGTATCGGATGTTTCAATTAAGGAAACTTCAAGTTGGAGACTGGCATTGTCTTGGGATGAACCTGAGGCGACTGGTTCGGGAGTTGCCAATTACAAAATTTACCGATCGGCGGTTGAGGACTCGAGTTGTAATTCAAACTACGCCGATTTTAATTATGTAGCATCAACAACCCAGACGTCATATGTGGACACGGGGTTGACTCAGACTAAGAAATATTACTGCGTCAAAGCCTGCGACTCGACCAACGAATGTTCGGCTGTTTCGGATACGGTTGGTCTATATCCTGACGGTAGATGGCGCGTAGCTCCGGATCTTTTGTCGGATCCTACGGTATCGGTTAAGACAAAAAGCGCCATTGTCACCTGGTCAACATCGCGTACGGCAAATTCGTTTGTCAAGTACGGCAAAAGCCCTGGTAATTATGGTGAAGAGGTAGGTTCTTCAACCCAAGTGGCTGCCCACACAATAAGCCTTACAGGTCTGGATCCGGGTACGACCTATTATTACGTAGCTCAATGGACTGACGAGGACGGCAATAGCGGGTCATCTGACGAATTCTCATTTACAACAAGCCCGGCGCCTTACGTGTCGTCTGTTAAATTTTCGGGTGTGAATATAAACTCGCTGTACGTGAATTTTACGATAGCAAATGCCGTCAAAGCCACTCTGCATTATGGGAAAACAACCGACTACGGCGGGAGCGAGTCAATCTCGACTTCAACAACGGAATCGACATATACAATCGCCCTTTCAAATTTAACCGAAGGGACGCTTCACCATCTGAAGATTACCGGTGAGGATGCCGAAGGCAATACTTACGACAGCGACGACTATACTTTTGAAACCCTGCCAACTCCAAAAATTGTAGGCCTTAAAGTACAGCAGGTCGCCGGAATGCCGACGGCCACCTTGAGACTTTTGTGGACATCAAACACCCTGATCTCATCAATTATTACGTACTATCCAACATCAAGTCCTGAAAAAGCCGTTGATCAGGTAAGTCTTGCCCTTAAAAAGAACCACGAAGTAATCCTTAAAAATCTAGTGGATTCAACAGACTACACAATCGACATAAAAGGAAAGGATAGTGCCGGGAACGCGGCTACTTCTGTGACTAGAAAGCTTAAGACCTCGCAGGATATCAGGGCACCCGAGATCCAGAACATGAATGTCGAGTCAACTATTGTCGGGGTCGGTGAAACTGCTAAAGCCCAGATAGTCGTCTCGTGGGATACCGACGAACCGGCAACCACCCAGGTAGAATATGCCCAGGGGACAGGTACAGCATACGGTTTAACTACCCAAGAAGACAGCGCATTGACAACAAACCATACGGTGACAATTACCGGTCTGACCCCGGCAAAGATTTATCATCTGAGGGCAATTTCAAAAGATAAGGTCGGGAATAGCGGACAGTCTTTTGATACAGTTATTATTACTCCCAAATCGACCAAAGATGCGTTGAACTTGGTAATCGACAATCTTTCGGCGACGTTTGGGTTCCTGAATAATTTAAAAATTGGTCGGTAGACTGTTTATGAAAAATAACAAAAAAACGATTATAGAAACGATTGATCTTAAGAAATCATTCATCATGAGAACGACCGAAATAAACGTCCTCAAAGGAATAAATGTTAAGGTCGGCGAGGGGGAATTTGTAATAATCTTCGGACCTTCAGGATGCGGTAAATCAACTTTCCTACACTGTATTCTCGGTCTCGAGCCGCCGACAACCGGAGAGGTGCTGGTTGAAAATAAAGACTTCTATAAGATGACTGAAGATGAAAGAGCTCTGTATCGGCGTCATCGGGTCGGGATGGTTTATCAGCAACCACTATGGATCTCGGCCTTAAATATTATCGAGAATGTTAGCTTTCCAATGCACCTTTTAGATCTTAATTTAAAGGAAATAGAGGAGCGTGCTCATAAAAATCTGGAACTTGTCGGAATGGACAAATGGGCGACCTACATGCCCAACGAGCTCTCAGGAGGTCAGCAACAGAAGGTCAGTCTGGCGCGGGCACTATCTATTGATCCCGTAATGATCGTCGCCGACGAGCCAACCGGTAATTTGGATACCGTTTCAGGACGTGAGTTACTGGAAACTTTTTTAAAGTTGGTTGACCTCGGTAAAACTATTGTCATGGTCACTCACGATCTTGAATACCTCAAATACGCGACCAAAATCTACCACATGTTGGATGGTGAGGTAGTTGAGGAATTTGAACCGACGGCAAAAACCGACGGTAATAAATTCAAGAGTAAGAAAGAGATAAACGGAGTTGTAGACGCAAATGTTCGTGATCGTGACTTTTTGAAAAAATTGAAACTATGAGAATACAAGAAATAATCAATCCAAAAAACTGGACAGAAACATTCAGGAAGGTTTTTGAAGCTATTCCGGGGATAATAAGGGCGACTTACCTTTTTTCTACCTTCTTTGTCCTTTTGCTGTTTTTTCTTGCGGGTAAAGTCATGAATATCCTTATAAGGATTCCGCTATTGGGAGGTTTGTTCAAATTTTTTGCAAATATTTTTGATCGATATTTAAGTTCCCTCACAACAAAAATTATCGATAAACTGGAAACCACTAGATCGTCCGAAGTCAAAAGGATGTACCTTATTGAGCTGGCTTATAGAAACATGATGATCAAAAAAGCCAGGTCATTAATAACTATTTTCGGAATGTCTGTTGGAGTTGGGGCGATTGTTCTTCTACTGTCTTTAGGTTACGGAATAGAAAGACTAATTATTAACAAAGTTGCGGGACTTGACGAGCTTAAGATGCTTGATATATCGGCCGGAGAAAATACCGCCTTGCGTTTGAACGAAGCGGCCTTTAAAAAAATAAATTCATTTAAGGAAAATTTAAAAGCCTTGCCCGTAATTTCTGTAGTTGGAAGGATTAATTACAATCGGGCTCAGACGGATGTCTTAGTATATGCGGTTTCAAATGACTACCTAAAAAGCGGAATAAACAGCAAATTCTTGAAGGGAAAGCCCTTTGCCAACAACGGTGGAATTGGCGGGACAATAAGTCAGGTTGATAATGAGGGCGAGGTTGCCGGCGCTTCAACGACACTCGTTGAGGTCCAACTGGGGACAAAGATCGTGAGCGGAGTTACCATCTTTAACATCCTTCCCGGCAACTCGGCGACTGTGTGGGAAGACTGTTCTATTAATTCGAAAATCTTAGGGTATACGACAAGGATTGAGGGTGGATTTGAGGGTAGTCAAATATGGGGAGGGGATTATTATCCTTTCTCCCAAAATGGTCGGGTAGGATACGATCGAAAAAGAAATCTCTTTTTGGGGAAATGGGTAAGGGGGAAGCTTCCGCTTTATGAAAAGAATGCGGAAGATATCCTCATACCCGCATTTGATGATATGGGACGGCAAAAATGGGAGGAGGGATGTATTCCTGTTAGAGACGTTCAAATACTCAATCAGTTCGATTTCGGAAGTGTCTTGGGAGAGTCAACCGGAAGCGCAGAATTTATTTTGAATGACGAGGTGTTGGCGGCAAGCGATGAGGCAGAAACTGCAACTGAATCAGCTCTATACGACGCGGTTGTTATCGCATCTGACGAAAGCGGGATTGAGACTATTTCACTTCAGGCTTCGGATTCGGCTAAGATAAATGAAGTCAAAACACTGAAGTTCGACAATAAACCCGACGGCGATGCGGTTGTTTCCTCGGGCTTCTTAAACCTATTGGGGATAGATATAAACCGTGCGGTGGGAACGACGTTTAAAACCTCGTTCATAATCGTCAAAAGCCTTATGCCTGATATAGAAGGTAAGGTGTTTACATCGGAAATAGAATACAAGATCGTCGGAGTAGTTGAAGATGCCGATAATACCTATTTTTACGTGCCTTTTGAAGATCTATACAAACTTGGTATTAAGAATTTTTCCCAGTTTAAGATGATTCTAAAAAACCAAAAAGATCTTCCAAAAGTAAGGAGTGATATCGAAACTATGGGTTTTAGGACCAATTCGACTTTCGACACCGTCAAACAGATAGAAAGCCTGTTCGCCAACCTCAGGGTTTTATTGGCGGTCCTTGGAATGGTTGCTTTGGGAGTAGCTTCGTTGGGGATGTTCAATACCCTAACAGTGTCTCTACTTGAGCGCACAAGGGAGACTGGGGGTATGAAGGCCATAGGAATGGTTTCGGACGAAGTTCAAGACCTATTTTTGGCCGAGGCCATGATCATGGGATTGTCAGGAGGTATCGGGGGGCTCATTTTCGGGACATTGATTGGATGTATGCTGTCCCTTTTCGTATCTATTATCGCCATAACCCAAGGGCAAGGATTCCTTCAACTCAACTACCTACCTCCGACTTTTGTGCTGTTTATTATTATTTCAGCATTCATTGTCGGTCTTTTGACCGGTCTTTATCCGGCTTACAGAGCTAAAAAGACCTCGGCCTTGAATGCCTTAAGATACGAATAATGAAAAAAGAAAAAATCAAAAAACCAAACGGTCTCGTTAAGGTTGAGAGTAACCGGCTCATAAGCGTGGTCTTGCCGTTTTTGGTGGTATTTGGTATGACGTTGACCGTATTTTTGACGGGCTCGAAGCTTATTAAATCAAACAAAAATAAAGCTATTGCCGAGTCTCTTATTGCTTCAACCAGCATATCCAAAGATAAGATAAAGGAGTCTCTGGAGATTGTTAACGGCCTTTATATTGACCCAATGACTCTGACAAAAATCATTGACAGTAATACTTCGGAAGTATTAATCATAGACACGAGGTCTTTAAAGGATTTTGAAAGAGGTCACATAAGAAACTCAAAAAACATGTCGAAGGATGAAATTTTAAAAGAGTATAAATCCTTAAGAAATAGAAAGGTGATCGTCTATGGTGAGAATTCTTATGATCCGACTCCTAAAGACATTGCTGTATTCCTTCTTGGAAAAAGAACTGACGTCAGGGTTCTTGTTGTCGGGTGGAATGAATTCAGGCACTTCCGAAACCTCTGGGTACCGGAAGGTTTGTGGAATAAAATTGACATAGATAAATACATTTCTGAACAGGAATAACTGTCGAATATATACTTTTATAAAATTTTTTAGGGCCTCGTAAAGCCATTTAGATTATACGGTTATAGGATAAATGGACTAAAATAATAAAATCTGATATTATGGAAGCTGATTATGGAGACAATATTTCTTTCATCTTTCTTTTTGGTATTTGGGGCTTCAATAGGCTCTTTTTTAAATGTATTAATCGATAGATTACCCAACGATCAAGGTATACACGGTAGGTCAAAATGTGACTATTGCGGGAAAAAAATAGCCTGGTATGATTTATTTCCGGTTTTTTCTTATTTTATTCTCGGCGGAAAGTGTCGTCATTGCAAAAAAAAGCTATCATTTCAATATCCCTTAATTGAAGTTCTGACAGGCGTAATATTTCTATTGGTTTTCCTGTCAGGAAAAGGCTCTTCATACTGGGGATTATTTGCCCTACTGGGTATCGTGTCGAGCCTCATTGTTATTTTTGTGTCTGACCTCAAATACCACCTGATTTCTGATTATTTGCTGGGATCACTAACTATATTCTCATTTGTTCTCCATTTAACCAATTTGGTTTCATGGCAGTTCATATTAAAAGAGCAGGTCGCATCGGCCTTGATAGTTTCGTTACCCATTTTCCTCATCTATTTCCTTTCGCACGAAAAGGCCATGGGGTTGGGCGACGTTTATTTGACCGCGATAATGGGATTTCTTTTAGGGTGGAAGGCCGGATTCCTGGCTCTATACTTCGCATTTGTCACGGGCGCGATTATTGGGATAATATTATTGATTCGACACAAGAGAAAGATCAAAAGTAGAATTCCTTTTGGTCCCTTTCTTGTGGCTGGCACCGTCCTGATGATATTCTGGGGAGATAAGGCCTTAGACCTCGTAAGATCGATCTACGGATTCTAATATACATCTCCGTGATGTATTGCGCATTCACCTTTCTGACGATATGATTCAAGTATAAAATGACCGTAATAGAAAGATTTACTTCACGATTCAGAAAAACCCCCGCAGTCCAAGAGGCGCCAAAGATATTAACCGATCTAACATTTTACGCGCTACAAAAAGACAGCCTGACAAAAAAAGAATACAGGACGGGATTACCATTTGACATTAAGGTCAGTAATGGCGGATTTACTCTAACTCGAGAAGGTCCGCCTTTCAACGAAGATCACGGCGTGAGGGTCTTTCTCATTGATAATCAATCCCTAGATAGACTCTATACAGCCGCCTCCAAGGCAGATAACATAACACCGGAAGTCTTCTATCGTTTCTTAAAAATGTACGAACGTAAAAATGGAAGCCTAGGAAGACATTTGGCCTTGAATAAACACGGGACTGTGAATTTGGACGGAGAGAGAATGAGAAGAGGATATACCATAATCGTAAAAAAAGTTGACCACCCCACAAAAGAAAAATACCGGATTCCGGATGAGGCTAGAATAAAGTTCACGCCAGAAAAGGGTTTTGAAACACAAACGATCGAAAGGGTAATACCTTGGTTTAAAGACAGATCGATTGATTTAACAGAAGCTACCCGGGACGTAGCCGCTTTAAACATAAAAGAACCCCGTGAGCAACCGGGTCTAAGAAATTTTCTCAAGGTTGGAGGGTTTAGCGACAAGGAAATAACGCAAGCGTTTGAAAAGCAGGACGTAGAAAACGGTCTTTATAAACCTAACAACAATACTTTAATAATCAAGTCCTTGAGGGAGGGTATGGGTTCGGTGCCGGCATCGCCGGTTGACGCATCCATAGTCCGGAGCGAAGGAGGCGGTCTTGTTGCCAGGGTGACCGGAAAAGGTGGGCTAAACGGTGTATTGCTAAATGGCCAATTGCACGTATTGACTCCCGACCAAGAATATTTAGACGTGCCTTTGACCGAAGTTGAAAATGCCTCGCTTTCTTTCTGGTTTGAGGCCGATTCCGGCAAGCATCGCCGACGAGCTTTGGAATTGAAGCTTAACACTGTAAACGGCCACGTGATTGCCGAATTTGTGGCGGGAATTGCCGAGATGCCGGTGTTACCTTATAATCCGTCGGCAGGAATTGTCTTGGAGTCGTTAACTGAAGAGCAAAAAGAAGATCGAAGGAGGGCCAAGGAAAAACAGCGCGAAGATGAGGAAAGGAGAAAAAAAGCGTTGGAGGAAGCGGAAATGGGAACAAATATTAGGCTGTTTGAATATAGGGCCGGAAAACCAGTCAACGGACAAACCGCAGAAGCCCAAGCTTATCAGGAGGGAGATGAAAGAAGACTTCATGATTTGGTCCAGGATCTAAAAGATAAATAAGCCTAAATGATTAAGTTCGAATTTCTTTTTCAATAAGAGAGCGTACGTAAACAGATTTTGGAATTTTTTTCTTCTTAGATACGTCTTCAAGAAATCCGGCAATTTCGGAGGTGATAAAAAAAGTAAACCTCTGCTCACATTTTCCACGGACGTAGTTTACAAAATCTACAAGGATATCCTTAAGGCCGTCGATTTTGTACTCTTCACATATGAGTTTTTCATCGTTGTAGCTTGACAGAAGCGTCGGAGCTTCGTTTGTGTGAAGTAAGAGCACTGGTTTACCAAGATTTAGGGCAAGAGAGATCTCAAACCCGACGCTAATTGACGGGAAAGAGGTCTCAACAACCATACAGTCGGAGTCCATTATCCATTTTTTTAGTTTCTTATGGAATTTTTCCCGCTCAGATTTGGCTTGCATGTTTATTTGATTTTCAGATACTTTTATAATATGATCTGACTTAACCTGGTGGTGAAGTTTTTGGAGGATCCCGATGATTTTCAGGTAATTTCGAAGATAGTGCTTTTTTCCGACGATCGAAGCCGTGAAATAGATTTTCATATCGCCACATTCATTATATCATGAACAGCAACAAAAAGAAAAAATACATAGTCTACGTCGGGGTAGTCGGGCAGATTGCGGTCGGGAAAGGAGTATTGGTTGAGTATCTTACAAAAAAACTCGGTTTCATTTCTTTTTCCCTATCTTCAATTCTCCACGAGGAACTCAAAAAGAAAAAAATAAACGAATTCACCAGAAAAACCCTCCAGGACATGGGAGACGAGTTGAGGCGTAAACGCGGTGACGCCGTGTTGGCAGAACTGGCTATTGAATCCCTTATGAAACAAGGTAAAAATCGAGTCGTTATAGAAGGTATACGAAACCCGGGCGAGGTTGAATTTCTCAAGAAAAATCCCAACTTCGTTCTAATTGGCGTCAAGGCAAATAGGGAACTGAGGTTCAAAAGACTTCTTAAAAGAGCTAAGCCATGGGATCCCAAGACATATTCAGATTTCGTCAAGGTCGACAGACGCGATCTTGGAATAGGTCAGGGTAAGTCCGGTCAACAGGTCGGGAAGTGCCTTGCTTACTGTGACTTTACCCTTACAAACAATAAAGACACCAAGGATTTACAAAGAAAAGTAGATGTGCTTATGAAGAAGGTCTTCAAGATAAACGGAGTCAAACATTGAACATGAACTTCTCTCCGGCAAGTTCATAGTCAAACAGTTCTTCTTTAGTGAACCAGAGATTGACTTCCTTTTCGCCGTCCTCAGGTGTATCTGAGGCATGGATGATGTTTCTCAATGGGCGGTTTTGCTCATTGGCCAAGTCTATCGTATCATGGGAAAAATCCCCTCTAATTGTCCCAGGTAAGGCCTGTACAGGGATGGTGTTACCAGATAGCTTCCTTACTATCTCAATGGCATCGTAGCCCTCAACAACCGCCAAAAAAACCGGTGATTCCTGCATGTAGTCGACAAGCCAGGATTTAACTATCTTTCCAATTGAAACAGCATCATCGGTTTTAAAAACGACCTTTGCGTCTAACCCTTTTTTTTCATAGTTTGAAAGTGTTCTTTGACCGACCTTGCCGAACCAGGCATCGGTTTCCGGGTAGTGGGCGATGATGTTTTCCTTTTTGGCCCATTCGAATTTAACGCCGATGACCTTGAGGCCAACGGTCTCAAAGCGCGTGATTATCTTTCCGATAATTCCTCTCTGGACTCCGTCGGGTTTGATGATCAATAAGGCTCTTTGTTTTTTCATATTATTTTGCAAGATACAAACTGTCAACTTCTCGCTCGTAGTTCTTCATTTCAACTCCCTTGAACCAATATTCGATTTCACGAACGGCTTCATCGACTGATCCTGAAGCATGGACAAAGGTTTTCACAACCCGGTCCAGGCCGGCAGATAGGGTCGAGGAGTCGAATGAATAGTCAGAGTGGAGTGTTCCAGTTTGAGCCAGTAAAGGTATAGTATGACCTCTTAATTTACGGGCAATTTGGATAGCGTCCGGTCCTTGCCAAACCATAACGACAATCGGTCCCTCCATCCAATACTTGACCAATCTGTCGTAAACGAACTGTCCAAGTTTCTGCGGATCATCGGTTCCCATCTTTGCTTTGACGTCAACCCCAGACTGTTTGAATGACGATAAAGTCTTCCCCCCCATTTCGGCAATCCATTCAGGGGTACCTGGGTAGTGGTGTTTGATTACGTCGGCTGAGGGTTTGAGCATCTTGGCGGCCATGAGTTTAAGGCCGACCTTTTCAAAAGTGTCGATAATCGTGCCTATCATGGCGCGTTTAACGGCATCTGGTTTTATTATGATAAGTGTTTTCTCCATTAGATTAGAAGTTTATTATATATATCCTTGGTGATTTCTTCAATTCCTTTATTGCCGTCGATATTCACCCACTTGGCCCAAACCTGTCTTTTGACAAGATCGTTGTATTTGGCGTGGGTTTTTCGAATGAATTCGAAATCCTTTTCCCGGCGGTTCTTTTCCTTATCTTCGCCGCCCTTCCTTTTTATGGCGATGTCGGGGTCGACGTTGAGGTAATAGACCGCGTCAGGAACCTCGATTTTAAAGTTATTGGCAAACTCCTGCGCCATTTTCTCATCGATCCCTTCAAGGGTTTGGTAGCACAATGTGGTTGTGAAGTAGCGGTCGGCGATCAATATTTCGTCCTTGCGCCTGTCAGCAATCATTTTAGCGTCCATGATAAACTGCATCGTATATAGAAGGAACTGTTGTTCGGGGGTTAAATCCTTGTTGTCATATAGGAATTCACGTATAACTTTGCCCACGTTTCGCTCATAATCCGGATATTTAATGAGGGAGGCTTTTTTGCCGTTGTCTTCAAGCATCTTAACGAGATTCTTGCCCTGGGTTTCACATCCAGCCCCATCGATTCCTTCTATGACTATGAACATTTTTTCATTATAACATTTATCCATCAGTTTTAATAGGATAAAACAACACCGTTCTGTGTTGACTTTATAGTTCAAATAAATTAATCTGGACTTATGCCTAAGTTAATCCCGAAAGAAACAATCAAAAGAATAAAAATACTGAGGCAACGAGGTTATAGTCTACCGGAAATAAAAAAAGAGATCCAAGTTGGCTATGGATCGGTCTTTCGGCATATTCAGGGAATTGAGATTTTACCCGAACATAGACAAATTTGGCACTCAAAAAGGGGAGGAAGCATTAAAAGGATGAAAATTGCAGAGAAAACCGCTCAAGAAAAAGCGGAAAAGACTGTAATTAAGTTGTCAAAAAATGAAAAGCTGATTTTTCTGTCGGCTTTATATTGGGGAGAGGGTAATAAGGGTGACTTCGGATTGTCCAATAGCGACCCAAAACTTATAAAACTCTTTGTTAAAGGCCTTAGGGAACTCTTTAATATTACCGAAGATAAATTGAGAGTAAGTATTAGAACTTACAAGGACTTGGATAAAAATAAATGCTTAAAATTCTGGTCGAATATAACAGGAGTGCCCATTAATAAATTTGTCAGTATTAACGTTTTGGAAGGTAAGAAAAACGGAAAATTACCATACGGAATCTGTAGGGTCAGGGTAAAAAAAGGCGGAGATATGCTAAAATATATGCTAGCTCTTAAAGATCAAGTCGCGCATTTATTTTAGTCCTCATAGCTCAACGGATAGAGCATAGGTTTCCTAAACCTAGGATGGTGGTTCAATTCCGCCTGAGGACACAATGAGCTACACAAAACTCAAAAAGAGGCATGTAATCCGTCATCAAATTCACCGCCATATTGAAAAAGCTAAAACCAGCGAATACTTTAGAATACTGGTTTTGCGTACGGTCGGGAACTTTTTGTTACTATCATCTTTATTCATGATTGGACGGACCTTCTACAAACCTCTGAGAGAAGAGGTCCGTTATTTTATAGATACGAAGTTTGAAAAGCAATACGTTGTGGCTGATACCATGAAAATCGAGGAGCCCCTACCTCAGTCGGAAAATCGGGGAGTCCTAGCAAAGGCTTTTAATATCAAGCCGGTTGAGATACTGACGCCACAGGACCCCAACTTCAGTATTGTCATCCCCAAAATAGGTGCCAATTCCCGTGTCCTTGGAAATGTCGAAGCCGGAGATGAAAAAGTCTACCTTGACGCGCTAAATAAAGGAGTCGCTCACGCTGCTGGGACGGCCTTTCCCGGTGAGGGCGGGCACGTATTCCTGTTTGCCCATTCGACAGACTATTTCTGGAACGTTGGAACCTATAATGCCGTATTCTATCTTTTATACAAGCTGGAGAAAAACGACGAAGTTGACCTTTTCTACAACGGTCAAAGACACGTCTACCGAGTTATTGGTACAGAGGTCGTTGATCCTTCGCAAGTACAGTATTTGACGCGTAAAACCAATCGGGAATTCCTGACCCTTCAGACGTGCTGGCCATTGGGTACGACTCTTAAGCGACTTCTTGTGTTTGCTGTTAGGGAAGCAGAATAATTATCTCGTGCCTACAAGGTAAAGATCCGGCCATTTATTTACCTCAGGATTGAGATTTGAGAGGGTGATTATCTTTCCGTCTTCTGTGGTTGTGAAGAAACTATCATCGTAGGGGCCAGAGTATATAGTCTGCATATTGGTATTGTCGTAGTCTACAACGACGATCTTTTTGCCCTGGTTAATAAGAAGGTGGCGCGAATCGAAATACCACTGGATCCGGTGATCAGCCAATTCTTCTTCATCGGATATTAAATAGTTTTTATCTTCTTTCCTGTCATATACATATATCTTCCCTTCATCGAGACTTCTTTGTTCTGGAGCTTGGTTGGTGGCAATCAAGGCCGGAGTGATTATTGGGGGAAGGATAAGATTCTTGTTGGCTTTGTAGAGAAGTTTGCTTTCGCTTGGAGAAAACGAGATTATCTCAACGCTGTCGCTTGCGATCTTATAGAAGTCTTCGGGATAAGTTTCCAAGACTTTAAGGTTATTGTCGAGCTTTTGCTTGTTCCAGGCCGCAATTAGCGTATCTTTCGACTGGGTGACGTCAAACGGGGTGACATTTTCTCCATCAAGCGACAGTAAATAGGCTTGGGTGGATTCAAGTAGCGGAAATTCGAAGATTGCTTCTTTGGTGTCAGGAGAAATGATGACGGAAGAGAGGCTGAGGTCAACGCCTTCCGGAAGATTGCTTTTGAGGACTAGAGTTTTGAGGGGTGGAAAGAAGGGTAGGGGCTTTCGACCACCTTCAAAAAGATATACGCCACTTTTTTCGAAGCCTTCCTCGTCTATTTCCTTATCGACGAAAATAAAGACCTTTTCCGAATCTCCAACCGGTATGGCTTTAACCAGCCCCAGATTGGTTAATGGGGAGAGAGTGGAATTTATGGGAAAAAGTAGCGCGTCTATCGTAACAACCAATTCTCCCTTAAGAGATACGCTTTTGCTGTAGCTGGTATACCCTTCTTTTTTAATATCTACTTTATAGTTGCCCGGAGGTAGAGTCAAATTAGTATCGGTGACGCCCCGCAAAACGTCATCGACATATATCTTTGCGGCTTTAGGGAAAGAACTTGCCGAAAGGATTCCCGTGGGGGTGAGCGATCTTTCGTCGAAATTAAAACGGTATCCTCTCGCATAGGCAACAATTCCGGCAAAAACCACCAGAAAAGTTGAGATTAATATCAAACGATATAGTAACTTCATATTATGATCAAGATATTATACAATAAGTGGATATGTTCTTCCGCAAGAAAATAGGTATCGACCTAGGCACAGCCAATACTTTAGTCTACGTTGCTGGACAGGGAATCGTTCTTAACGAACCCACGGTTGTGGCATATTCTTTGGAAAGCCATCAGGTATTAGCAGTCGGTGACGACGCTAATGAGATGCTTGGTAGAACTCCAGGCTCCATTGTGGCATCACGCCCGATGAAGGAGGGAGTGATTGCCGACTACAAGACGACCGCAGAAATGATTACTTACTTTTTAAAGAAGGCCCTTAAAGGCAGGGCTTTTTGGCCGGAGATCATGATCTCGATTCCGGGCGGGTCTTCGCAGGTTGAGAAAAGAGCGGTCGTTGCCGCCTGCAGGCAGGCAGGGGCAGGAGACGTTTATCTAATAGAAGAGCCTTTAGCTGCCGCAATCGGTGCCAAGATACCGATCTCCCAAGCTTCAGGCCACATGATTGTCAATATAGGCGGAGGGACAACCGAAGTGGCGGTCATTTCATTAGGGCAGCTTGTCGTATATAAAACGGTTAGGGTGGCCGGAACTAAGCTTGATGAAGCGATTACCAATGAATTCAAAAGGAAACACAATCTTATAATCGGCGAAAGGACTGCCGAGGACGTGAAGATGAAAATAGGCAATGCGTTAATCGAGGAGGGAAAAGAAATCAGGAAAATGGAGGTAAAGGGTCGGGACTTTCAGTCGGGGCTTCCCAAAATATATGAAGTTGACGAAAAATCGGTTTCAGTGGCTTTATCAAAGCCCTTAAAGCAGATTCTCGAGGGAATTAAAGAGGTTCTGTCCCAAACTCCTCCAGAGTTGGCCTCAGATATAGTCGACAAAGGTATAGTACTATCTGGAGGCACATCGCTTTTGACAAACCTTGATCGCTACGTCACTTATTACACTGGAGTCTCGTCGTTTGTCGTAGATGAGCCATTGTTTTGCGTCATACGGGGAGTCGGTATGGCAATTGAGAATCTGGACAGTTTTAAGGAAGCTATCCGATAGTAAGAATGATAGGTAGTAGGTAATTACAGACAATACCTTTAAGGCGGCACGATCTTGAAAGAAAATAGTTATATAGTATTATTAAAAGTAACATACACTCAAAAAAGTATAAATATAAGTATATATTGCTATATAAATATAAATTACTAATAAATTTTTTGAACAAAACTACCTGATAATAAAAATAATAATAAACATTATATTACCTATAAAAAAACACTAAAAATGGACAAAAATTCACTGCTTGGTATACCGATTAATCAGGACGATAAGAACACTATCCTAGAGAATATTAAAAAGTACATAGCCACTCCGAAGGGTTTTTACCACATTGTCTCCCTTAACCCTGAAATTATGGTGAGCGCTTCGGAAAATCCTGAATTTAAAAAGGTTGTTGGAACGGCCCAAATGCGGATAATAGATGGTATAGGGGTTGTCCTGGCGGCCCAAATGCTTGACCTCAAGGCTGGACCTAGGCTCACCGGGGTAGACCTCATGGAGGAGGTCATCAAGATGGCTTCTGTTATGCGCTTGAGAGTCATGCTAATTGGCGGAAAGCAAAAATTAGCAAAGGAATTAGCCGACTGCTATAATGACAAATATCCCGAGGCTAAATTTATTGGCCTCATGGGTATAGAAGATATTAAAAATCCGAAAAAGACTGAAGAAAGCCGGATTTTTTCAATAGTGGCTGGTTTCAGGCCCCAAATCATAATCATCTCGTTTGGATCACCCGATCAGGAAATATGGTTGGAGCGTCACAGAAAGCAGTTTAATGGAATAATAGGAATCGGCGTTGGGGGTGCGTTTAACTATCTTGGTGGCCAGGTCAGCAGGGCTCCAGAGTTATTAAGAGGAATAGGACTAGAGTGGCTTTATCGTTTATTCACTCAACCTTGGAGGTGGCGAAGGCAGTTGCGCTTGTTTAAGTTTATCCAGTTGGTGGTCCTGCAAAAATGGAAAAGAGCATAACACAGGTTATAAAATACTTTTCCATCTTCAAATATCCACCGAATTTTGACGAGATATATAGCTTCTTTCCCAAAAAAACCTCAAGAAAGGCCCTTAAAAAGGCGATTTTAGAAATGGAGCATCAGAAAAAGATAAAAACTATATATGAGACAAGTTTGGTAGAGTTGAGAGGTCAAAGATATACTATGGGGGAGTATACTGCCAGGGAGTATGCGAAGAGCTTAAACGAACGTAGGCAAATCTCAGAAAAAAAACTTAACGGTTGGAGGTTTAGAGCGTATTTAAAGCTTGTCTCCCTATTACCCCAAGTTAGACTAATTGGCCTTTCGGGATCTATCTCGATGCTCAACGCAAAAGCCAGCGACGATATCGATCTTTTTATTATAACGTCAAAAAAGCGCTTATTTACGTCAAGGTTTTTGTGTCTTCTTTTAACCCAGGTATTCGGACTTAGAAGAAAATACGGCGAACGTGAAGTAAAAAATAAAGTGTGCCTTAATTTATTTTTTGATGAGTCGAATTTGGTTGTTCCAAAGCACAAAAGAACTAATTTTGTTGGGCATGAAGTTATGCAAATGAAGCCCTTAGTAAATAAAAACCAGGCATATGAACGATTCATAAAGGCAAATAGTTGGGTATTCAAACTTTTTCCAAATTCAAAATCCGACATTTCGCACGCTGTAACAAGGACATTAATCAAATCGACAATTGTAGGTGACCTGATTGAAGTTGTGCTAAAATACGTGGAAACAATATTAATAAATAGCCATAAGACAAACGAATTAATCACGGATACTCAGCTTTGGTTCCATCCTGATGACTTCGAAAAGAAAATAAATGGGAAGATCAAATAATAGGGCGATAATCTTACACCTTTTCACCGTTGCCATGCTATTGGTTGCCTGCTCAGGGCCGGTTGAGGGAAGCATAATTAAAGAGGGGAGAATTAACTATTCGGGTGATGTTACTGAGATCTACAGGGATGGTACCTCAGGTAGTTGCGAATTGAGCGAGCAGATAGTCACCTTGAAAGGTGAATATGAACACGAAGGAACTCCATTTATTGAAATTTCTCGTCATCTGGAAAAGCCCGGCGACTGCGACACAAGGGCCTATAAGCTTTTAGTTGATCAGATGTCCTTGCGGTTAAATCAGCCACTATTTCGCAAACATAAAGAATAAGTAAAGAGTTAGTTTACGTTCCCAAAACAGGAGACAGTTCATCGCAAAAAGAAACTCTATATGCGCCTGTTGATGACACGCCTAATTCAAAGAAGTGATTTAAGCATCTTTCATGTAGCAGGTTCCAAGGCCGGCGGCTTCAAGCTGGTCCATGATAGCTTCGGCGCGTTTTATATCTATTTTAAGGGCTTCTGAGAGCTGTTTTGAGGATATTTCGTCTATCTTGTCCATTTCCTCAATTGCTTTGTGGAAAAGAGGGTCACGCTCAATCTTCTTTGTCGGTTCAATATTGGTTGATGGGGTAGGCCCTTCAAGATTTTTAAGGCGGGAGTCGATATCATCCAGTTTTTTTAAGATTACTTTTACTGAGTCATCCATATTCTTAATATTATAACATCTATCGATTATTTATTGAATCAATTGAATCCACATAGAATTTGAATACTATAGGTTTATTTAGTATAATAACACCCATGACTGAGAATAGAGTAAGAATCCAAGGTGTTGATCTCCGTGACGTATGGAGGATCGGCGAGGGTAAATTTGTCGAAAAGATCCAAAATTCATCGGCGCCTGAATATATGACGGAAATGATAAGGCAGATAAAGAGATTGGGAAGGCGCGTTTTGGGTAAACAGATAATTGCCGTTGCTGAGTATGGCGGCATGATTGACAGCAAGAGACCTAACGTTACAATTGATGATATCTACAAAAGATACCCGGCACTCGCTGAAGCCCGTCAAGGCGGACTTATTACCGACGACGACGTCATTAACGGGACTAAGAAAATTCGATATATAGGAGACGATGAGAATTTGATCAATGCCACTTGTATTCTCCCAAGCATCATTAGGTCGGGTGAGTATAAGGCGGATATCCCTTACGGGGAAAGGCTGCCGATAAAAAAAGCCGTCTACAGACTCCGTGAACGCGTAAGCGTTGATGAAAAAGTAGAGATCGAGAGAAATAGAAAAATGTGGGGGAAGTTGGGGAGATTTTTTCATTTTAAACCCGATGGGGCAAGACAGATCGACACTCTTGATTCTCTGATTTCGCACGGCCGTGATGTTGGAAAAACAATTATTCCCTTAAGATTTGCCAGTGAGGAATCTTACTTTAGAGTGGAGGATCCTTCAATTGAAATAGGGGACAATAAAAGACTCTTCGGTCACATAAATATCCAGGCGGTCAGCATGTTCGTTAAGGACGATCACGGTTCAAGAGTTATTGTCTCGTATTATGTCGGAAAAAAATGGAAAGATAATAGCTGGCCGGTAGTTTTTAAGATGATTAAAGGAGTTGAAACATCGATCGCAAATGCAGTTGAACGTGAGCGTTTATCTCACAAATATGTGATTTACGCCGGAAAAGCTGATGGTAACAAGGGGTAATCTTTTAATTGATCCTCCAAAGAGTGAAGTTGAGTAAAGTAGCAAAGCTTACCCAGAGCAGATATGGAATAAGAAGCAACGATGACACTCTGTTGACACTCCAGAATCTTCTGATCATCTCCACGATAAGAAACCAGATCACGGTAATCACAATAAGAGCCAATCCGAGATTCTTGGCGCCGAAAAATATCGGGGACCAGATGGCGTTGAAAAACAAATGTACGAAAAACAGGCGAACGTTGTATTTTGCCTGTTTGCCATTTTTTATCCAATTAAGATAAAGGGCAATTCCCATGAGTGTATAAAGAGTCAACCATACCGGAGCAAATACCCAGTTTGGAGGCGAGAAGTCCGGTTTGTTGAGTCCAGCATACCAGACGGGAATAGAGGAAATCGTAAAAAAAGATCCAACAAACCCTGCCAATTGGGGGAGAAGCAAGGATAGAATAAGTTTCATATTAATACAATTCGTATCTTGCCTGATAAGACGCTGTTATCTTGACAGTCTGCTCTCCATAGAACATATTTTCCTCGGCGACCCCGGTTTCGGTAGGTTCATCAGATGAAGAGGATGAATCTTGTGTTTCCATGAGGTTCTTCTCATAAACAGGCATAGGATATATTCCGCCGCCTTCATTAAGGTCGCGGAGGTAGGTGAGTTTGCCGACCTTTAGCTTATTAGTTTTTGCTATCTGTTCGATCTGGCGCCTTGCGTCCTTGAGGGCTTCTTCTTTGGCTTTGGACTCCCACTCTTTTTGGTTGTTTAGAGAATAGTAAGTGCTCGTAATTTGGGTGTTGGGGTTTGCGGAGATAGCCGCAATAACTGTATCAATATTTTCGATTGAATCAAGAACGATAGATAAATTAGTCACGGCCGTGGGTGTGGTGGCGGTCGTCGGGTATGGTCTGAAGTCCGGAGGAGCCATCATCGTATCCATTTCCCTGTAACCAACCTGAGAATACGTCGATTGGGTAATCCTGCTTTCCGGTATCCCAAAATCGGCAAGGGTTTTCTTAAGGGTGTCGACGTCTTTTTTGTTGGCGGTTTGGGCGGCTTCCTGCGTTGTCCCGGTATTTTTTACTTGGATGCTTATATTTACCTGGTCAGTTTGAGCGTCAACCTCGGCTGAACCGGTAACGGTGATAATCTGCTTGGGGGCTTTTAAGCGTTGATATGTTAAAACTCCAACGACTCCCAGTAACGCTCCGACAACTAAAATTGCTGTAACCGAAAGGACTCTCTTGAAGTCTATATACATATATATTGATTAACTCATAAATAACAGATTAAATCAAGATGCTCATTATCAGGTAAAAAGACCAGAGACAATTTCCCAGAAGGACTTGACTCCTTCTGGATTGAGTTCGTGTTTGTATTCGTCCTCACTATGCGGTTTGATTTCGCACCTCATCATCGACGCAAATATTCCAGATTTCAAGGACCAGTGGATAAATTCAGCGGCGGCAATCGGGTCGTCGGGCAAACAGATACCTCTCCACTTAAAAGCTTTTTTGACGGCCTTTTCGCGGGCATTATGGCGCCATAGGACCGATTGTTCGACCCTTGTTGGGATAAGGTGGTGGCGTCTTAGAAAGTCCAAGTTGTCCCACTCCTGACGCCCGACTGGTTCCGTGAAGAGTAGAATCGAGGCGCTCTCTTTCCTGCAGTCCATGAGGGCTTTAAACGACTGTTCACTGGGTTTGGTTATTTCCAGGGCAATTACGTTTTGCTTGTATACGAATTCGTAGTTTTCGATGACCTTTCGGTCTGCCGCTCCAGTATATAGATGGACATACGGCAGGTCGGTAATCTTCATTATGAAGTTTCTGGTGAAGGGGGCGTCTTTTGTGACAACGTGAAATACAAAACGGTCGGACTTCTGGTGAAGGTGTGTCATCAATTTGACGAAATATTCAGTTCCAACGGCCGCTCCTGATACGGGGATAATAACGTGAAGGGGTGTTTGTTTTTTTGGATCTACCTGGTCATACTTTTCGGTTATTTTCTCCTGGGAAAGATTTTTGTTGAGGTTTGGGCTTATTGGGTAGGCGTTGACGACGATCGGCACTTCGGACTTCATTTGGCGGCCGTATTTGACCAGGTTTTCCTTGGTTTTCTCCGATGGAACAACGATTAAATCGGCATCATGAACATACCAGATATGGTGGGGTGAGTCGTCCGTCACCTGGACGACCAATTTCATTTCGATATTTTTCTCTTTCTCGAGCTGCTTTTTTATCGCCGACATTTGGTGGGCGAGTCCGAAATGGGTAGCAACAGCTAAGATCTTTGATGGGGGCGTATACCTTTCGCTTATTATCGTCAAAAGTTGATTATATAGTACGTCAGTCTTGGATCTTAGAAGATATCTGTAGAGAGCGGTTGTTGCGTCCTCAGCCATTCCTTTCTCGACCCACTCACTTATGGGGCGTATGATCGGGTTTAAGCTCATCAATCGATGAAGATAGGTGATCGTCGTATCCTGACTCCCGAGAAGGAGGGGGGTCTCAACATCTTTAAGGAGTCCATGGTACAATGCGTCGGTAACCCTCAAGTGTCCGAGTCCGGCCGGGGCATAAGCGAAGATAATTAGAAGAGACTTATTGTTTAAAGGTGAACTGGGTTTATCCATATCAAGGTTAATATTCAGTATATAGAAAAGATGATATAATTTGTGAGTTAGGACGAGTGGCGGAACTGGCATACGCGTACGGTTCAGAACCGTATCTCCAAAAGAGGTGAGGGTTCAACTCCCTCCTCGTCCACTCGAGTATAATTAAAGCGTTAAATTAGGAGAGGTGGCTGAGCGGTCCAAAGCGAGGGGTTGCTAACCCCTTGAGTCGCAAGACTCGCGTGGGTTCAAATCCCACCCTCTCCGCTTAGAAAAACGCTTATTAGAAACGGATTTGTGACTTATATCTGATAGGAGAGTATTACCGAGAAAATATATTTAAAAGAAAAAATTACCAGTCATGTTCGTTTTTGGCAGTTGTTAGCGATGTGGACCCAGAAGTATTAAGTGGTTGACGAACGACTGGATTTAAAACATCAAAAGCCCATACTTCAATAACCTCATTCCCAACAAGATATTTATGAACAACAAAATCATCTTGTTTAGAATCGGCTTTTTGATTTCCTTTTACTCTATCCCATTCAGAGTCGTCAGCAATGAATAATGTGTAAGCAGGCTGCAATTCGCCGTGCTCAAAAAGATAATCAAAATATCCATTGAGTGAGCTCCCTGGAGGAAGTTCACCAATGCTAAACTTACTAGTGACAAAAGCTCTTGAAAAATCTATACCATCCGTCACTGGTTCTGCATTTTCAGTTCCTGGTAATTTTTTTCTTATTCCTGTAGCTATAAAATCTGGCCCAATAGTAAGAATGCTTGATGGAAGATTTATATCAGGGTATAATTCCTGATATTTTTGCCAAGCAAAAGTAGAAAAACTTTTAACATCCCTTCGGAATGTGTCTTTTTGCGAGGCATTCATTCCTCTACAATGATTAAGTCTTGGAAGGATTTCACGTGCCATGTAATTATTATAGGATATCAGCTTGCTTTTGTCAACTATAGGATATAAGTTGATATATGTTAATGGTTAATTTATTAGTAATCCAGTAATTTTTTATTGATTTATATTTGATGTTGAATACATTCCAATCGCGTCCCACGCAGCCCAATTGTACGTCGAACTGTAGATTATAATTTAAGAATGTCTAAACTTCTTGTTAAAAAAGGACTGGAGTTGGCTGAAACAGAACTCACTCAGATAAAGGAATCATTACAGCGGGAATTCAAAGTTCCACTTCCATCTGGTAAACAATTATCAAATACGTTGTTTTTTCTTTTAGTCGATAAAGATGAAATACTTGCCATGGGTGGTCTGCTTAAAACCGAGCCCGTAATATTCAACGGCGAAAGATTCCGGCTTCTCGGATTCGTAAATGTAATCGCGAACGATAAGGGAAAGGGCTATGGTAAAGCGATAATGACAAATATGAAAGAATATCTAGTTACTCAGAATATCACCGGTATTGGATTTTGTAAGCCCGAGAATAAGGATTTTTATGAAAAGTGCGGCTTCTCAATCAATACAACATCGACACCGCAGTTCATATGTCAAAAAGGTGATAAAAGAATTAAAAACGAGGATGGACAATACATTTTTTATCATGATTCGTCGGACAATTTCATGAAAAAAGTACTAGATAATCCAGGTAAGGATGTTTATATCCCGCCAGAAAATTTGTGGTAACATGTGCTTCAGCCGTTTTTTTTGTAAAGGCCGCGCCAGTTTTGTTATTTTGATATCATTAATACATGAATAAAGCACCTACTGACCATTTTTCACTTAATAAAAATATAAATTATCAAGAAGGTTCGGTTGTCAGCAAGGAAGTCTTCAAAAACAAATCGGGAACGGTTACACTCTTTGCCTTCGCTCAGGGACAGGGACTTAGCGAACACAAAACTCCATTTGAAGCGCTGGTTTATATAATAGATGGGGAAGCCGAAATCACAATATCCGGAACTAAAAATCTGGTAAAAGCAGGGGAAATGATCCGCATGCCGGCCGGGAGTCTGCACGCTCTTAAAGCAAATAAGCAATTCAAGATGATGTTAACAATGTTGAAAGATTAAGGAAGGTTAGACCGTATCCGACGCGTCCTTATATTTATGGACAAGAAAAATAAGACAGCAATAACGATAATCAGGAAGATTGAATATATGAACATCGCTTCGATAACTCCAGAGGGGATGCCCTGGAACACCCCGGTATATTACGGGTACGACAACGACCTCAATTTCTATTGGTTCTCCTGGAGAAAAAATCAACATTCCGTTAACGTCCGCAACAATAAAAACGCGTTCGTGACAATTTATGATTCAACCGCTCCGGCCAGTACCGGAGTCGGGGTATACCTTGAAGGAGAAGTCAAAGAACTAACCAATCCCAAAGACATATTAATAGGTATGACGGTCGTTTATAGAAGAAGTAAACACAAGGTGAGGGCGATTTCGGAGTTCTTGAAGCATTTTCCAAGAAGAATATATAGATTTGTGCCCAAAAAAGCTTGGATAAACGACGATTCAGACATTGGGGGGAACCCGATCGACATAAGGGAGGAACTGGATATTGTGCAACTGAAAGAGCAACTGAACAATTCCCCGCCTGTCTAACTTTCTTAAATTATATTAATTAACTAAATTAGTCATGGTAAGTCCTTATCCGATAAAACTATACAAATATTTGAAATTAAGAAGGAATAAAATCCCAAGTCATATGGGCCGTCTTTTCTACATGTCCTACGAGGATGCCTTATGGGATATCCTGAAGAAGAAACGGGTTAAAAAAGGCGCGACTATACTGGTCCCGGAGTTTTGGTGCGGCGACGTTGAGAAGAATATAAAAGCCCATGGGTATGAAATTGAGCACTTTCCTGTATCAAAGTATTTTAAAGTAAACGTCCGTGAGTTTATTTCGATTTTGAGTAAAAAAAAGCCGGAGGTTGTCATAATTTTCCACCCGTTCGGAGTTACATCTGATCTTTTTGAAGATATTTCTTGGGTCAAATTATTAGGAAAAAAAACAATCCTCATTGAAGATTGCGTACATAGGATTGTTGATCCTAAACAAATAGTATTTTTGTCGGGAAAACATCTGGTAATAGATTCTTTAAGGAAGGTGATGCCATTGCAGGGAAGCGTCGTTTACGGAAAAAAGGAATTTTTGGATTTCAAGCCGGACATAATCAACGGGTCGTGGTTATATTCGATAAAGGTGGTTTACTACTGGGCTATGATGCAGGCGTACCTTGCTTTAGAACAGGTTGAATTAGCCGTCAAATATATGGACAAGGGTTATCGCTTGATAGGGGACAGTAAAGACGGTGCCGGCGGTTGGACGGTTTTTGATTATCTTCACCGATTTGTAGACTTTATCCGCGTGAAAAAAATTAAAGCCAGACAGGTTAGGATATATGAGAAAAACCTGAAGAATGAATATCCGTTAGTCCATATCTTTAAAGACAGGGGAGAGTTAAGAAGTTTTCCATTAATCATGGATCTATACGAGGGGAAGCGATTGGTTTTTAAAGCTAAAAAAAGGGGACTGATTTTGAGGTTTGAGTTAAACGATTCGATCTGGAGTCAAAAGTATAAGGCGGTGGGGTTGCCGTTGGGTCCACACCTTGATGACAAGCAGATAAGCGAAGTGGCGGCGATTATCAGAGAAGCAATTAGATAATCAATAAACGTTATACATCTCCCATTTCTTTATACAATAGCTTGTTGACTGACCGGGCGCGGGACAGAGCATGAAACCTTTGTTTTGCTGCCCGTCTTTTAAGGGATAGTAATAGAAGGGTTGTCCTGTGGCAGGGTTTATTGGTAAGGCCCCGGGGAAGTACTTATATGCCAAAGGATCAAGGGTCTCTGGATATTGACCTGTCTCCATATAGTAGCGGCTGAGCATATTGTGTATCATATAAAGTTCTTTATCTACACTATCGCCTGAAGATATAAGCGGAGTTTTACCCGTCGTCTTGCGCTGATAGATTTCCCTGGGGGCTGGAGTTATCGCGGTGGGCGTTTCGCCTAATGTGGTGTTCGTTGAAGGCCCAGGAATATTGGCGGTGGATCCGTAAATCAGATTAGCAATAGCCGGTGATAGGAGGTTTAAAGTCGTATCAGCTGAAGATGCGAATTCCATATAGTCGACAACCTCTCTGGGTTTTTCCAGTTTTTTTAATTTTGAATCGAAGTCAAATTCTATCGTCAATAACGGTTTCTTGTTCTTTTCGCCTTTTTTGGCAAACAATTGATTCTCAATCATAGGAGGTATGGGGTCACCATTTCTTGATTCGATATCATTTGGTTCTTCGGAATACGATATTTTTTCGATCGTGATTTTTTTAAGACGCCCCCTCATGTCTACCAGAAAAACTACATAGTCTTTATCTAAGAAATCGGCGCGATCGATCATGCCCGAGACCATCGAGCTTGTAAGAGAATCGCTTGAACCTGTCAATTTGTCCAGTTCATCAAAATACTCTTTTAATTCATTTTTGTCGAATCCGGAGACGATCTTTGTATAAAGCCGATTTTTTTCGACAACAAATGGATAAAAGTGGTTTATTTTAATAACCGAAAAAGATTTTTCCAAAAACTTCTTCCGCTGCTCGCTATCGATTTCATTCCCTTCATATGGGGCAAACTTGTTTATGTCTTTGAAAATTTTCGTGAGATCTACTTCAAACCATGCCTTATTGGTTAGGATTCTTTTGATCTGTTGATATTCTCCGCTATTTAACACGTCATGAGGCGCTAATTTCTTAACGTTCTCTTCCAATTCATTTATTTTCGGATACTTTATTGAGACGTATAGTTTAGATTCGTTGAATCGGGTATAAATTTTAGCGCTATCGTTGCCGATATTCTTCAAATCAAAGACAAACTCATTCAAGGCGCTTTTTTCGCTGTCGAAAGTCGCCGAAATACCAAAGTTGTTGTATGGGAAATCCATACGGTACTTATATGCTTTTTGTTTGGTCAACTTTTGGAAAGCACTTTTTAGAATTAGTTTTGGAACAAAAGTGTTGAAGATCGCAAAAGACCCATAAAGGCCTACGGCGATAGCATTAACAACCAGAATTATATGTAGTACTTTCCCCCAGTTGATACGGTAAGATTTCTTTTTTTGTCGCATAAAACGAGTATAATTATATCATCATGCAGGAAAATAAATATTGTACCATCTACTTTGTCCGTCACGGACAGACCGATTGGAACGTGAAGAGCATTATCCAGGGACATTCTGACATTCCTCTTAACGAAAACGGGGTAAGTCAGGCAAAAAAAATTGCCGAAAAAATGACGAACGTCAAATTTGATGCCGTATTTTCATCTGATTTAGTTCGCGCAAAAAGAACTGCTGAGATAATCGTTCTTGAGAAGAAGTTGGCCATAAAAACGACCGAAGCTTTGCGAGAAAGATTCTTCGGCCGGTTTGAAGGCAAAGACTGGCGCCAGTACGACCGGGAAATCGTTACGCTTCTTAAAAAATACCGTAAAGCCGGCTATGACAACAAGAAAGCCATTATGGAAACCGACTCTTCGATGATATCAAGAGTCATAACCTTCTTAAGAGAGATTGCCGTCGGGTATGCCGGAAAAACTGTTCTCATGGTCAGTCATGGGGGATTGATGAGGACATTATTGATCCATTTAGGGTACGGCACCTACGAAACTTTGCCTCCTGGGTCGATAAGCAATCTAGGATACGCAAAACTAAGATCGGACGGAGTCGACTTCTTTATTTCCGAGACTTCGGGAGTAACAAAGATTGAATGATTCTATCAATTTCATTGATGAATTTATCTTCTGACTTGTATGAATTCTTTACAATGATTTTTTTATATGGGAACTTTTCCAACCACTTATCCCACAAGGGATAGAGGTCAAAGATCTTATTTTTGTATTCGTTAAGTAATTGTTTTTGTTTGTCTTGGAGGTTGTGCTTTTTTATCCTGGCGATATATATTTGTTTCCTTCTTCTGAAGCTTATATCGGGCTTTGTATCTATGAAGATCAGTATGGGGTCAAGCTTTTTGACGATTTCAATGTATTTCTTGAAGTAAAGATTGGCTTTTTTTAGACCTTCGTATTTTTCGACGTAAACTATCTGCATTGGACTTGTCTCCATAATATGGTTTATTTTGCTTGTTATTTTCTTGAGACTGGCTAAGGTCATCTTGGTCAGCGTTTCTTGGATTCCGTGGGTCGACAGGTATCTCGGGTGGTCAGACTTCTTGAATTCGTAGGGGTTTATCTCGCTGATGAATTTAATCCCGTGTTTTGTGTATCTACCTTTAAGGTATTTGAAGACCGTTGATTTGCCGGAAGATTGGGGTCCTGAGACGGTGATGAAAAGTGACATATCAGGAGAAAGTGTACCACATTTATTTCATGCGTCTTTTGATCTTTTTTACTTGTTCAACAATACCTTCGAGGTCTTCAACCACGTGCCCTCTGTTGCTTTCATGTCGGGCAATGTAATCTAGTTCAAAACCTTTGGTTCTTTTGGTTTTCAACAAAATGGCATGAAGACCGATCACCAAAGGAGGGTAAAGGTATTCCGCAACGTCTTCTATGAAAACGCCTGCTTTTTCCTTAACTAAGGTCTCAATAAATTGCTGGCGCCTTAATAGTGGCTTTCTTGTGGTACCTTTCAATTCTAAGTTCACCGGAATTTCCACCCTTCGCCCGTTAACTACGACGCTTGCGAACTCGTTATTAACTTTTTGTTTTTTTGCATCACCTATAACCCTTATCCGATCAGCAAAATCAGGATCGTCTCTAAAAATCATTCTTAAACCACGGCGGACGTTATCAGTTTCGGAATTAGAAACAAGACCAAAGTCAGATATTCTCATGATTTCTTTAATGGCCTCGCGAGCTCCAGGCTTGGGAGGGGCAATGATGCTGCTGTGGGCAGACTGGAACGCACTATTTAGGAAGTCCGGCAATTCATTTTCTGTCGGCACACGTCTTGCCGTTCTTATGTGTGATCTGTTTATAATTCTGATGGATTCAGCCGCAAAAGCTTTGTTTTCCTGGTATTGGTCGGCCCAAACAGGGGTGACGTTCAGTCCGTCAATAAACCAACCGTGTTTTTCCGGTTCCGATCTCACGGTCGCTTTTGCGTCCTCAAGTACTTTATTCCATGTTAATTTTGAAATGCCGATAGCGCCAATAATGAAAGCATGGTAATTCTTGGCGAATTGTTTGGAGCCAACGTCGGGCCTGTTCCAAACTCCGTCAAAGTCCGATCTAACAACTAGTTCGTTTATCGAAGCCATAGTAGCGAATTATACTATAGGATTTAAGATTATTCAAGTTACTGTAAGAGGCCGAATTATTCAGATGTCCTTATAAAATTGACAACTTTGTCAATTTCAGTCAAAAACTCCTGTTCCGAAATGTAAGAATTTTGTATTATGGTTTTCGGATACCTCAATTTGTTATAAAGACGGAGCCAATGTGGGTATAGGCGGAATATCGTATCTTGGTATTTTTTGAGCGTTCGATCGAAGAGTTTTTTGTCTTTGATACCTCGATTTTTAATCCTTTCGACATACGCATTTTTCCTTCTCTTGAAACTGATCTCGGGCTTCGTGTCAATAAAAATAATATGAGAATCGTAGTCGTCGTAAGCTTGGATATATGGGTCGAAATATTCGTCGGCGAGCTTTTTATGGTAAAAATAGTGCGCATAAACTAATCGGAATATTCCAAGTTCCGCGATAAACATCGACTTATTTTTGTTTTTCATGGCGTTGATTTTTATGAGCTCTATTTTCATTAGGTTTATCTGAAGGTCACGGTCGGTATAAGCGGCACCCGAATGTTCCATACCGCCGATTGTGTACGGGTCGATCGTTTCAAGGAAGTACCATTTCGGATACTTCTTTTTAAGGTAGTTGATGGCTGTTGATTTACCCGAAGATTGAGGTCCGGCGATCGTTATAAAGTGTGCCATTTGATAGAATTATACTATGTTTTACGAAAAGTCTGCAAAAATATGGGATAAAATCAAGGAATCCGACAACATTCTCATAAATATTCATAAGCACCCAGATTACGATTCTATCTCCTCAGCTCTGGCCATATCCTATGTCCTTGACAAGATCGGCAAGAAACATAAAATTATCGGTTGTCAGAAGGTCAACGAGCATTTCCTGTTTATCAAAGGAGCGGAAGAGATAGAGACAATTGACTATACCACCTTTGATTTCAACGACTATGACCTGTTTATAATCCCAGATACCGGAAGCTATGATAGGGTCACGGGAAATAAAAACATACCCTTGCCTAAGAGTCTGGAATACGTTGTGATTGACCACCATAGGACCAACAACTTCGATCGCGATCTCAAGATCCTGGATGAACGCGCTTCGGCAACTGCCGAAATGCTTTACTGTTTATTTGACGATTGGGGAATAGATATGACTCCTGATTTGGCGACAATTCTTTTGACGGGAATACTAGGGGATACGGTATTTTTAAGGTATAGCGAGGACAGCAAGAAAACTCTTTCGGTTGTGGCTAGTCTTGTCGAAAAAGGGGCCGACAAAGACTTCATAAGTGAGAATTTTTACGAGAGATACGAATTTAACACCATCAAGTTGTTGGGTGTTTTTTTGGAAAATATGAGACAGGAAGAAAAGTTTATCTGGTCGGCAATTCCTTATGAAACTTTCGAAAAATATGGTAAACCAGACGGCGTCAGGGAGATGGCCGCCGACCTCTTTTTCCGGGGAATAAAAGGGACGGACTTTGGAGTCGCCATACTTGAGTACGCAAAAGGGGAGATGTCATTAAGTTTTCGTTCTAAGAAGAATGCCGATGTGTCTCAAGTTGCCAAATTATTTGGAGGTGGCGGACACAAGAATGCTGCCGGAGCTACGGTAAGGGGAGAATTCAAAGAGTCGGTTAATAAAATACTTGGGGAATTGAGAAAATGATAGATATATATTTGATGTGCCTATCACGTTAAGAAAAGTCCACCCGCTCCATGCCTGTCCCAGTTAACGAAAGCTGAATTTGGAGGAATTGCCATCTCTTTACCTATCTGCATAACCATTTCTTGGGCTTGAAATAGTGAAAATCTCTTATTTTGGTCGGTCGTTATAAAAGCAGTTGGGCGATATCCGTCTTCTTCCGGCACAAGCATCATTCCGTTTAGGGTCAAGTCCCATTTGTTTCCGAAGATTTCCGCACCCTCATAATAATTTTTACCTGCGGTAGGGAAGGTTTCCCCTGGAGTTGTCCATACTTCATTTGGAGATAAGTTAAGTAGCGTTTCTTCTCTCTCATCCTTATTGATAAATCGAAAAAGTCCTGTCTGAGAATTATAAACCATAGTGTCTCCGAATCCGTTTACGGCGTATTTGAGTTGAGGATAATCATTTTTCCAACTATTAAATCCTTCTTCGGGCATTTCTGAAAGGATGCGGGCTTCATATCCTGAGATGTTCTCGCCAAAATGTGTAAAGGGAGAAGGCGTTAACAAAGTGTTCCTTTGAACCGCCCTCAAGGTAGCGTCCGAGAAAACCTGGGGCGCATAGGAAAATGTGCCCAGATTGGCATAGTTTCCCGCAAGCGCTACGAATCTTCCGTCAGTTTCAGCTATCCAAGCTGACGGACAGGTGTGTTCTAGTGATATACCGGCGTGATGATTTGTATGTATCGCCTCAACGGCAGGCATTCCGGTTGTGCTCAATAACCACTGTCTTGGCGTCATACCAACGACATCACCTTCTTGACCATTCTGGTTATTATGGACAAACATTATCGGTTGGTTGTCAGAAATTGGAATTATTCTGCCTTCACCGCCGTATGATTCGTTTATTTGCCAATTGATCTTGCCTTCATTCAATACCTGAACAGACGGCACTTGTGCAGGATCTACATTTTCAAGGTGTCTTGAGCTTTCCAAGGATGACATTTTTCTGGCGATGACTTTTTCCGGGTACATTGCCGCTGTGACAATTCCCATCGCGCCGGTTGAATTTGGTGGCGCATAAATTTCATTACTGGCCACTTCCCTTAGATATTTTGCTGCCTCAAAAATCGCCTGATTGGGGATTGCGGCATCATAAACATTGGCAGTCACCGAAGCCATGTTGCCGTTTTCGTAAGGTGCTATAACGTGTGAAAGAGTTACTTGGTATGGGGCAACATTGAAGTTTGGGTCAACCTGTATTTGAAGGACCTTATTGGGGATCGCCGCCCGGACGGATGCGGATGCATAGCCCCAGATTTTTTCGTGATACCAGTTGGTAGTAAATTGGCCTTCATTGTGCATCCAGTCTGGGAGATTGAGTATAGCCAAAAGTCCTCCCAGGCCGGCCCCCATGAGTTTCAACGCATCTCTTCTTGAAAGATGGCCTTTATGGATTTCTTTGCGTGTCATATATTTTACTAATTATACTATAGGTTATTAATGATAATGTAATAAATATTACTATTTATAATTTAAAGATCATACGTTAAATACGAAGCCCGAGTTTTTTCTGGTTGCGATTATATCCTTGGGTAGACCGAGCTTGAAGAATTTGTTACGAAGTCTTCTTATGGCTTGGTCTAAGGCCCAGTCGGTATATGGTTCGTCTCCCCAGAGAATGGTTCCTACGAGCTCGCGTTTGACTGTCCTGTTTTTCTCGGCCAAAAGGCGCCTTATGAGTTTCCTTTCCCGACGGGAAAAGAATTCATCGACTACAATATCGTTGATAACAATTTTTTTATCAAAATTGACGGTGATTACGGCCTTTTTGACTAGAGTTTTCTCCATGAACCTGACTAATAAGGGGATAGTAATTTTGTATATGTTCTTTTTGGACTTCTCAAGCAGACGGGTTTTAAGGAAATGACTTATTATGTCGTTTTCCTCGGCGGTAAAGTCGTATTCCTTTTTGACAATTTTTTCCAAAAGTTTTTTTTCCGAAGTCTCAAATTCTTCCCAAATGAGCTTGACCTTGAGGTTTATCTCGTCGTGATCAAAAATATTTTTCTCGTCTCGGGTGAGTGAGTAGTATCTTATGGCCTGGGTTATCAATCCGAGGCGATTGCCGCACAAATGCTTAATTTTTTTTAAAAGATCTGCCGGCAGGTTCGATCCAAACGATCTTTCCTTATACTTTATGAAAGTGTCGATATCTGTCGATGAGTACGGGGGATTGGTGATTATGTTTTGAAGAAGTACGGGGTAGGAATCTATAGTCCTGAAAATTTCAGGCAAGGTGATATTTTTTTCGAAAAAGAAAATGAACGAAGTGTTGATGTTGTTTATTGCATAGGAGTTTATGTATCCGAGAATGTCATGGTATTTAGTGATCAAGTAATCGGCATTGGCGACAAGGATAACATAGGATTTTTTCCCCGGCCCCATTATGCTTTTTAGGTATCTGTCGAATCCTTTAAAGTTGTCGAAGGGGAAATAGTCGGGATCGATCTTCACAAATCCGATGTTATCGTAGTCTCTCACATTTTCTGCTAAGAATTCCTTATCCTGGAGGAATTGCTCCAACCGGTAGGTTTGACTCCATTTAGATATATTTAGGACGGAGGCTGATTCATTGATGTTTATGACATTTATCCAGGATATAAACATGTTGCGTAGCGTTGGGACTGGTAAGCCAATTGGAGCCGTCATATGCTTAGATTATATTATTTTTTTGTCTAAATGACAAATATATGTCAGATTAGCCATCAAGTAAGTATAAAGATTCAAAGGTATTATGTTGGTATATGAAAAAAATTAAAGTCGCGACGATCGAGTGCCGGAATGTAGTCATAAACGATGTCGAAGTGGTAATTAAAAAGGAAATAAGTACGATAAAAAAGCCGACAATTGCCATTTTGGGGGGAAGCTTGGATATTCCGAAAAGTATCAATCGAAACCTTCTCAAGGCTTTATGCACATCAATCGGGGAAAAGCTCGGAAAAAAGAAATTCAACTTGCTGACAACCGGTTCTTCGGGTATCTCGGCTTGGGTGGCAAAGGCGGCTTCAAAAAATGGAGCGACGGTTTGGACGCTTTCGGCGACGTCTAATAAAAGCAATGAGACCGATTTTGCCGACGTTTCCTTAAGCGCCAACCTGGACCATGAATTTATAAGCTACCTCATAAGCTATATCGCCGATATCGGAATAAGCATCGATGGTGGCATTGGTAGCCTCATTAAGGCAGCACTAATGGTTGACTATGAAAAACCATTAATCTGTCTTAAAAACACCGGTGGGGCAGCGGCCAGACTTCCCGAACTGTTGAGGGAATCGGTCCACAATTTTCAGGACCTGAATCTTTATGAAGTCGAAACGGTTAATGAATTGATGAAGGTTATAACCAGATTGACCGAAGGTCGGATTCTTTTGCAAAGCAAACTCCAAAAAATTCTCAGCCAGATAGAGTAGTTTTTTTGAGGATCTGTTCGACGGCACGGTCGTTTATTTCATGGTGGGGGCCGCGGTGGGATAGTAATGCTCCGGAGAAAGTTTTTGGTATATGCATGAGTTCGTGGATGAGCGTCTTCATTTTTTCCCGTTCAGGTAACTTGTCAAAACGTTTGGAAATGACCTCGATTATATAGTGGGGTTCAAGACCGGCCACCTCCTTGAAAAGCCGCGACATTCCCCAAATTCGGGCATATGCCCGGGTTTTGGCGTCAAAACTCCTGATACAATGGATGTGGTTGACTTTGATATGGGTGAAGTTCAACTCTTTCACAAGAATCCTTATTTGCTTTTTTATCTCGGGCGCCAGTTTGTATTGCACAGACAAAAATTATAGCAGTTATCATAAACCATTTTATTCATCCGTTAGTTGTATTAATTGTGAATGGTTAATATGCTGGGTTGAGGCATTTTTATGGTAACGGGCATAAAATAAAAAAACCGCATGGTG
>DJWA01000019.1:0-10310 GCA_002440905.1 Candidatus Roizmanbacteria bacterium UBA6242 | reverse complement strand
ACATCTTTATATTTATTTATCGTTTCTTGTATAGCAAAGATAAATTAAATTAATTCTTACATAGAATATTAGTCAATTACTATTTAGTTTACTATAAGCTTGAAAAAACACTTATATAGTGGTATAATACCGAAAATATGGCAACACCTGTGGAAAGAGCAGCTGAAAGGAATAAAAGAAAAGCAAATACCATAAGGTATCTAGAAGGCGCGGTAACTCATCCGCTAAAGGTTATAAAAGAAAGAAAAAGGGTAGGTCTGCCAGTGTTGGGTGAAAGAGGTAGGACTTCGTTCTTCACTAAAGGAGAGGCCGCTTATGTTGAGATTCCCCATAGAATAGAACAAGCTGAAAGATATTCTTTTCTGACTTCGATTGCGGGTTTAGGATTAATGATGGGAGTTCTTAAAGGGGACAGAGATCTAACTAGGGCATCGTATGAGCTTATAGAAGCAGATCTTGTTTACACTCCCAAAACCCCAAAAGCCAGACCGGTAGATTACGGACTTATGGTCACCGAGAAACAAAGAGTATCTAACCGAGCCGGTTTATCGGTACAAGCCGTTCTTTCAATGCGGGATGTCTTTGATTACGATGATCCAAGGATGTTTGAAAAATCTTTTAACGGACAAAGACTATTGGCACTTTTCATGAATAACATGGATGATCTTCTTGAGCGTGATATCGTCGGCGACGCCCAGAGAAGGGAAACTTGGGAGGTTGCCTCAAGAAGGTTTCTGTCTTTAACTGGAGCTTCAGCTGCAGTCGCAGCCCCCGTAATTCTAAAAGAAATTCTTGATTCTGAACCTTCAAAAGCTACTATGTGGCTCAATAACTTACCCCTTCTTGACGCAATTGTTGGAGCCGCCATCGGATACAAAAAAGGAGAAGCGAATGATCGCGAATCCATGATTTTTGCAAATAATCAATTTGATAGAATCAAGCACAGGATTGTTGGAGCAATCGTCGGAGGCCTGGTTGGAGGCGGAGGCGGACTCTTAGTCGATAAACTTGCGGGAGAAGACATTAGACTTATCAATCAAGGTTTGGCTAAAGCTACATTGACCGGTGTTGGAACCTACGTTCTTGCCAAAAACCTTTACTTTGGACCCAAGGAACAGGTAAAAAATGCGTTTGAATCCGGAATTCAGACATTGAAAGACCATCAAAAAGATGTTATTCCATTTTTGCCTTCCATATTTCACCAGCAAGGTCGAAGGCGAGTTGAACTGCATAACCGTGCAAAAGACGTAAATAGCGTTACGGGTTTGAGAAGACAAATGTATTGGGCGACAAATCAACAGCTGATAGATCACGGATTTACACAAGCGGAAATCAATCAGGCGATGAAAGCCGAGATTGCTAACGATCGTGAACCTGATGTTATCGGTCAAGGACTACCTAAAATAGTATCGTCTTCATACGCAAGAACAATGTATTTGGCGTCAATGCTGGAGTCGATGAGGATGTTAAATCATAAAAAAACAGGCTCTCAGGAATATGATTTAATGCCTGTCTTGAGTCCGGCCAATCTAAGAGACTATGTCTACACCCACGGAGTTGCCATAAGAAATGGTGTGGACTTTACCAAAGCCCCAGATAGTAATCCAACATTAGCATTAGGGATACTTTTTCCGAGTATTTGGGTTTATAACCTCATGGACTATTTTATACCGACCAGTCGAGCTCAGAAAAATGAAAAGAATCTTAAAGACGCTGTAAACTTTGCCGGAAGATTTGAAAATACCGGTGGAACCGGAATAAAATTAATGAGCGCCTACGAATTTTGGCAGCAAAATTGGCTCAATATTGATGCGACGAATCAGTTTCAAGACTTTTATCATATAGTTGCTGACAACTTAAATGATACAAATGCTGATGGTATGAGGAACAATTTCAGCATGGTCTTACAGCCGCCTCCGTTCTACGAGACTTTGAATGCTTTAACCACCTTTTATCTAGATTTTACCTTGCCCGAACATCATCAAACCAGCGAACGGGGAGGTGTCAAGCACATAGATTCCATGATTACGAGTTTGGTTAGTCAGATTGACAATAATCCAAGAACCTTGATGGATCTTCTAACTTTTGTGTCTTACTGCCAATCGGCCAAGTTGGCTAAACCATACTTGGAAAAACTAGGCTACAACATTCCTATTGATAACGGGCGTAAATTTCTTGACGTTTCTGTTAAGCATATGGAAGGGGTTGTCAATAGAACGATCAGAATTCTATTCGATAAATATCTATCAAATCCTAAAGGTTTACTTACAGGATTTGTCAAAGAAATAAATGAGACAGCTAGAAAAAGTGCGCAAGATGTAAAACCCGAAGACATGACTCAAGAGAAAGCAGACGCTGTATATATGCAACTTTCAGCTTTGATGGAATGGGTCATAAGGGAAACCCCTGAATTCTTTGACAGCGCCGACGGAAAGCAGGTTTTGGCTAAACTTAACCCGGATCTTTACGAAAGGGCTGGGGTTTATAGCGCAGGAAACATATTCTCGGGAGCATTCATCGATGTTTTCTATAACGTATATACCGTTCTTGGAAACATAAAGGAAAAAGAAGGTTGGGAACAAGACGATCCGAGAAATTTGGCTCTAGTCAAGATGAAGGGAATAACCGACAAGACCGTTTTCTTCCTGTTGAAAAATACCCTCAATGTAAATTTGAATCCGATGCACGCGGCTAACGTTGATTCTAAGAAACTCGGGCAGTATCTTTCCGATAACTACACTTTGTTTGAATTTGCCCTTAACTTTACCAACGACGTTAATGTTTTTGAAATAAATAAATTCCTTGTATCGATTATTGAGGCAATAGAAAGACAGCCATCAGAATATACTTCTGACTCTCTCCAATCTAGAGATTGGGATGAAAAGAGATTGAAAGTTAATATGATCTTGTCATCGGTTGTCCAAAGAATGATAAAAGAGTTGATAGAACGCGGTTTGGTTCCGGAAGCACAAGAACTTGCCGAAAAGGCCAAGTTAGCGTCACAGGCAGTACATGCCAACGAGATGCAAAAAGCACGAACGAAAAAAATGTTATAACAGCCATTCTAAATGTGGTTTATGAAACCGAAAACTATATATGAATCCAGAAGCAAAAAAATGGCTAATAAGAGTGATTCCAACATCTCTAGGCCTTTTGGCGCTTGCCGCATGTTCGACTTCTCCAGTTGACGGGCCAACGGTTGAAGAAATTAAACGCTCGATGCCTCAACCGAAGATTTTAACCAGCGAAAACATCTTATACACACAAGGGAAACCGATTGAAACTATTATTGATTGGGAAAATACCTGCTTTAATGAGACTCCAGTCGTGGCGATTGCGCCGACAGGTCCTATTATGGAATGGACGCGGGTGGATTGGTTAAATCCATTTAGTCCCAAAAAGAAGCTCAAGGTCAGCAATTTCACACCAAACACAGGGTACGATATTCAGCTTTCAGGAGTTAACTGCACCCAGTACGCTGGTGAAGTAATTAATACGGATGCCGCCATAGAGACCATAAAGATTATTTATGACACGATGCCACCGACAGCCGAAGTGGAGCAAGTAGTTGCCCAGGAAGGTAAATTATTTTTAACCGCTAGAGTTACTGACAACCTTTCCGGACCGGAAGAAGAGATAATCCAAAGGGTAATTAATAATCCCGCCATTGGAACAAATAAGGCGGACGTTAATGTTTGTGATCTAGCTGGAAAATGTCAAAAACAAACATTAGAGGGAAATTATGATCCCTTCAATCAGGCGGTATCGATGAGTATCGCTAAATACGATCCAAACGTCGACAAAATCGTTATCCACGGGACGATCTTTGATCCCAACTCAAATATTGACCTTGCGGCAATTGACGTAAACGCCAAACAGTCGGTCTCTCCTTTGCCAAGCTTGCCAGGCGACATAGACAAAATGGAATTGGACTGTTCTATAAAGGGAATAAACGGCTTTGATTTCACTTTCATGTGTACTCCAGTTAGGAGTGATGGTAGAACAATCGCCACGATACAACTTAAGGACAAGGTTGGCCATACTTATAACCAGACGTTTGAGGTAGAAATTCCGCCACTATCGAATAAAACCGTCGCCATGTATTATTCTTTCCTGGCATTAGGTTTTTTAACATCTTCAGGTTTATATACCAAGGTCAGAAGTGATCGTCATAGACGCGAAAGAAGGGAAGAATTGGTGGCATCTATTTCAAGCCATGAAAGAGAGAATGTCGTAAACGCTTTCCAAAAATTAACTAAAAAAGACAGAAAGAAATATATGGGTACATTGGAAACATTTAATCAATTAATGAACGTTAGACAGCTCTATTCTGAAAATAAGCTTGTCGAAGCATTGGCACAGCTAAAGGAAATTAATAAAAAGAAAAATGTCTTATTGGAGGGTGAAAAAGACAAAATCCTGACTACAATCATAGCGAAAATCAACAAAATGGTCGCCGACAGAAACTGGAGGTCCTTAGAGAAGCCGGAGATAAAAGTGATTTTGGATTTTTTGTCCATGACTCGTCACAATAGAGTTTATGCTTTTCTTTGGGATAGGGTAGAGAATAGTAAGCAGGCGTTTGACAATCTGAACGGAGCAGTTATCCTCTATTCGATGAGAAACGGCAAATTGAATAACGGAGAATTAGCCGCTTATGGAATGATGAATAAAGACAATCTTAAAGAGATCTTAGCGTTAGTTGTTCAATGGGGGGACTTCGAATCGGTTGTCGCCTTTGTTGACAGGTTGGCAAACAAGGAAGGCAAAAGAAAAACATCAGTAATGATGGCGCATTCTACATATACCGAACTAAGACCCATCGTCGATTCAATGGAAGAAGTGACAAGACGAAGCCTTGAAAATAAACTGAAAGCCATATCTGAAATGAACGACTTCAAACAGGTTTTTGCCGGTCTTGAAGAGTTTAGGAAACAATATGACAAAGTCCGTTTATATAAAATAAATCAGAAGTTGATCAATGAAAGAATTGCCTTTATTGAAAAAAGGGCGAGCATCTTGAAGGTAATTGGGACAAGAGAGGCAGAGATAATAGAAAACGCCAAAAAAATTGGCGTCCTCTCGGAGGGAATTCTTATGAAGAGGGTTAGCAATGTATTTGATAATTTAAAAAGCGAGAGCATGGTCCCTCTATTTCTAGATCGGAAAAACGAAGAAATCGACGCCTATATTTGCGGAATGGTCGCTCTCAATGCTGTTCCCTTGGCATATTTTACGGGCGCAAGATATCGATTTGAAGGTGATATATTCACGGTTGACAATATTCCCAATCCGAAATTTGCCAATGTTCCTTACCACGTCGAAGGAAAGTTTGCCCATATGTATGATGATAAAATATTCAGAGCATTCTTAGCTGAAATATATCAAAAAGTAACGAGCGATTATGTTATCCCTGAAAAACATCATAAGTCCAGTCGTGTTTCTTCAGTAACTTACGATCTCTTTATACCTATTGACGATGCCGCTACCTATGGAAAAGCGGATATTAAATTTGTCGATAGCTTCCTTAATTCTATAGGTATGTCTCCACACCCAAATCATAAGGTAATTACAGAGTGGATGGCCACGAAATTAAAGCTTGTAGCCAAATAATATAGGTTGAAAAAATGTTAGTATTTTGATATAATGTAAGGATATGGATCGTGGAATAAAATCAGTTCCGAAAGACGTAGAAGCAGGTGCTATTGTTGCTCATAAGCTGACAAATCTTGTCAAAGCGGGAGCCAATCACGACTTTGATGCCATGCTGGCTATGAAGGAAATAAGAACGAAAGGGTTACCCGTACATATTAGTGGTGTTATCGATCTTACAGGATCAATGTATGACGACATTAACTTTGTTTCAACCGGTGTTGCACAATTTCTTCAACGTTATACTGACGCTCTACCTGCCAATGTAACCAATTCTCTTGGTAATCAATTCTTAAGGGTATCTGGTGCCACTGTAAAGGTAAGAGATATTGATTGTGATCAAGACGAGTCTTTCGAGATGACGCTTTTCAATCGTGTCCTGCCTGAAACCTTTGTTAAAAAAAGCACAAACTATACAACAGCCGATACATCCGGAGGTGGTGGAAATGTGGGTGAGTCCCAGCTTTTGGGACTACTTATGTCATTAGGTATTCCAAGGAGCAATCCCCAGATAGGACATATATTTGACCGGATAAGGAATATCATCGTCCCTGAACATTTACTTAGAAGTCAAGGAAATGAGCTAACGACTTCACCTAATTTTGATAAATTTACCAGACTATATGATGAATACGCTGCCTACCAAAGAAAACCAGATATGGTTTATTTAGTAACCGATGAACCGCCAAAAGTGCAGCTGGGAGTCGATGCCGCATATATTAGACGGGCAACTCAACAGGGAAAACTTCCCAAAATGATTTTTTTTGTAAGACATTACATCCAGGAGTGGCAGCAGGTAGCGATGGATCTGGGAGCCGAAGTTTTTGACTTAGAGCGAGCTGGAGATGTTGGGAAAGCAGATACTACAATCGTCTCCGACTTTATGACTAAGAGTTTTGCACAACCATTGCTTTCGGCAATAAACAGCGCTTTACCTATGCTGTCAGCTCCTCCAACAGCTTGATTTCCGATTCCTTAAAGCCAACCTCAAGAAGCGCTTCAACAGCTTTTTTGCGGTCTTTATATATATTCACAAATGCCTCATAAGTCTCCCTGAGCTCATACGGGAATATCACCCAGGCGTCGATGCTTTCAGCATAATAATCTGGAATAAATTTGGTTTTGGGTTTTATGTACGGGGTCAAGGTATGAATAGTTTTCGTCCGGTAATTTTTCAAATGGCCGACAACCAAAGCCAGGGTGTCTCCGGTATCGGAAATATCATCGACAACCAACCAATTTTCCTTTTTAGGGATATCCTTAGGGGATTCGGTAATGACCGGTTTTTTGGTCTGCTTGAGGTCGGCGTATGATTCAACTGCCAGATGGACAACCGGCAATTTCATAAGATCAGAAAGTACTCTTGCCCATGGGAGACCTCCTCGGGAGATGCAAATAATCCTGTCAATTGATTGTTCCTTCAATTTGTTGGCCAAAAGCATACAATCTTTCTCAAGTTTATCCCAGGAAATTTTGACGTATTTCATATAGATTCCAAAAGAGTGTTCATAAAATTATAAAGGGACTCTTCCTGGGATTTGGCGGCCGCCAGAACATCCTTATGGTTGTGTTTTACAAAGGCGAGGTTGGTGACAAGGGAAAGTCCCAAAACCTCCATTCCCAAATTATTAGCCATAATCGTTTCGGGAACGGTACTCATACCGACAACATCTGCTCCGAGACTTCTTAAGGCCTTTTTATCGGAAAATGTCTCAAAATGCGGCCCCCTGACATAGGCGTAGACTCCTTTTTGGAATCTCATCTTATTGGTGCGAGCCGATGTTTCGGCCATTTTTTGAAGAATACCGGAGAAGGGTTTGGACATGTCCTGGAAGTTGGGTCCATTCAAGGGGCTTTGGGAAAAAAGGGTTATTAAATCATTCAATATCACAACGTCACCGACCTGGTACTTAGGGTTAAGTCCGCCTGACGCCGAAGTGATAATAACCTTTCTAACCCCTTCCTTATGAAGATACCTAATGGTTTTTGCCGCCTCGTAGGACGTGTAGCCTTCGTACGTGTGGAATCTTCCGGATAATATAATTACTTTGTTTACTTTGGTTGTTCCGGTAATTACTTTACCTTCATGTCCCGGGACAGATGTCGCTTTTTTAAATATTTTCTCAAAAGTCACTTCTTTTTTGTTCTTTAGAGTGGACGCAACCTTACCCCAGCCGCTGCCAAGTATGAGTCCGATAGGAGATTTCATTTTAAATATTGTACTATAATCGCTAAGATTAAAAGACCAATATGACACCTTTAATATTTGGGCAAAATATAACTTGCCCAAATGTCTTAATGTCGACAAGACATCAAGACTATTAATATTCTTTTAATATTTGGGCAAAATATAACTTGCCCAAATGTCTTATATAGTAGTATTAAAGTATGAAAAAGTTATTTTCAATTCTTTTCTTTTTGCTTGTTGCTCTTACCTTTGTGTTTTCGGTATCGGCCGAAGAAATTCAAAGCTTTGGCACCGACATAAAAATAAACCAGGACGGGACAATTAGCGTTAAGGAAAGCATCGTATATGATTTCGGAAGCCTTTACAGGCACGGCATTTTCCGGAATATCCCGTATTTGAAAGTAAACGAAGACGGCAAAAAATATCTTTTGGAATTCAATGACTTTAGCGTTAAAGATGAGAATGGGGTTTTGTATCAATACAAAATCACAAAGGAAGATAACCAGATAAACCTTAAAATAGGCGATCCCGACCGTACTATTACCGGCGTCAAGCATTATATCGTCGAATACAATGTGGTCGGAGCCTTAACTTACTTTTCCGACCACGACGAACTTTATTGGAACTCAACCGGCTCGGACTGGGAAGTTCCCATTAACTTTGCCAGGACGACAATTCGGTTGCCGGAGTCAGTCAACGAAGACAGTTTGAAATTGACTTGTTATACGGGGGGAACTGGTAGCACCAACCAATCGTGTTCATATTTTGTCAAGGAAGGGGACATTGTATTTGATACCGAGAGTCCACTTTCCTATAACGAGGGGATTACAGTTGTCTTGGGATTCCCAAAGGGAATCGTAGCCGTTCTTGAGTCCAAGGTTTATGTGCCATTTTGGGAAACGCCTTTTGGCCGAGTTTTGGGTTTCATACTAATAACCATTCTTGTTATCGCCGCCATTGTCTGGTATGTGATCTCGCCTTTTTACATCATCTACAAGTGGTTTAAGGAGGGTCGTGACCCCAAAGGGGTGGTCGGTCAAACGAGAGCTTGGTTTGACCCGCCCAAATCAATAAAAACCAATCGCTCGCTTACGCCATCTGAAGTCGGGACCCTGGGGGACGAAACCGTTGATCTTAAAGACATTTCGGCAGCCATAATAGATCTTGTAAGACGGGGATATATGAAGATCGAGGAGAGGGAAAAGAAAGATTTCTATCTGGTCAAGACCGTTCTCGGGAAAAGGACCGAACACGCCCTTCTTCCTTTTGAACAAACCTTGTTGAATAAATTCTTCAAGGGAGGTAAACAAGAGTTAAGGCTTAAAAACGCCAAGCTATTTGATGAAGTTGAGGCCGTCAAAAAAGATCTTTACGAAGGTGTTGTTACCGAAGGTCTTTTCCCAAAAAACCCGCAAAGTATACGAACGGTATATTATGTGATTTCCTTTTTGGCTCTTTTTACCGGAAACCTTTTTTTGGCATTTGTCGCTTTCGTTTTTGGGAGGGCGATGCCGAGAAAAACCGTTGATGGTGTCAACGCCAAAAATATGGCTTTCTCCTTAAAAAGCTTCCTATCTAGCCAAGAAAGACAATTGAAATTCCAAGCTGACAGGCAGCTTATGTTTGAGAAACTGCTTCCATATGCGATAGCTTTCGGGGTAGAGAAGATCTGGGCCAAGCGATTCGAAAGTCTGAACCTCAAGCAACCGAATTGGTATTCGGGTTATCGAAGCGGACAGTTTAATACCTACATATTTGTCAGTTCAATGAACTCGTCCCTTAACAGCTTTTCCAAAGCAGCAACCCCGAGTCGAAGTTCGACCGGTCATTCGTCAGGCTTCTCCGGCGGCTTTTCCGGAGGTGGAGGCGGAGGAGGTGGAGGCGGGAGCTGGTAAAAAATGTGATAAAATATGGGGAGTTCAGTTCCCGTAGTTCAACGGATAGAATGAAGGTTTGCGGAACCTTAGATGGCAGTTCAATTCTGCCCGGGAACACCAGGGGGTGTAGTTCAATGGTAGAATAGAGGTCTCCAAAACCTTTGATGAGGGTTCGATTCCTTCCACCCCTGCATAAGATTCTTTATATTTTCTCTGCAATCTTCTTTGCTATATTGACTTCTTATTAAAATGTGTGGTTTATAACTGCAAAACAAAGTTTGTATTTGTATAATTTACTTCAAGCAAAAAGATGTCACTTAGCAGGCTGGGTACCGTCTGCAGGGAAGTCCGGAATTGCCGGCGCTCCGTCTGTAGGAGGGGGAGTTGTAGTACCGGTTGGCGTAGTTGCGGTTGGCGCGGGTGATTCAACGGTCGGTATTGCAGGTGGCGCGTTGACTGCTTCTTTGACCGTATCATTTATTTTGGTCTCAAGCTGGCTTAGAACGTCATTCAAAGGTGGTTCTTGTGCGGGTGTGGTTCCGGCCGGAGGCGTTTCAACTGTCGGGGTAGGCGTTTCGGTGGGTGTGACCGGC
>DJWA01000005.1 GCA_002440905.1 Candidatus Roizmanbacteria bacterium UBA6242 | reverse complement strand
GCACTTTATCTTAGACCTTCAATTTATTTGCCCAATCGGTCAGAAGCTGGTTGTTGGCGTCCATATTGAAAAGATAACCGTCGATTTTCAAGGATTCGGTAACCAGCTTACCCTCGGCTTTCTTGACGAATTCCTCGATTATATCCACAGCTCCGCAGAAATGTCCGTATGAGGAATCCCCCAACCCGAAAACAGCGACTGGCTTACCGGAGAACTTTTTGTCTGAGGAATTATTCATAAAAGTGACAAAATCCATATGAGGTTGACCCTCAAGACCGTCGTTATCCCACGAGGGTGAGGCAAAGACTCTTAGATCATACGTCAGGGTGTCTTCAAATGTAACTTCGGAGATCATCTTGACGGTAACCGTGTGCCCAAGTCCGGTCAGGGTCTGGTTCAAAAATTCTGAAGCAGCCTGGGTTCCTCCGGAATACGTCGCATAAGCTATTAATATATTCATATATATGGATAAAAAATTATTAACTTTTCTTTTTCGTTCTTTTGGGTTTAACTTGTGGCCTTGATTCGTCCATCTTAAAAAGAACTATCGTCATGAATACAAGAAACACCAAATGGTAAACATTTGGTATGGGTAGGTTAAGGTATTTTACCGCTTCACCAAAGACGATCGGCCAGGTGACGGCGTGCATCCCCATTTTATAAAGGTCACCGTATCCGTAAGGTTTTCTAAGAAGTAAAGAAACAAGCCAGACAACAAAAGTCAGGGCCAAAAGCCCGATCATTATAGCGATAGTCCAGAAGAGTGACCCGAAAAAAAGGAAAAACAAAAGACCGATTGAGACGAACCAGTCGACAAAATAAACGGCACGGGAAGCATAGGGTCTGACATTGTCAATTAGGAAGTCGTATTCGTTGCGGTCAAAAGTAAAACCGTTTTTCAGATCACGGAAATAGAAAACTGAAGTCTGAGACACTTGACTGTTATTGGATTTTGACGGATAAACCATAGCATTCCGGGTTGCGAGAACGTATGTATTATATCTCGGATAGTCTTCGATTGACCCCTCGGTGTCGATAATCAAGAAGTGGCGCTCATCCCCTCCCCTTAAATTCCGGTCGAGTTCAATGTAGTAAGGTTCCTCGACATTTGTCGATAATTGACCGTTCTCTACCTTAAGCTCAAGCTCTTCTGGATAAAAATCCTGGGCGTAAGTAATTAGTCGATTTACACCTGGAGTGATTTGGGGTCGGTTGTGGATATATGCGCCCGCAAGCCCGATAGTTTTTATTACGAAAAAAATAAAAACCAGGAACCAAAGGTATTTAAGAGAAAAACCGAATCCGGCAGTCGCAACATCGCGATAATACTTCAGGTCAAAAAGCGATCTTTTGAAAGAGTAAAAAAAGGTTTTAAAGGGATTCATAATATTAAATATTATACGAAATGATTGATTGCGTCAATATTATTTGCTAAAGCATCAATAGTGGTTATTAATTTTATTATCCATGGTTATATACAAACTGTAACGGTTCTTCAGGCTAAAGCGTGATATAATTTTAAGCAGTTTGATCAAGGAGAAGTCGCATAGTGGACGAGTGCGTACGCCTGGAAAGCGTATAATTCCGAAAGGAATTCGAGGGTTCGAATCCCTCCTTCTCCGCAAAATGAGTATTAATAAAATCTATGATAACTTTCGTGAACCTTTAGGCTTTTTAGTTGATTTGGTTTCTTTGACGATATATTTACTTGGTTGCTTAAATCTTATTATTAAATTTGTCATTTATTTTGCTACTTATCCTCTAATATTTCAAATATCTGCTTTTATAATTGCTCTACTACTTTTGATAGTTATTTTTATTCAAATAAAAAGAAACTTAATTGAAATAAAGTTTAGGAGAGAATTAAATAATGTACTTGATTTAAAGATTGAAAAAGATGCAAGTGAAAGATATAAATATGATTTTGAAAAAATAATTCCAAAGCAAGTTATCTTAGAATCAATCATTTCAAAATGTGACAATATAGCAAAACACTGGTCGACAGATGCAGTTCTGTCCGATCTAAGCTTAAATATAATGTCATTTGTTAACGGAAAAATGGAATACATATTAAATTTAGAATATTATTCATTTTTAAAAAAAATAAAAATTAAAATGCAAATTAAAAACTTTAAATTTGACAAAAAACTTTTAGAAAATAGTGATTTTTGGTACGACGAAAACGTGACCTTGAAAAAGCCCTTTTTTAAATATAAAAATTGGAGAGATGCGGTAATAACTTCATTTCGTTCAATAGAACATTCTTTATTAAATAAAACTTTTTATAGTTTTATTGAACAAATTGATATGGGAAGGGTACACATTCTTCCATCTTTTGGTAAGAATGAAGCAAAAAAAAGTTTTGTTTTTTGGTTTAACGATCAAAAATTAATAGAAGGAACAAGTATTTATAGTGAATCCAAAGTTATAAAAAATTATTAAAAAAAGTTCCAATATAGTTCCATGCTCTCCGCCAATTGGGAAATGTCTTTATTGGTTTACCCTCTGCGAGGACTCGCCAGCCGTTTTGAATTCAGTAAGGCCAAAAGCGGGCTTTTCTTTACGGAATTATGATTTTTTGATATCATAATCCTGAAAGCATAACCTATGCTTTGATGATATCAAAGTTTTGAAACTAAGGCAACAATCGGCGAAAATATCAAAAAATACCGCAATAAACTTGGCTTAATGTAAGATGATTTAGTGAGAAAGTCCGGTGTAAAGCACACCACTCTCACGAAAATCGAGGGCGATTTTGTGCAAAAGCCGAGTGTTCAGGTGATTGCGAAGATTGCTAAAGCGTTGGACGTTTCAATAGAAGAATTGATCAAATAAAAAATATGAAAAGCAAACAACTCGCAATTTTTGGAATAGTAACTTGGTTTTTATCGATTGCGTCTTCGGCTGAAGACCTTGCCGGAAATTATACGGCACCAACAACTTTAATTGTGGTATCAGCATTGGCGATGTTGGTGTTCACAATTATGGCAGTAATCCGATTATGGAAACCTCAAAAGGTTACTGCCGTTTTATTTCTTGTCCTATCTTTAGTTTCCCTCGTGTATGTTTCAGCTCCAATAAAAATAATCACTTTCATTTTATTTATTTGGGTGATTTCACTTCTTTTGGCGATGGGAAAACATGAAAGCAACACTAAGAAACTTCAAAAAGATTCTGGGCTTACCGACGAAGAGTTTTCTACGGTATTGAAAGAAAAACAGAAAGGCAATGATAAAGCGGTTGAGGAAATGCTTACTTCAGCGCAAGAACGTGCTAAATCAAAATATAAGGAAGCAACAGGCATTGATCCGAAAAGCATTGTTCCCGAAATCGGCAAGGAAATTTCGTGGGCGGATATTGTAAATCATACATTCCGAGTTTTGAATTTTGATAGAGACGGAACAACAGTTGATGAAAATAATCAGTTAAAAGCCAAGAGCCGATTTCAGCCATACGGTTATCTGCTTGCGGAGTCGCCAATCTTGAACAATCGCATAAGATTGCCGATTATACATCGCGATGATTTCCTACTTGCCGCAAGCGTTTTTGATGAGCCAAAATTAGCGTCCATGATAAAAGACGAGGAACTGCTTGTGGTCTACTCTCCAAAGCATTTAGGGCCAAAAGGATTATCCGGTAGTCCTCATCATGTTTTACATTATGCGATTACGCCTCGTGGAACTTTAGGCGCCTACTATTCGAAGAATAATGATATGTACATAGCAAGACCTGAACCGCAAAAATTAGTTGGCCAATTTGTGTATCAAGGTGAAATTAAGGTACAAATAAATCCTGAACCGGAATTTTAGCCGCCAAAGAAAAACTTAAAATCGGTTCTTTCCGCTCCGGTTCAAGGCGGGGCGGGCGAAAGAGGGGTGTGGGGGGGATTCCGCCCGTCAAGCCCGGAGAGTTCCGTTCGGATATTTTCAAACAGACACCGCAGAATTTTATTTTTTCAACACTGCATTTAAATTTATCTCAAGCTCTCGAAGCGGTCTTTGATAAACTGAAGTGAATCCCCTACATCTTTGTTGTATATTTCTGGAGCAAGTGTTTGAAGCCTGAAATCAAGAATTTTATTACACCAACATCCTCATCCCGTTCGGTTTTTGAAAAGATTAATGATTGCGGTAATCACTTTATTTCTTTTATTCCGAAAGCGCATCCAAACTGTGTTTTATAAGAGCCATGCATACATTTTTCTACTTATGAGTGATTTTTGATTTAGGCTACAATTTATCTTGTGCTTGGTCTTGATATAATGAGCGTTCTATGACGAACGAACTGCAACCGACAAATCGCGAAACTGTATACAAGGATTTATTTATAGCCGATAATTTAATAAAAGAACTCACTTCTCAGAGAAAAACAATCGCTGTGGCCGAGGGTTGCACGGGCGGAAGCATTTTGAACAGAATAACTGTACCGGGTGCGACTAAAGTATTCAGAAATGGAGTGATAGTATATAGCCAAGAAGCCAAAAAGGGATTAGGAGTGAAAAAAGAAACAATGGATCAATATGGGGAATATTCGCCCGAAGTTGTAATAGAAATGGCAAAACAAGTAAGAAGACTCAGAAACGACAACTTGGCAATCTCAACTGTCGGCGAAGTCGGTTCATCCAATCCCCATTCATGGGTCCATATAGGCTATGCGTTTGACAACGGTGACGCTTTTAGCCAAAGTATGTTAATCGGCAACGAAGGAAAAGCTTTAAATAAATCTATGGTCGCCAATACTAGTCTTGTAAATGGTCTCATGATGTTAACGGATAGAAAGAGGTCTTTGGTATCGGTTATGGCTCCCCTATTACCGGAGATGACGAACCCTTTTGCTACTGAAAAATTAACCGACTTATCAAGACAGCTTGTCACTTTTTTAAGACACCATCAGATGACAATTTCGACAATTGAATCTTGTACGGGAGGGGCGATTGCCGATGTCATTACCAACTCTCCGGGATCCAGTAAGGTTTTTAATCAAGGTTGGGTCGTTTATGATGAAAATGCAAAAATAATGCTTGGAGTTCCTTTGTCCGCGCTTTCTTTCGGCCAGGTGTATTCCCCGCAAGTTTCAATGGAAATGGCTTTGGCTCTAAGAAGAAAAACTAATACCGATATTGTCATCTCCACGACAGGGACAATGGATATCATGGACAGACGCCCCTATCATGGTGATACGCCGCCGGGGACAATATATTATTCGATAATTGTTGATGGACATGTAATAACAAAATGCTTAAAAATAGAGGCGGACAAAAGATATTTTATGAAAACCAAAATCACCGAACATATTCTTATTGATTTACTGTCTTCGTTGTACGCTTCCCACAATATTTTTTTCAAGGCAATAAATCAAAAGTAATAATCTTCAAAGAGTATTAAATCAGTTAAGCTATAAAGATTGAAAAGTTCCAGACTCCCTGCTCCGCAGAAACCTCAAAAATGCATTCTTAGGTGATGCTACTCTCTTCATTAATTATTTATAATTAATAGTGCTTTCACAGTGCTATATAATACATCTGACATGTCACTTATTGAAAGAAGTAATGGTTATCAAAATATCCGGGTAGCAATAAATTCTAATAAAATTGAGGTTCCAATAAAAGCTATGCAGGAAAAATTTGGAATCAAACTCTTCATACGTATCCCAGAACAAGAATATCCTGAAGAAGCCGTTATGGGTAAGAGATTGATTCACTTTGGGCTTCCGATCCAAGATGAGAATGTCGGCGATACGTTTGCCCTAACGAGAATTGTTGAAAACGGACATTATATTCCCGGTATTTCTGAACTGTCGCCCTTGCTTTCGTTAGAAAATATTTGGGTGGGTCATTTGACCGATGTTGTTGGTATGACGACTATAGACGAATTAGATCCCGGATTATTCACCCATACTATTGGGAACATTAAAAACATACACGAACTTCGAGAAAGGATTCTTACTAGATATAGACATTCATTACCGACTTTAAGTGATAGTCAAATACTTGAACAGGGAGTTTCAATCAGAGAAATGGAAATGGACAGGAGATTAACGAACCTTGTAATATAACAAATAGTTTTTTTGTCATGACGGTACAATTATTTTCATTTGTTATTAATTAACAGGTAAACAGACCATAGGGATAAAAAAGTTCCATACGCCTTTACTTATCAAATTATTTTAGACTTGATATACTCTTAATTATGAAAAAACAGATATTAGAAATGCTTAGTAAAAGTACCTTCAACATTTCTAGTGAACAATATGTCTACGCAAAAGTAAAATCTCTTCCTTTAAATTCAAATCATTTTATGGTTTCGCAAGATAAGGATGAAATTACGGTAGTAACGGATATAAACAATATTTCATCGCTAAATATAATCGAGAAAAATAATAATCTATGGAGGTTGGTTTCATTAAATTTGAGCACTCCTTTTATGGCTGGAACGTTAGCTACCATAAATTCTGCTTGTGCGAATAAGGGATTAAATAATCTAGTCGTTTCGACTTATTCTAAAGATTATCTTGTTATCAAAGACTCACAAATAAACCAAATTAAAGAAGTTTTGAATGAATTAGGGTTTAAGGAAAATTAGTTAAACTTGATCTAACGTCGTTTTACGAATTCCCATCCTTGATAGTTTTACTCAATTTAATTATATGGACATAAAGCATTATCAAAAAAGGGCTTTGGAGATAAGGGAAAAATATAAACGTTTAGAAATAAATCAAAACGGTAAAGAATGGACGACAAGGGAATTAATAAATGGGTTTCTTGAAGATGTAAAGGAATTAATTCTCTTATCCGAAAACAACAGTAGTGAAGATAAGATTTCCCATGAAATTTCGGATTGTCTATGGTCGGTATTAGTGCTTGCAGACAAATTCGACATAGATCTTGATAATACATTTATGGACAACATGAATAAACTTGAAGAAAAAATTGATAATAAATTGAAAAGCTATAAGGACTAAAAATTACTGACTCCCTACTTTGCATTATTTTTAAGCATAAATATTAAGCAAGGTTACAGACTCAATTCTTACATTATGATATGTAATATAACTCCATCAAATCATTTAGGGGTTGACGAATAAAAATGAGAGGTTATAATGATTCTGACTATGGATGAAACTGTGAATATGGCTCCAACTCCAATAATGAGGCCTAAGCAAAACAAGGGACCTCTCGTAGCTTTTATTGTCGTTGTCATATTAGCCGCTTCGGTCGGAGGATATTTTTATTTTAATCAACCAAAAAAAACCGAGGAGACTAAGGAAGCGGTTGTGGCAACGGTTACCCCAACTCCAACCGACAAACCCGAAATAGACAAAACTTCGGTTAAAGTTCAGGTTATCAACGGCACAGGGACTCCCGGTCAAGCGGGTCAAGTCGTTGAAGCCCTTGAAGATGCAGGATACAGTGCTGATAATATCGAGACTGGCAATGCTGATGAATTTGACAACACCGTTACAACTATCACAGCCCGTGAGGATTTCAAAGACGTTGCCGACGATATTAAAGATTTATTGAGTCCAACTTTCGATAACGTCAGGGTTGAATCAAGCGAACTTGAAACGGATAGCGAGTTTGATATCGTGATTGTGACCGGTGGAAAGATATTTGAAACTCCAACCCCATCATCTGAACCAACCAATACGCCAACACCAACTGGCGAGACAACACTCACGCCTTCTCCGACCTTTACTCCCACTCCTACTCTCACTCCAGTCCCGACATCCCAATAAGGGATTTAAACAATTCTTCTAACTGAACCGTCGCAATACTAGTAAAAATTTAAATATATCTTGATGATTTGACTAAATTAAATTTATATACTTGGACTATCTAATCGTATTATGATTGCAAAATCAACCATTATCCCCGAACTGATAGCCCCTTGCGGAATGAACTGTGCTATATGCATAGGGCATATGCGAGAAAAAAACAAATGCCTTGGCTGCAGGGGAATTGACGAGAATAAACCCAAAGGTTGCAGAAAATGCGTAATCAATAGTTGTCATATCCTCAAAAAAAATAGAATGCTATTTTGTTCCGAGAAGTGCGAAGAATTTCCCTGTACGAGATTAAAGAATCTGGATAAGAGATACCGCCTCAAGTACGGAATGAGCATGATTGAAAATCTAAAGAATATAGATAAATCCGGGATTAGCAAATTTGTTAAATTCGAACAAAAAAGATGGAAGTGTATGAAATGCGGAAACTTGCTTTGCGTCCATAGGGATTCTTGTTTGGAGTGCGGAGAGAAAAGATAATCTTGATACTTTTTTTAGAATTCAATTCTTTTAAGTAGATTGCCGGATAATCGAAGCTGTGATTTGAGTTTATCTCGCCTTTTTAGGAAGGTTCACCCATCATAAAACTCTCAATAACGTAGTCGTAGATGGTATTTATTTTACCCTGGAGTTCTATAGGCATGTCGCCGTTCGGGTGCGAGAATACATAGATTGTGCCGTCCTTCTCCCCTACTTTTACGTATGCTTCGGCATATGGAGATTCAAGAATCTCGTCATACTGGGCTTTGGTATATTCGGCAATGCTGAATATGGGGGAACCGGTTCCCTCGCATGGGGATCCTTCGGAATTTTGGCTTCCTCTGAAGCAAAAAACGTGAATTCGCCTGCCCTCGTCAAAGTCCAATGTCGAGTAGATATTGTTCTTAAATTCGGTATCGACAAATACGGAAAATATCCCGTCCATCGAGAATACCCGTCCGGTCATCCATTCGTTATCGTCTTCAATGGTTTCGTTTGTCGGCGCGTTGGTTGGTTGGGACATCTCTTCTCCCGTATCCTGATACATCATTGTCTTGACGAATACGACCTTGTCGTCCTGGGTGCCGATCGAAACGAGATTTCCGAAGTTATGGACTGTGGCATTTTCAAGAAGTCCGGAATCGATTTTGGAGGAAACGTATGCTTCTGTACCAACCACTCTTTCGATATCCGACAAAGTCTGTGCCGAATAGAAAATATAAGGCTCAAACTTCGCATAGAGCAGATTGGGATTTTCCGATAGTCCGAATTTCTTGTGTGTCCTGAATTCAAACGAGCCGTCACTGAACGTGAATATTTCATCAATTAAAGGATACTGCCAGATCTCTTGCCTTGCCTCGCCCGGAATCATGACTATGGTATATGACTGGGGTAAACCGATGGCATTGATGACTTTTTGTTGGTCTTTAGAATATGAATTGGCTTTCAGAAACGGGAAATAAGAAAGAATTAAATTCCGGTTGGTATACGCCATTAAGGCAAGTCCGCCAACGACTGCAATTGAGAGAACCATTACGACCAGTTTTTTGAATATTGATAGTTTGCTGCCGGTATTTTCGTGCTTCATTTTCTCGGTTTTAAAGTATAACGTTCAGTTGAATTGGGGTCACAAGTTTCTTTTGGGTAGAGATAAATTGTCTCACCGTCAAAAAGAAAGCACTGTTTTTTTCCGATCTGGGAAAAATATCGCTCCTGCACGACCTGTTGATTAAGGTATTCCTGGGGTGCGCCGGTCACGTTGGTTATTTCAAGCATTCCCTTGCCGATTGAATCAAGCGTATATTTTAATTCAAATATATGCCCATAATTCTGGATTGCTTTGCCGTTTTCCATAAACCGATAAAACCGATACTTCCAGAGTGCTTTTGAAGCCGAAGATGGTACATTGTCCTTCCACTTCAGAATTACCCAGTCCCCCAATATCGACCCGGGGTCGACCTTTTTTAATTCATGGTTGCCATTATTCTTAGCCGTGTCCCCAAGGTTTGAAGTGTCGGTATCCAATCCCGAAAGGGCATCCTGCTCGTCGATATTGAAACGGGTAGGATTCTCGATTGCTATACCCCCGAGCTTCTTTTCATATTCTTCACTTGATATCTTGTCAGCTTTTTCCTGTTCGTCAAGGTCACGAATCATCATGGCCAACTCGTCATTTAGTCCAGCCAGTTCTTTTGCTTTTTGTCTAGCTTCCACTTTGGCTATTTCAAGGTCGATCGATTCACTCGATTTGGCAGCTACTTTCCACATGGCGATGTCATCAACGGTCGATGATCCGACCGTTTGCCTGATAGCAACCGTTGTGTCGATTGAACCGTCGATGGTTCCGGCAATCTGTCCACCGAGCTCCCCTATCTTTGAAATCCGGTCAAGATTCCCGACGACCGCCCCTTTGACAAGGGACGCAAATTCTTTGCGGGCGGTTCTTGTGATCATCGTATCTTGCAACGAATCCATTTTCTCATGGGTCTCTTCAAGTTTCTGGGCAACGAGAAGTTTTTTCTGTCTCAAGTCCGGGTCGGTCTCAAGTTCCGCCTTTTCCTTAAGCAGTTTGGCGGTCTGGTTCATTTCAGAGAGTGACTCGGCAACAACTTTTTTATCGTAGGCAAGGTTTGCAGTATTAACTCCGGTGTTGATATAACTACTGATTGTGAAGACGATCGCGGCAGCTGAAATGATTGCGGTTGTAATCATCAAAAAAAGTATACCATTAAATAAAAATCAATTCTTACCTTTTACTTACGTAACTTAACAGATAAGAACCTTAGCATCTTAATTTAAGAATGCTAATCATATGACCATCGACTGTTTATTTACGGCATCAATTCAATTAAATAAGACCGATAATCAACTGCAATATAACAGACTAATGAAAGCGATCTTTTTATTACAATTACAGATGCTCGATGTCAAGAATGTATATTCTATTAGTGGACACCGATAAGATACTACCTAATTACATAGGTAGGGAAACTCTACCTACGGAGATTGATCGTCTGCAAATGATCCGTAATAACAACGTTGCCTGAAAAGTATAAAAACTTCTATTATAATAATCTGATCCCTATGAGGAAAGTTTTAATAATCATCGTGGCTGTGCTTTTTGCTTTTGGTCTTTCGTATGCATTGAAATCCTACTACTTTGGAAAAAAACCTTCAAACCAACCTGTAGTCAAGCCACCCCCCGAAAAGACCGCCTTCAATTTTCTTCTCTTGGGGTACGGAGGCGGCGCCCACGAAGGGACATATCTAACAGACACAATGATGGTCGCCCATATAGATATAAAGGCGAAGAAAGCCACCCTCGTTTCGATCCCCCGTGACCTGTGGGTTAAGCTTCCGACAAAAACCGAGGAAGGGTTTCATACGAAAATAAACGCAGTTTATCAGATAGAGCTCTATCCACAAAACTACCCGGGGCTGGACCGGAAATTTATGGGTAAGGAAGACGATGCCAAGCTTATAGAAACGATCGTTTCCCAGATCACAGGGCTTGAAATCGACGGTTATTTGAGCGTCAATTTTGAAGGCTTCACCAAAGCGATAGATATATTAGGCGGTATAGAAGTAGACGTACCGCGGTCATTTACCGATGATGAGTACCCTATAGAAGGAAAGGAGAAAGATCTTTGCGGTCAAGATGAACTATTTGAAAAGGCCAAACCATACCTTTCGCCAACCGATTCTCCGGACGACCGGGAGAATAAATTTAAGGAGGATCCGAAAATAGAAGAATTTGTCAAAAATGCTACGTCGGAACCCGAGTTAGCTTTCCCCTGCCGCTACGAGAAACTGGAATTTACAAAAGGTATAACTCAAATGGATGGGAAAACCGCCCTCAAATATGCCAGGACTAGGCACTCATTGACTGACGGCGGGGATTTTAACCGCGCCCAAAGACAACAACAGATAATAACGGCGGTCAAGGATAGGGTTTTATCTATTGGATTTGTTCCCAAGATAATCCCATTAATGGACCAGTTCCGGGAGGATGTCAGGACTGATATCGGGATAAGCTTAATAAAGAAATTTATAGGAGAGGCGGATAATACAGACGAGTACAGGACGACAACCGTTGTCTTGTCCGATCAAAACGTCCTTGAGCACTCAGTATCAAATGACCGCCAATATATTTTGGTCCCCAAAGAAGGTGAGGACAAATGGAAAGGACTACAAAGATTTATCAGCAATGTAATTAAAGGTATTACTCCGACTCCTGAGGCTTCAACGTCAGCAACTCTTGACCGATAAATAAATACCGATCAGACTCCCTTATTCTTACTTTAGGTTTTTAGATTATAGAGCAAGAAAGTATAATTAATGAGATACATGAAAAAAATAATTATATTTCTATTCTTTATCGCCATAATTATTGCCGCATATTTTGGAATAAAATATTTTGACGATGGCCGGGTATTATCTCCCGTTGGTAAAGGAAAGATTCTGGATGAGAAAAAGCTAGCTGCATATACCTATACGGCACTGAAGATGACGGATTTTTTGGGAAGCGAAATCACTATAGATAAGCAACTAAAGGACGAAGATGATTTTGTATCATATCTCTATTATTTCTATGTGGGAGATAAAAAGGTGAGCGGCTTGATGAACGTTCCCAAGATTCCTGGAGAATACCCTGTCATCGTTATGATCAGGGGATATGTTGATGTAGAGATATACTCAATCGGTGAAGGAACTAGACGCGGGGGTGAATATCTGGCACAAAAAGGATTTATAACTTTGGCTCCAGATTTTCTGGGTTACGGGTTTTCTGACAAAGGGTCAAACGACCCGATGGAGGACAGATTTTTGACTTATGTCACCGCGATTGAGCAGATAAACTCTATTAAGAATTTAAATCAAGCACTGGCTGGGAAATCAATGAATGTCCGGTATGACAACAGTCATATAGGACTCTGGGGACATTCAAATGGCGGACAAATCGCCTTGTCGGTACTTGAGATAACGGGTAAGGAATACCCAACCGTCCTTTGGGCGCCGGTTTCAAAACCATTCCCCTATTCGATTCTTTACTACACCGATCAAGCCGAAGATTACGGAAAATCCTTAAGAAAATTGGTCGCCGATTTTGAAGAAGATTACGACGTTAACAAATACTCGGTTGCCAATTATCTCGACTGGATAGAGGCACCGATTATGATCAACCAGGGCGAACTTGACGAAGAAGTTCCCCAAAAATGGTCTGACAATCTATTTGAAACGCTAAAGGAAATGGATAAAGACGTTGAGTATTATACGTACCCTGGGGAAAACCACAACTTCAACCGGGGCGAGTGGCCTTTGGTTATGGAACGAACGATGGGTTTTTACAAGTCAAAATTTGAGCAATAAATATGTTCAAAAAACTGCTGTTATTTATTATTGGACTTGGAATCGGTGTCGCCGTCTTTGTGACCGCCCTCGGATATTTTGCAAAGTCTTCTATTGATGCGGAGAAGTTTTTGAATCCTTTGGGACTTGAGAAACCGGAGGCGATCGGGTTCTTACCCTACTGGCTTGTCGATAGGGAGGGCGACGATTTTTTCAAAGACCTGGATGAAATCAGTTACTTTGGTCTGACAATCGATAAAGACGGGACAATCATGAAGCGGGCCAAACCGACAGAGACCGAACCGGGATGGTTGATGTTACAGTCTAAAAAAATAGCATCAATTTTAAAGAACGCAAAAGAAAAACGGATCAACCGGTCGTTAGTCATCTTTAGCGGTGATCAGGAGACGATCGATCTTCTTATGGCAGATCCAGTCAAACATGCTGAAAATTTAATAAATGAAATTTCCCCAATTATTGACGAATATGGATTTGAAGGAGTGAATATAGACATTGAGAGCGTGACGATAGCGTCTGAGTCCGCAAGACAAAGCTTTACGTCTTTCATGAAAACGGTTGATGAAGAATTAAATAGAAAAAATGAAACGGTCGAGTTGAGTATCGACGTATCCCCGACGGCAATGCTTAAGCCTTACCTTATCGACGTTAAGGCAATTTCAGAATATGTCGACAAGGTAATATTCATGACCTATGATTTCCATTACCCCGGTTCATCGGTAACGGGAGCCGTTGCCCCAAATAATGGTGCCGGCGTCACTGCCGAATTTGATACCGAAACTTCGATCAAACTTGCCCTTGATATTTTAGAGCCCAGAAAAATAATCCTAGGGGTTCCGCTATACGGATACGAATGGGAAACGTTAAAAGATGACCCCGCTTCGGCCGTCATTCCCGGATCAGGTATAACCGCCAGCAACCTCAGGGTTGAAAAATTATTGAAAGAATGCGCAACCTGCAGTGCCCAGTTTGACCCGATCGCGAAGGAGTCTTATCTTATATACAAAAACGAGGAAACAAACACCTACCACCAGATTTTTTATCCGGACGAAAGGGCAATTGAAGAGAAGGTAAAACTTGTCAAAAAGTACAAACTCGGCGGATTGGCTTTGTGGGCTTTAGGTTACGAGGGTGAGACTATTCTAGATCCTCTAGAGAAACTTTAATTATTATTTATTCTTTATGTTGATGGCCGTCCTTTGGTCGCTGTCGTATTCGTAGGTTTCCCCTTCCCTCAAGTTAAAGACTCGGCTGACGTATTCAAGATCGTTAAACCCGATAGTCGCCGTTCCCTCAAGGAGCGCGATGCTAATTAAGGAGTCGCCCTCGGTAACGGTAACTTCGACAATTCCATTATCTTTTATTAAAATCGCACTTCTTATCCTTATTGACAAGGGCACGTCCCCTTCAATTTCGTACTTAACAATACCTTTCGTTTGCTTAACGACAAAATTGACGGGAAGTGTCTGGATAAATGACAGGTCCGAATCCTCACCGAGGGAAATCGATCCGACTCTCGGAAAATCAATCGCAACCGAACCATCGACTCCGGTAACGAGCCGTTCGCCTTGTTGAATTAAAACGTTATCTAACAGTTTTGCCGGTTCGGTCGCCACCCGTGATTCCCATAGAAGTTCTCCTTGGCGGTCAGTGATTGTACCTTTTATAGACGCTGACGGAGCCGGCTCTATGGAAAATGTGGAGGTCGGCGATGTTTCTTCCACAACCTTCGCTGGCGATTGTTCTTGGGTCTTGAAAACCGTGAATCCGGATACGGCCGCGACGCCGACAAGGAAACCTATTATTAGTATTCTTAAGTCCTTCATGAATAGATCTATTATAGTGATGTATCAGTCAAAGTTCCATCATGGTCGGGATAGTCAAATTATGAATATGAATATGTGTAATCACAGTATAAATATTTATCCTCGTAGTCACGCTCTGATATAATTTCCCAAATGGATTCCATTCTTATATTCCTCACGTTTTTGTTAGCGGCGATCTTAAGTTCAATGTCCGGCGCTGGCACGTCGATTATAACCCTTCCGGTGCTCATTTCCTTTGGCGTAAGCCTGCCAACAGCGATTGCCATCAACCAGATAACAGGTGCTTTTTGGGTCCTTCCCGCCTCATACAATTATCTTAAGAACAGGAAAAAGGACTGGTATTTTATGGTATTTTTCACCTTAATAGGTTTTGTCGGTGTCTATCTTGGGGTCGCAACCAACATCAATATAGAGCAAAGATATTTGGAAATAGTTATAGGCCTGATCATTATCGGTCTGGTCGTCTATACGTATCTCAATAAGGGGCTGGGGTTGAAGGAAACCGACAAAAAGCGTTCAACGTTGCAAAAGCTGGCTTCATATCCTTTTGCCCTTGCTTTGGGTTTTTACGAAAGCTTTTTTGGTTCTGGCAATGGGATTCTCTTCACGATCACGACCTTCCACACGAGGGGCTTCGATTTCATCGACGCTCTTGGCCATTATTACTTCATCGTATTTTTTTGGGTATTGTTCTCGTCATTTCTCTACGTCAAAAGCGGGTTCTATGATTTAGGGTTAACGATTCCGGCTGTAATCGGAGGTGCTTTGGGCGGTTTCATTGGATCAAAACTCGGCAGTTACAAAGGCAATAAAACTATTAAGATCGTTTTTGTCCTTTTGGGATCTTTCCTTGGATTGAAGCTTATTCTAGGGTTTTGATGGGCTTACATAAACTATTACTATTTACATATTAGTAAGATTGAGACAACCTTGACTTTTCTTACAAAAATACTATCCTTAATATCCAATAAGTTAATAATTAATTATTTTTTATGAAAAGCAATACGGTACCGGTTTGTTGTCCCAAGTTCAATCCCACTCCCTGGGACAAAAAAATCCTCAACTGGAAAAACAG